>DATLOR010000361.1:0-12195 GCA_035536135.1 Pyrinomonadaceae bacterium | reverse complement strand
TCTTCAGCATAAAATTGATGTAGCCATTCTCCATTTTAAGCTGCGTTACGATCTTTTCGCCGTCAGTCACGATTACCCACGAGCTTTCGAGATTTTCACCATTTTCGCCGGCGGCTTCAAGTTCGATTCTGTTTTCAAAGTTCCAAACCGGCTCATTCGACGAAGAGGTTTTGGCAAGTTTGACGATAATTGTTTTATTATCGCAGGAAACGATTTTAAGCTCATTTTCCGCTGTTTTGTAGCCGTCAGCCGAGATTTTCAGGCGATGAAATTCGCTTAAGCCCTGCCCTTCCAAAAATGTCAGAGTGAAATTTGAAAGATCGGTATTATTACGCTCGAATTTGCTGCCTCTCGTTTCATCTTTCGTAATTGGTAAAAGCTGAACAAGGGCATTGTCAATCGGTTCGCCTGATTCGTTTTGCACCTTAATATTAATGCGATATTTGCCGCAAGCCTGTGCATTTACAAAATTACTGAAACCACCCAACAAAATTATCAAAACTAAAATCTGCAAAATTTTCATCACTCACCTCATTTGAAAAACTTCTTTTAAGGTCAGATGTTTAGCCGGTTAGTTTTGTTGTAGCGCAGTAAAACAACATTCATAAAATCTATATCATCCGATTGCCGTAAGCGTCCGTATCAACCGTGCAAATCTCGACGATGATCCAGATCCAAACGCCAATCGGCACGACGATCGTCCAGAATAAAAACAGGGTCAAAAGCAGTTGTGCGACGCCTTTGCCGCTGTATCCCGCATAGAAATTATGAACTCCGAGACCGCCGAGAAACAATCCGAGTAAAATATACGAAAGGCGGCTTTTCTGCATCCCGATCATTACCGGCTGAACGAGTACGGGCTGTTGGTAAACATGCACCGGCTGTTGCTGCTGATATTGCGGCTGAAACGGTTGCTGCTGAAACGGCTGCTGAAACGGCGGTTGTTGAT
The DNA here is from genome assembly GCA_035536135.1 of Pyrinomonadaceae bacterium. Classification (GTDB taxonomy): domain Bacteria; phylum Acidobacteriota; class Blastocatellia; order Pyrinomonadales; family Pyrinomonadaceae; genus JAFDVJ01. The sequence goes on along the minus strand of DATLOR010000361.1, from coordinate 11,246 downwards.
AGGCTTGCTGTTGGGGCGGTTGCTGATACGAAACTTCAAACAAATGTTTTTGCGAACCGACCGATTGCCAGTCAAGCATTCCGTCCTTCCAAAAAAGCGTTTCATAACCGATGGCGTTCTGTTTCAGCATTCGCTGAATGTCGCTTGCTTCGTAGGGTCCTGTTCGTTGTCCGTTGACTGCGAGATAATACATCGTCTTTAGTTTCTCCTTTCGTAAATTTTATATCGCATTTCCCCTAAACCATTTTTTCAAATCTTCCCCGATTCGTGACGGTCTGAATGTTTTCCGGTCGATCAAACACCAAACGCTGCGCGCTTTAACAAGGACATCCGTCCCGCGCTTTATTTCCGTAAACCTTTCCCAGGCAACTCTCGACGGTTCGCCGACCCAGGTCGTTACGGTTACCTCGTCGTTCTCAAAAGTTTGTTTTTTGTAATCGATCTCGTGGCGCGTCAGCATCCACGTATATTTTTCGCGGATTTCGATTGTTGAGACCGAAAACCAATGAGCGACCGCCGCGTCCTGAATCCAACGGACATAGGCGACATTATTGACGTGCCCCTGCGCGTCAATATCGCTTTTTTCAACCTTGAACGAATGCGAAAACTTCATTTCAGATCGAGCGTCAAAGCTCCAAGCTGAGTATACATTTTCATAAAATCGAACTCGTTCCAGGCTTCAGCGATCTTGCCGTCCTTTAATTTCACCATCGCAATTCCGGTAAATTCGATCGGCTGATTGGTCGGTGAAATGCCCAAGCCTTCGCCTGCGTGCGTCGCTGAAACACGGCATCTGGCAACCATTTTATCGCCTTCGCAAACGGTGTCTTCGACCGTGATTTTCATATCGGGATACGCCGCAAGAAATGTTCTGAACAGATTTTTGTATGCTTCGATGCCCCGAATCGTGTTGCCTTCGGCATCGGTCAAACCGTTGGCGATCACGTTTTCATCGCACATTTCGTCGATCGCCGCTTCGCTTTTTTGATTCCAGACTTCTTCAAACCAACGGTGAAGAAAAGTTTCGTATCCCGCCATGAAATTTCCTCCTTTATAGCCTAAAACATTTTAGCCGCGGATCAACGCTACAGATCAGCACGGATGAAAACAACTTAGTTAAATCCGCGAAATCTGCGTTAATCCGCGGCTAAAAAAAATAAAAATCAAACTGCCGCTTTTTGTCCGAGAACTTCCTGCACGGCTTTACCGATGTCGGCAGGCGATTCGACTACGCGAATTCCCGCTTCGGTCAAAGCCTTCATTTTTTCGGCGGCAGTACCTTTTCCGCCCGAAATGATCGCGCCGGCGTGTCCCATTCTTCGTCCGGGAGGCGCGGTTTGTCCGGCAATGAACGCAACGATCGGCTTTGTGACATTGTCTTTGGCATAAGCCGCCGCGTCTTCTTCGGCAGTTCCGCCGATCTCGCCGATCATAATGATCGCGTCGGTTTCGTCGTCGGCTTGAAACAATTTCAGCGCGTCGGTGTGCGTCGTGCCGATGATCGGGTCGCCGCCGATTCCGATCGCCGTCGATTGTCCGAGCCCGAGCGCGCTCAATTGTCCGACCGCTTCATAGGTCAGCGTGCCCGAGCGCGAAACGACGCCGATGCGTCCTTCTTTATGAATATGTCCGGGCATAATTCCGATCTTGCATTTGCCGGGCGAGATGATTCCGGGGCAATTGGGACCGATCATCCGCGTCTGTTTATCGCGCAGGAATTCGCGAACCTTGACCATATCGGCAACCGGAATGCCTTCGGTGATGCACACGACGAGCGGAATTCCCGCCGCCGCCGCTTCCATGATCGCGTCCGCCGCAAATGCGGGCGGAACATATATGACCGAAGCATTGGCACCGGTTTCACGAACAGCCTCGGCAACCGTATTGAAAACCGGCACGCCTTCGTGCGTCGTGCCGCCTTTGCCGGGCGTTACGCCGCCGACAATATTGGTACCGTAATCGATCATTTGCAAAGTGTGAAAAGTTCCCTCTTTTCCCGTGATGCCTTGAACAATAAGGCGCGTGTTTTTATCAACTAAAACGCTCAAAACTTGATTCTCCCGAATAAATATTTGCTTAAAATTACAATTTGCAAGTATAACACGAGAGATGTTTTAGTTGGCAATACTTCAAACCAAACTTTTCCGAAACATTCTTGTTAACAAATACGTTTCTTATAGCGTCTAATTTTTCAGGCAGCAATTCCTATAAATTTACTTCTTCTGCAGAGTTTTATGAGGCAATTATATTCATTTTATTCAGACGCTTTCTGGATTGCATTAAAATCGATTCTGGAACACAAACTCCGCGCTTTTCTGACGCTGATCGGAATCATCATCGGCGTCGCGGCGGTCGTCGTCGTCGGCGCATCGATCATGGGTTTGAAAACTTACGTCATCGACAAAGTTTCCAAAGTTCTCGGCTCGAATCATTTTATGATGACGCGCATGGCGAATATGGGACGCATTTCCGATGAAGAATTCGAACGCCGTAATCGTCGTAACAAGGATATAAATTGGGAGGAGTATCAATATATCCGCGACAACTGCAAGATGTGTTTTTCGATCGGTGCATCGATGAACGCCGGTGCGGAGATAAATCAGAACGGGATTGAAATGCCGTCAGTCAGAATTATCGGCGACACGGCGAATATGGTTGATATCGAAGACAAAACCATCAATCCGGGACGCTTTTTCTCCGACTCGGAAGTCGAACGCTCCGCCAAGGTTTGTGTGATCGGAACGGACGTTCAGGACAAATTCTTTCCGAATCAAAATCCGATCGGTCAAACCATCAAAATACGCGGCGTGCCGCTGCAGATCATCGGCATCGAGGAAAAACGCGGCTCGTTTTTCGGCGATTCGATGGATCGAAATATCTATATTCCGCTGACGGTTCACAATCAGATCTTTAACCGCACCGGCGGTCTGCAGGTGCACGGCAAAGCCGCTAACGCCGAGGTTCTTCAGGAAACTATCGAAAACGCGCGGCTCGTTCTGCGCAACCGGCGCGAACTCATCGGCAGTGAAGAAGATACTTTCAGCGTGGTTAACACTGACGAGTTTAATTCGCAAATGGATCAGTTTACAAATGTCATCGCGGTCGTCGTGATCCCGATAACGATGATCATTCTGGTCGTCGGCGGTATCGTCGTGATGAATATTATGCTCGTTTCCGTGACGGAGCGGACTTTTGAAGTCGGTCTGCGAAAAGCGCTCGGCGCAACGCGTAAACAGATCCTGCTGCAATTTCTGATCGAATCGGCACTGCTTTGCGTGGTCGGCGGAATTCTGGGACTGCTTCTGGCGGCGGTCGCGACACAGATCGTCGGTGCTCTGCTTGAAATGACGATGACGATCACTGTTTTTTATATGGCTTTAGCGGTCGGCGTTTCGAGCGGAATCGGTATTCTTGCCGGACTTTACCCGGCGTGGAAAGCCGCCCGTTTAGACCCGATCGTCGCGTTGACCAAAAGCTAAGGAGAAAAAAAATGAATCTGACAAGCTCTCTGCCGAAAGAAGTTCTGAAAATGGCAATCGACAGTATTATGTCGCACAAATTCCGTTCGGCTTTAACGATCCTCGGAATCGTGATCGGGCTGATCACCGGAATCGTCGTTTTTTCGATCCTCACCGGAATGCGGCAATCGATCATTTCGATCATCGAAGAATACGGCTCGAACAATATTTATGCGTTTCACCTTTCGACCGGATTCGGACCGCGCAACCGCGACGAGCGCAACCGCAAACCCTTGACCGACGATGATGCCGCAGCAATTTTGGCGCAGTCGAGCACGGTCGAAGATATCGCGACCGTTGCTCCGAATATCGGTTCGTGGGGCGATGGATTTGACGACAACCTGGTTTATGAAGGCAAAAATTACCGCTGGGCTCTGACCGACGGCGTCACGCCGAATTATGCGCAAATGACGAATCTGGTCATCAAACAGGGACGTTTTATCACCGAATCAGATAACTATCAGCGCCGGAACGTGATCGTGGTCGGCGTCAACGCGGTGGAAGCGCTTTTCCCGAACGAAAAGGATGATGTCGTCGGAAAAGTCGTGCGGATGAACGGCACGACCTGGGAGATCATCGGCGTGATCGAAAAACGAAAAGCCGGATTTTTCGGAGAAAACGAAGAAGACCGCAAGGTTTTTCTGCCATATCGAACAGCGCGCAAAGCCGCCCCGACGCGCGACGCGGTCTTGCATATTATCCAGGCTAAACCGGGACAATTGAGCGAAGCAGTACTCGAAATCGAGGGAATCCTGCGGCAGCGGCGCGGCGTGAAATACGGCGAACCGAACAATTTCGACATTAAAACCGCCGACAATTTTATTGCCCAATTCGACGGAATCTTAGGCGGAGTCGGCGCGGCGGCAATCGCCATTTCGATGCTCGGGCTGCTCGTCGGCGGAATCGGCGTAATGAATATTATGCTTGTTTCGGTCACCGAAAGAACCAAAGAGATCGGCATCCGCAAAGCCATCGGCGCGACCAAAAGCGCGATCGTTCTGCAATTTCTCCTGGAGGCGATGACATTAACATTTTTCGGCGGTCTGGTTGGTGTTGTTCTCGCCATCGGCATCAGCAAGTTGATCATGCTGATCTTTCCATCATTACCTGCCGTGATCGAATTAAAAGCCATAATTTTTGCTCTGGTTATTTCGATCAGCATTGGTTTGATCTTCGGTGTTCTTCCGGCGCGAAAAGCTTCTAAATTAGACCCGATCGAGTGTCTGCGCTACGAGTAATTTCATTTCCTAATTTTAATCAGGGTATTTGTAATTAAAACTACAAATACCCTGATTTTTTCGTGCTATTTCCCCGTTTTCACAATTTTTTTTAAAAAAAACCAAAAAAGTTCTTGACATTTAACATTATTAGTTGTATCTAAATAATGAATCAAAAAATTCGGCTTTAGTAAGTGATAAATCAACCACTTACCAACATTGTTTATCAACGAATAACACTAGTTAATAGGGTTCGTTGAAATGACTTTTCCAATTATCGAGCGGGCGTTTGTTGTGATGACGGTTAGGCAGATTATATTGGAAATTGTTGTTATTTAGATTGGAAAAGTTTGGACTAATGTTTTTATTCCGAAAAGATTCAAACAGTTTTTCAATATAGTCTCGTTAACTTCAAATCACACTCTAGTCTTGATTACAATATGCCCCTATTGGTAATCCGGTAAGTTATTGGTTTAATTGTTGCTCCACCAACAATTTGGCTGTCAGGTTCGAAAGAACCGGCAAGAAAATCAAACAATAAAATTTTGGAGTTAATAAAGATGAGAAGCACAATAATTATGAAAACCTTGCTCCCCCTTGCCGTGATTGCTTTTGTAGCGATTATCGGTTTCAAATATACACAACCCGCTTCCGCCGCTGGTTTTTTCGGCGCGATATATACGACCATTTATGATGGAACGGGAGTTGATGTAAATATCTATGATGACGATGATGATGTTTACTTAAACGGCGGTCCGCAAAATCAAAACGGAAACGGACTGCCCAACGGAACATATTATTTTCAAGTTACCGATCCGAGCGGTTCTTCGTTACTTTCAACGGACGCGGCTGAATGCCGTCAACTGCTTGTTTCCGGCGGAGTCATTTCAGGCGCAACCGGTCCGGCTTGTAAACACCCGAATGGATTGCTAAATTCCGCAAATAACTCGATGTCCGTCAAGCTCGCACCCTTTTCACCGACACCAAACGCCGGCGGCGAGTATAAAGTTTGGCTGATTCGTCAGGCTTCAACCACGACGGTTGCCGAGGATGGAATTCACATCAATTTCACCAGCAACAATTCAAAAACCGACAATTTTAGAATTCGTGATTTTTGTGAAACACATCCTGACGATCAAACCTGCAACGAAAATCCGCCGGACGTATTCCTGAGCGGACATAAATTCTACGATGCGAATGCCAATACACTCGACGATGACAATCAGGATGTTGCTGGAATCCAAATCGTCATAAGCTTCACGACACCGGCAGGTTCATTCGGACCGTTTACGACGACGACTGATAGCAACGGCGATTGGACGTATGGTCCGATTCCGGCAGGCGCAAGTTATACTGTTACCGAAAATGTTCCATGTGTTGACGGCAATAACGATTTGGCTTGCGATGTCGGAAGTTACTGGGTTGAAACAGCACCGGTTGCTGATGGAACGGGCTTTCAGGGTTATACCGGCGTGGCAAATACGAATGTTGGCGGATTAAACTTCGGAAATGTTTGTTTCTATCCGGCGTCCGGAGGCTTAACACTCGGCTATTGGTCAAACAAAAACGGACAAAAAGTTATGACCAACGGCGGTCCGTATGGAATTGACCCCAATACGTATCCGGTTTTCGGCTCAACTGATGTTCCGCCAAATCCGATGCCGGGCTTGGACGGAACGGGAATGCCGAAGGATTTAATGTTCCTCCAGCGATTGAATCTGAAAGAATCTTCGACCAGCCGAAGATTTCCGAACGGCGATAATTTTGATCCGCCCAACTACGATAGATTCAATAGTTGGCTGCTCAACGGCAATGCGGTCAATATGTCGTATATGCTGTCGGTTCAGCTTTCGGCAACATCGCTCGATGTCAGACATAAATTCTTGTTCGACAGTCAGATCGTGGATGCCAGAACTGTTTGTAATTCGATCGGCGACTGCTTTGACTTTACAAGCATCGGTGCGATTAGAGTTTTGGCAAACCAATCACTCGATAATTATAGTTTAACCGTTTCAGGCAGTCCCTGGCGCGATAGCCAGGAACAAATGAAAAACTTCCTCGACGGCGTAAACAATAATCGTCTGCCGTTTGCTTCGGCATCACCGTGTTCGGTATTTTATCCGCTGCCGGTCTCCCCGGCACCCTTAAGCGGTAAATAGAACAAAATAATCGGGATAAACATAAAAAGGTTGAAGATTTTAATCTTCAACCTTTTTTATTTGTGTTCGACTTTTATTTAACTAGGGAGAAACTCGTCGAAGATGTCCCCGAAACGCCGTTTAAGCTGGCGCTGGCGGAAACCTGATATGTTCCTGCGCCATCTTTTTTACGGTTAAATTTGTAAGTAAACAGCGCGATTCCGCTTGAGTTTGAAACTGCCGTTCCGTTGATGGCTTCAGTGCCGTCAGGTCTTTTGATGGAAAACGTAACATTTGCGCCCGCCATTGGTGAACCGTTTGCCGAAACATTTGCCGTCAAATAAACAGTCTGTGTCGCATTATAGCTCGTCCGGTCAGAGGAAGCGGCAACGGTGAGCGAATTATAAACCGCTAAATTTCCCGTCACGCTCGAAGCATAAGCGGCGTTCGACGAATTTAACGCGCCGAGTCCGACGGCATAAAACCCGTTTGCCGCCGAACTCGGCGATAAAACCTGAACAGTGGTTGTCGCACCTGCTCCGGGTGCGACGGTCAAACTTGGCGCCGCAGAATAATTCCAGCCGTTCGGAACAGTATTTTGCAAACTAAAAGTATTTGCCGAACAGCCGGTGCTGTTATTATTTACAACAGTCACATTGTAAGTTACCGAATTTCCCGCGCCGATCCACTGCGTCGCCGTCGGACTTGCCGTTACCGTCGGATTTGCCAGTATGCAGGTTTGCGGCGGCGTTGAGCCGAAACTGATATTGACCGTGGCACCGCCGTTATCTGCCGATAACGGCGTAATCGTCACTCCCGCGCTCGAATCCGTATAACTTCGACCGACGGGCAGCGCCGCATCCGTCCAATAAGTCGTTTCGGGTGTCATATCGAGATGATAAGTTTCCTTACCGGCGGCAGGCTGGTCTAAAGTTATCACGACGCCGTTCATCAAAGTCGGCGAAAGCGTTGCGTCAAAACCGATCGGACGGCGAAGTTCAATATAGTAATAAGTTCCCGAAGATTGGAGAACTCTTAAGGCTTTCGTTCCCGAATCCTGCGCGGAATTTGCGGTGATAAAATAATTTCCACTCGTGGTCACACTTGTAATCGGCGGCGAGCTGCCGTAATTCATCCAACCGAGCCGTTCTTTTTGAAAAGCGTTAAACTGTCCGGTGATGGTCGGGTACCCCATCATATCAGCCATATTTCCGTATTCAGTGATCGTACAGCTGCCTCCGACGACGACCGTTCCGCAATCCATCGAGCGTGAATGATAAATACCGAAATTATGTCCGAGTTCGTGCGCGACGGTTCTCAAGTAAAGTGAACCATTAATCCACGCCTCGTCACCGTTGACCTCGCCGATACCGCTGTAATTGCAGGTTGACATATTCGGGTAAACATAAACAAATCTGTTGTACGCCGAAATATTTATTCCCGCGTTCGTCGCCGCTTGTTTGGCGGCGGAAGCCGTTGTCGTGCCGTTGCAGTCGCCGGTATTTATCGGCAATGTCAGCCAACCGGCGGCAGTTCCCGTCAGCCACGTTTGCTGGTACGAAGCTTCACGATAAAAATTTGTGATCGACGCGCTGTTCGCGGTGTTAAAAAACAAATCGTTTGCCTGCGCCACGGTAAATGGCTGCCGCGTATCGTTTTGAAAGTTTACAAGCAGAACCAAAACTTTTTGCTCGCCGAAGGTATTGGCGGCGATTGAGTTGATAACTTCTAAATTTTCAATACTGTTCCCGTCTTCTGCCGCCAACGCATCGCCGATTCTAACGCCCTTGATGCGAACTTTTGAGCCGGTCCGAATTTCCGTATCGGGCTGTTTTGCAAAATAAACCGGCAGACGTTCTTTGTCGGTTTTGATGAAATATTTCAAAACTTCGGTTTCGCCGTCGCATTCGTAAATAACTTCGAATTCGCCTTCGGTATCGGCGTTTTTCTCAAAATAAACCTGCATATCGGTGGGAATTTTGGCTAAAATATCCGGCGGCAAAGCAACCCGCAGAACTTCCCCCGGATTTTTTTCGGCAAGTTCGCTGAGCCTTGCAAATCGTTCGGCGGCTAAATTTTCAAATTCAGCCGGCGCAAGATCATTTTTATCCGGCACCCGTCCGCTCAGCTCGGCGATTTTAGTTGTTAAGTCCGAAAGCTCGGCGGATCTTTTTTCGTTTCCATTGCTCGCGTGCGTTTGAAAATTTGTCACGGCAAGACACGAAAAGACTAAAAAAAGCCCTAAAAATATACGTAAAAAATTCTTTTTCATCGGTTGGTTACTCTCCTTTTTCGGCGTGGTAAGAGTTTGTTTTGGAACTTGAATTGAATTGCAGGAATCAGACTTGATTTTGGCTGGAAGGCGAGTAAAGAAAATACTTCACCCTATAGAGAAAAACTTTGAATAAGGAATTATTTCCAGAAAAAATTCAAACGGCTCGAATTTTTTTTCGAGCCGTTTGAAAAATCCTGATTTTGAATGGATTTATTATTCTAATTCGATGGTTTGTTCATATTGCGGTACGATCACGTTCCAGCCGAATTCGTCGCGGATATGTTTCGCCATCGCCTGAGCCGCGTCGGGTTCGCCGTGCGTGGTAAAAACCGCTTTCGGCGCACCGGGCAAACCGTGCAGCCAGCGCAGAACGGCTTTCCAATCGGCGTGCGCGGAAAAACTTTCGACGCGTTCGACGTGACAGCGCACGGGAATCCAGTTTTTCATAATGCGGACTTCCTGTTCTCCGTTCTGAACCCGGCGTCCGGTCGTTCCGGCGGCTTGATAGCCGACGAAAATGATCGTCGCATTTTCGTTCGGCAAAATGCGCATCGCGTGATGCAGAACACGTCCGCCGGTCAGCATTCCCGAAGCCGAGATGATGATGCGCGCGCCTTTCATATCGTTCAGGCGTTTCGATTCTTCGCGGGTCGAGGCGGTTTGCATCCAATCCGTGCGCAATGGGTGAACTTTTTTCGCCAGAATCGAGGCGTACTCTTCGTCGTGCTCCTCGGTGAAGCGGTTGTAAATCTGCGTTGCCTGCGCCGCCATCGGCGAATCGACGATCACGGGCATCGAAGGAATCCGGTGGTCGTCTTCGAGCTCGCGGATCATATAAAGAATTTCCTGCGTGCGCCCGACCGCGAACGCCGGAATCAGGATCGGCGCATCGCGTTTGTAAGCCTCGTTGATAATTTCGGCAAATTTTACATCCGATGTCACTTCGTCGTGCAGGCGGTCGCCGTAAGTTGATTCGCACATCAGATAATCGCACGCCGGCGGCGGTGCGGGATCGTTCAGGATCGGCTGGTCGTAATGTCCGAGATCGCCCGAAAAAAGAAACTTTATCGAATCGCCGTTTTCGCGTGCCCGTTCCATTTCGACCAAAACCTGACTCGCCCCGATAATATGCCCGGCAACCCGAAAACTCGCTTTAAATCCTTCGCAAATTTCAATGACTTCGCCCGTGTTCGGAATTCCTTCGAGAAGTTTAAAGGTTTCCCTGGCGTCCGTTTCGTCATATAGCGGAAGCGCGGGACTGTAGGAACTTAAATTATGACGGTTGCGGTAATCGGCTTCTTCGTCCTGCAGCCGCGCCGAATCGAGAAGCAGGATCTTCATCAGATCAGCCGTCGCCCGCGAGGTGAAAACTTTGCCCGAATAACCGAGCTTCACAAGGCGCGGCAAAAATCCGGTGTGGTCAATATGCGCGTGCGTGATGATGACGGCATCAAGCTCTTTTGGATCGAACGGCGGGTCTTGCCAGTTTCGTTCGCGCAATTCCCTTTCGCCCTGAAAAAGACCGCAATCAATGAGAACCTTTTTGCCGTTTGATTCAAGCAGATATTTTGAACCCGTGACCGAACCGACTCCGCCGTAAAATGATATTTTTGCCATAGTTGTAAAGGCGAAAAGGGTAAAAGTGAAAAAGTGAAAAAGTTTGCTCGAAAATATTCAACAAAACTTTTTCACTTTTTTACCTTTTCACTTTTTCACTTTACAACTTTGCCGAGTCTTTAATCAAAACCAGATCGCTGTTAAAAATGGCGCGGACGATGAAAAGTTTTTTGCCGTCATTCGACCAGACGAAATTAGTAATGTTGCCCGATGTAAAATCGGTCAGCGGTTTTTCCTTGCGGTCGGTCAGCGAAAGGTTCCAGAGATTATCGATTCCCGCTTTGTTGAGATAGGTCAGCGATCGATTGTCGGGCGAAAATTTGAATTCGGGATTGATGTTCGACTCAAATTCCTTGATGCTTTTATCGATCTTTTCGCCGTCGAACCCGACGACCCTGACCTTCGGTTGGATACTCGGATTGTTCGCATCAAAATCGAACGTATGATAAGCAAGCAGTTTTCCGTCCGCGGAAATTCGCGG
>DATLOR010000360.1:0-3636 GCA_035536135.1 Pyrinomonadaceae bacterium | reverse complement strand
ACTTTTAATGTTTCAATGTGCATATTTTCATTTAACATTTAACATTTAACATCTATCATTCACCTTTTTCCCAGAAGATCTGTCGATTGGTTTCGACAAGCTTTTTTGATAAATGATAAATGTTCTTTTGATAAATGTAATAATAAGTTTATCTGAACTATGTCCGCAAGAGAATTCATTTTATCTTATTTAACCAAATATGTATCATTAATTTAGATTTAAAAATTGCTGATTTGCGATTTAATGTTTAGAATGACAAAACGTCAGCAGTCGTAATTCAGAACTTTTTAGAGGCTAATATAAATGGCTATCAGATTTAGCAACACTTTTCTCTTGCGCAAATTGCATCAGATCACAGGTATCGTGCCGCTCGGCATTTTTTTCTTTGTCCATATGTTCACGAACTCAAAATCAATGAGCGGGGCAAAGGTTTTTAATGATGCGGTCGGCGATATTCATCATATTCCGTATCTGCTTTTTGTCGAGATCTTCGGGATTTTTCTGCCGCTTATTTTTCACTCGGTTTACGGCGTCGTGATTTCCAGCGAAGCGCGTCCGAATATCGGCAACTACGGCTACGGGCGCAACTGGTTTTATATTTTCCAGCGTGTGACGGGCGTTTTTCTGTTTTTCTTTATCTTTTTTCATTTATTAAATCTGCGTTTCGGGCTGATTCCGGGGCTTGATTCGTACGGGAATCCGGTTGCCGGAAACTCCGACCGGGCTTTTACGATCGTTGCCGCCGAATTTAAAAACATCGGGATTCTGATTCTCTACATCCTGGGAATTCTGGCAACGGCGTGGCACCTTGCCTACGGCTTCTGGCTTTTTGCGGTCGATTGGGGCATTGTGATCGGTGAAAAAGCTCAAAAATACGCGCTTTACGCCTGCATCGGCTTGGCGGTTTTTCTCGGCGCGGTCGGGGTTAACGCGGCAATTGCTTTTATCGAACCGTGCGGTTTGTTTCCGAAAGCGTTTTGCAGTGAGTTGGAGAAAAAACAGATCGTCGAACCAAACAAGAAAGGGAAATTCTAAAACGGCTGGTTATCAATAAATTATGGCTACTTCAAACGGATTAAAAATAGCGATCGTCGGCGGCGGATTGGCAGGACTGGCGGCGGCAATGAAGATTGCCGAACAGGGTCACGAAGTCGATCTGATCTCGGTCGTGCCCGTGAAACGCTCGCATTCGGTTTGCGCGCAGGGCGGGATCAACGGCGCGGTCAACACGAAAGGCGAGGGCGATTCGCCCTTAAAGCATCTCGACGACACGGTTTACGGCGGCGATTTTCTGGCGAATCAGCCGCCCGTTAAACGGATGTGCGATATGGCTCCGTCGATCATCTATCTTTTCGATCGAATGGGCGTTCCGTTTTCGCGCACGCAGGAAGGTTTGATCGATTTTCGCCGCTTCGGCGGAACGCTTCATCACCGCACGGCTTTCGCGGGAGCTTCGACCGGTCAGCAGCTTCTCTACGCGCTCGACGAACAGGTTCGCAAATACGAGTCGGCAGGAAAGGTCAATAAATACGAAGGCTGGGAAATGCTTTCGTTAGTATTGGACGATTATCAGGTTTGCCGCGGACTGATCGCGATGAATTTGCAAACGCTTGAACTCAAATCGTTTTACGCCGATGCCGTGATTATGGCGACGGGCGGACCGGGGCTTATTTTCGGCAAATCGACGAATTCGATGACCTGCACCGGATCAGCCGTATCAGCCGCGTACCAGCAGGGCGCGAAATACGCGAACGGCGAATTTATCCAGGTTCACCCGACCTCGATTCCCGGCGAAGACAAACTTCGCTTGATGAGCGAGTCGGCACGCGGCGAAGGCGGGCGCGTCTGGGTTCCGAAAAATCAGGGCGACACGCGCAGTGCGAAGGACATTCCGACCGAAGAACGCTGGTATTTCCTCGAAGAAAAATATCCGGCTTACGGCAATCTCGTGCCGCGCGATATTGCGACGCGCGAGATCTTTCAGGTTTGTCTGGAAGGCTACGGAGTCGGCGGCGAAAATCAGGTTTATCTCGATTTGACGCATATTGATTCGGAGACTTTGACGCGAAAACTCGGCGCGATTCTTGAAATTTACGAAATGTTCGTCGGCGACGACCCGCGTTATGTGCCGATGCGGATTTTCCCCGGCGTTCATTATTCGATGGGCGGACTGTGGGTCGATTTCGAGCAGCGCACGAACATTCCCGGACTTTTCGCCGCCGGAGAATGCGATTACTCGATTCACGGCGCCAACCGTCTGGGCGCAAACTCGCTTGTCAGTTGCGTTTACGGCGGATTTACCGCCGCGCCTTCGGCGATCGAATACGCGAAAAACGTCGAGCGTGGAAGCTCGGAAACGAACGGAATTCACGCGGCGGAACTCAAACGTCAGCAGGAAATCAACAACCAGATCATCAAAAACGAAGGTTCGGAAAATCAGTATAAAATTCACGACGAGCTCGGCAAAGTGATGACTGATAACGTCACGGTTGTGCGCTACAACGACCGTTTGAAGGCGACCGACGACAAGATTCTCGAATTGATCGACCGCTACCAGCATATTTCGATCAACGACTCGAATCTGTGGGCAACGCAAGCCGTTCCGCACGCGCGTCAGCTCTGGAATATGCTTCAACTAGCGCGGGTTATCACGCTCGGCGCGCTGAACCGCGACGAGTCGCGCGGCGCGCATTACAAACCCGATTTTCCCGACCGCAACGACGAAGAATTCTTGAAAACGACGATCGCCGAATATTCGGACGAAGCCCCGATCCTGAGTTACGAAGCCGTGGACATCGGCTTGATCGAACCCCGCAAGCGCGATTACAGCAAAGGCAAAGCGAAAGCGGCAACGGGCGAACTTCCGCAAAAGACGGGCGCACCGCAGGTTTTACAGCCGGGAAGTGAACTCAAACCCGAAGGACGCGAGGAAATTTGGGTCAAGGACGGCGAGACGATTACTGAAGGCGAATCCTTTAAGGATAAAGATGATCAAGATAAGGAAGAAAAAGAATAAACCAATATGAATCAAGCAAACGTGCATCAGGAGAAGAAACGATTGACGAATCCGCCGCAGACGATTGAATTCAAGATTCAGCGGCGCGAAAAACTTGAGGCGGATGCGCATTGGGAAACTTTTGAAATTCCTTACCGCAAAAATCTCAACATAATTTCCGCATTGATGGAAATTCGCAAAAATCCCGTCACGAAAGACGGCAAGCAAACGACGCCGCCGGTTTGGGATATGAGCTGTCTCGAACAGGTTTGCGGAATCTGCACGATGGTCATCGACGGTCGCGTCCGGCAATCGTGTTCGGCGCTCGTTGACGATCTGCTGCTCGCGAGCGGCGGAAACACGATAACTTTAGCGCCGATGTCGAAATTTCCGAACGTCCGCGACCTGAAGGTTGACCGCTCGAAAATGTTCGAGCATCTCAAACAGGTTAACGCCTGGATCGAACTCGACGGCTCGCACGACCTCGGACCCGGACCACATATGTCGAACGAACAGGCGCAGGAACGCTACGCCTATTCGCGCTGTATGACGTGCGGCTGCTGCCTTGAAGCCTGTCCGCAGTATCACGACGACAACTACATCGGACCGCAGGCGATTGCCCAGGCAAAGCTTTTCAATAT
>DATLOR010000359.1:0-6618 GCA_035536135.1 Pyrinomonadaceae bacterium | reverse complement strand
CTTAAAAAGCAATTTTTCCAGTCTCGCCAAAGGCAACTGATTTGGTCCGTCAGATGGAGCTTTCGCCGGATTATCGTGGACTTCCATAAAAACCGCGTCCACGCCGCACGCCACGCCCGCGCGCGCAAAGTCTTCGATGTATTGCGCCTGTCCGCCCGTTGCCTTGCCGAGTCCGCCCGGAAGCTGCAGACTGTGCGTCACGTCAAACACGACCGGGACGCCAAACGAGCGCATGATCGGGAAGCTCCTTAAATCAACGACCAGATTATTGTAGCCGAAGCTCGTGCCGCGTTCGGTCAGAAGGATTTTCCCGCTTCCCGCCTGCTGGAGTTTCTCGACAATATTTTTCGCGTCCCACGGCGCCAGAAATTGTCCTTTTTTAACGTTGACGGCTTTCCCTGTTCGTGCCGATTCGACCAAAAGATCGGTCTGACGGCAAAGAAACGCCGGAATCTGGATCATATCCGCGACCTCGGCGACTTTTTCGACCTGCCACGTTTCGTGAACGTCCGTAATTACGGGAACGCCGATTTCCGCCTTGACCTGCGCAAGAACTTCCAACCCGAATTCCATCCCCTGCCCACGAAAACTCTCGATCGAACTCCGGTTTGCTTTATCGAACGAAGATTTATAAACGAATTCGACACCGACCGCCTGACAAATATCGTGAATTTCCTGCGCCATAAAAAGCGCGTGCTGGGCGGATTCGACCACGCACGGACCTAAAATAAACGCCAGACGCCCGTCGCCGAAAGTTACATTTTCTACTTTGAAAGATCTTATATCGCTCATTTTATATTTGACTGCTGATTAAAATACGCAACAACTTCATCATTCATTAAATACCAAAAATTCGCGCCGAATCCCCAAATTCCTTTGCCCGCCGCGATTAAATAATCTGCTCCCGATTTGCTCGCAATGCCTTCATCTAATATGAAAATCAAAAGATTACCATATATCCAAAGAATATTTAATGTAATGAAAGTCAGCAGAGCATATCTGCCCGTATTATCACCGACAAACGCCCAGACAGCTGAGGCGGCTGTGAAAACACATAAAAATAAGGTTATAAAAATGATCACAAAAGAAGTTTCTTCCTTTGAACTCTGAGCGTCTTGAATAGTTTTGAAAAATTGCAAAACACCGAAGCCGATAAAATCAGCAAAAGTTAAAACGTAAAGTCCGATCGGTTTTTCGATTCTTTTCATACATTTTATCGCAAACCGGAGCTGCTAAATGCGTCACGGAAACTTTTCCAATTGCCTTCGGCGCAACCGGAAAGGATTTTCATTATTCATCACCAACCGCCGATGCGCGTTCGGGCATTTCGATCTGCTTGTTGCTCGAAACGTCGTCCTTGAGATTTTCGCTGTGCAGACGGTTTTCGTGCGCGGCGCGGACGAACGAAACAAACAGCGGATGTGCGTTCAAGGGTTTCGATTTGTATTCGGGATGAAACTGGCACGCAATGAAAAACGGATGTTTTTCGCGCGGGAATTCGATCATTTCGACAAATTTGCCGTCGGGCGAGATTCCGCTGATGACCAATCCTTCTTTTTCCAAAATTTGGCGAAATTCGGGATTGAATTCGTAACGGTGACGATGCCGTTCGCTGATTTCCGCCGCGCCGTGATAGATCTCACGCGCCAGACTTCCCTCTTTCAGCTCGCATTGCCACGCTCCTAAACGCATCGTGCCGCCGTATTCTTCGACATTGACCAGATCTCTGAGTTTAAAAATGATCGGAAACGGCGTGTCGGCGTTAAATTCCGTCGAATCGGCGTCGCGCAGACCACAGACGTTGCGTGCAAATTCGATACACGCCGTCTGCATTCCGAGACAGATCCCGAAATACGGCGTACCGGATTTTCGCGCGTATTTGATCGCCCGCAGCATTCCGGAAATTCCGCGTTTACCGAAGCCGCCGGGAACTAAAATAGCGTCGTAGTCGTGCAGTTGGGCTTCGTAATCGTCCTTCATCAGATTTTCGGACTCGATCCATTCGACATTGACGCGCAGGTTGTTCGCGACACCGGCGTGCGTCAGGGCTTCGCGTAGAGATTTGTAGGAATCTTCGAGCTCGACGTATTTTCCGACGATCGCAATTTTTACCGCGCCTTCCGACGGTTCTTTGATGGTCGCGACTAATTTGCGCCATTTTGTCAGATCGACATTCGGAAACGATTCCTTGAGATGCAGAATATTGACGACCAGATCATCCAAACCCTGTTCGTGAAAGGCGAGCGGCACTTCGTAGATCGTTTTGACATCGAGCGCGGAAATGACGGCGTTTTCCTGTACGTTACAAAAAAGTGCGATCTTCTTTCGTAGATCGAGCGACAATGGACGGTCTGAACGGCAGAGCAAAATATCGGGAGCAATCCCGATTTCGCGCAGTTCCTTTACCGAATGCTGGGTCGGTTTCGTCTTTAATTCTCCGGCGGCGGCGATAAACGGAACGAGCGTGACATGTATAAACAGCGCGTTGTTGCGACCTTCCTCGTTGCCGATCTGGCGAATCGCTTCCATAAACGGCAGGGATTCGATATCGCCGACCGTGCCGCCGATCTCGACGATCAACACATCGGGCTTTTCCTGATCGGCGACCACGCGCACCGCGGCTTTGATCTCATCGGTAATGTGCGGGATGACCTGGATGGTTTTTCCCAGATAATCGCCGCGCCGTTCTTTTTCGATGACCGAGAGATAAATTCTCCCGCTCGTCCAATTGTTCGCCTTTGTTAAATGAGCATTGGTGAAACGTTCGTAATGACCGAGATCGAGATCGGTTTCCGCGCCGTCGTCGGTGACGAAAACCTCGCCGTGCTGAAACGGCGACATCGTGCCCGGATCAACATTGATATACGGGTCGAGCTTCATCATCTGAACCTTCATTCCCCGCGCTTCCAAAAGCTGTCCGAGCGAGCTCGCCGCCAAACCTTTTCCCAAACTCGAAACCACGCCGCCTGTTACGAAAATATATTTTGTCATCGCTATCGCTTCCTCTTTTTTATTATTTACCCTGTGTTTCTTCTAAAAATTAAATCAAAATTGCCTGACAAACGTTCCAAAATCGGTTTTACCGCATCCCGACCGCCTTCAAATTATGCAAAGTTGCCGAAAAGTCATGCAAACTCGTTTTAAAGTCATACAAACCTGCCGAAAAGTGTGTCAAAGTCCTTAAAATGATGCAGACCTGCAAAAACTCATCCAAAGTCGCTAAAAAGTTTGTCAAAGTTCAAAAGAACTCATCCAAAGTTGCCAAAAATTCATTCAGACCTGCAAAAAGTCGCACAGACCCGCGAAAATTGATACAAAGCGGCTTCAACAAATTTATTGGTCATCGGAATTTTCCTCGCCGTTCGCTTTGCCTTCGCGTTTCTTTTTATTGTAGCGACCTTCTTTCATCTGAGTCTGCACTTCTTTCGCCTTGGCTTCCGCCGGATTCATCAGTTCCTGAAGCGCATTCATACTCGCTCCGAGCATCGTCGTGCCTTCCGCCGCGCCGCGCTCAAATTCTTCCTCGGTGCGTTTCACGGGTTTTGCCAAAACCTTTAAACCGACGATGATACCGGCAATCAGCAGTACGAAAAATATCAATCCGATCCAGTCGCTCATATTTTTGTTAGGTCTTCCCAGCCGTAATAAACCGTCTCTAAATCCATATCGCCTAATTTATAGATGCTTTTCTTAATGATCTTCCCGCCCATTTTCTCGTAAAATGCGCGATACGGGTTGACGACCAACGCTTGCAGGCACATCGATTTTCTGCCTTTTTTGCGCAAATCCCGGACACCAATTTTAAATAGTTCGCCGCCGATGCCTTTTCCCTGAAATTCGGGCAGTAAGTAAATCGCAAAAAGTTCCGCATCAAAATCAGAGACTTCGCCGATTGCCCGACCGAAATCCGCAAAACCGACGATCTCGCCTTCTGCGGTTTCGGCAACAAACATCTGGTAATCTTCCTTCAAAAATCCTTCCCGAAATGCCTTTTCGCGCTTTTCGACCGAAGTTCCGTCTAAAAAATTCTGCGGCACAATGCCTTGAAATGATTTCTGCCACGATTCAACGTGCACTTTCGCAACCTGCGGAATATCTTCGACGGTCGCTTTTCGATAAATAATGTTCGCCGATTGCGCTTTTCGCCGTTTAATGATTTCCCGCACCCGCTCGAGATCTTCCTGCGTATCAACGCCGATCGAGCTTTCGGTGACTTCGACAACCTTTATTCGCGCGCCGTTCTCGAGCGCGCGGAGCTGTTCGAGCAATTCGGTTTTCTCAAGATTCGTTTGCGCAAGGCGCGTAAATTTCAACAAATATTCGCGGCGGTAAACATAAAGTCCCGTGTGCTTGCGAAAAAGCGAGATCAATTCGGGTTCATTCAGCAAAGCATTTTCAAGCGTCCCGTGTGCTTTGACGGCTTCGCGCGGAAACGGAATTGGCAAGCGCGAAAAATAAAGCGCGAAACCGTTTTTATCGGTCACGACTTTAACGACATCCGCGCTTAGAACATCCCTGTAATCTTCGATCTGCTCGCAGGTCGTCGCAATATCCGCCGATTCGTCCGCTAAAATGGCTTCGACCGCGCTTTCGATCGTCGTCGGCGGAATGGTCGGTTCGTCGCCCTGAACATTGACGATGATCGAATCTGCGGGTAAATGTTCGGCAACTTCGGCAATCCGGTCGCTTCCAGATTGATGCGCAGGCGAAGTTAGAACCGCCTTATTTCCGCTTTCCTTGATAACTTTCAGAATTCTTTCGTCGTCGGTCGCAACAATTACTTCATCAATATTTTGCGCTTTCCTCGCCTGTTCGAGCGTGTGCAGAATCAACGGCTTTCCGTCAATTTCAAGCAATAATTTACCCGCCAGTCGCGTCGAATCGTAGCGTGCCGGAATGATTGCAAAAACTTTTTGTCGGTGATTATTTCCGTGTTGCTCCACGGGATTTTAGGTTAGCACCAAAAGTTTGAAGTTCCAAGTTTGAAGCTCCAAGTTTTTTTCAGCTTTCAACTTGAATCTAATTTCGCTAAACTCAAATTCGTGCAAAACGAAGAACTTAAAACCACAGAATACAATGCGCCGCTGGTCAGAGATTTGGCGGAACTCAAACCCGAGCCCGAAATAATAACACCGAACAATCCGCCCTGGAACGGCTGGATCGCTTTCGGGGTGTGGGTTTTGAGCGTTCTGGCGATTATCGTCTTCCCGATCTTTTTTATCGTTCCTTATGTTTTAATGAACAAGGAAATTTCCCTCGAAACTTTTGCGACCGACAGCACCGCAATTTTCCTGAATCTGGTCGCGATCGTCCCGGCACATCTTTTTACATTAGCCGTCGCGTGGTTTGTCGCGACGAAAAACAATAAATTCTCGATAAAAGATACGCTGGGTTTAAGCTCGGGCGGTTTTCGCTGGTGGTATTATCCGGTTATTTTGATTTGTTTTTTTGCGGCTGCCGCCGGGGTCAGCCATTTCATTCCCGAAGGTGATAACGATTTATTACGGATTCTGCGAAGCTCGCGAATGGCGGTTTTTGCGATTGTCATTCTGGCGACTTTTACCGCACCGCTGGTCGAAGAGGTCGTTTATCGCGGAATTTTATATTCGGCTTTTCAAAGACGAGTCGGAGTTGCCTGGGCGGTCGTGATCGTCACCCTTATGTTTGCGGCAGTTCACGTTCCGCAATACTGGGGAAGCCCCGGAACGATCCTGCTGATCTGTTTGCTGAGTTTGGTTCTCACACTGATCCGCGTCAAAACCGATAATCTTCTGCCGTGCATCATTATGCACACGATTTTTAACGGGATCCAATCGCTTCTCTTAATCGCCGAACCTTATCTGCCGAAAGCCGAATCAACCGTGCAGGAACAGGCGGCTTTGATCATCAGATTTTTCACATAAAAAAAAGCGGGAGTTTTTGTTCTCCCGCTTCTTCATTAAATTATCCGTCAAATTAATTATCTTTAACGTCTTTGGTTTCCGTTCTGGTCGGAACATCCCGGGTCGTCGGGGCTGACGGCGCAGGCGTTGACTGCGACGGCGTCGATTGCGTTGGTGCATAGGTCGGGCGCGAATCGTTCGAGTCGCTTCTGCCGCGACCGTTATTCCAGCCGCCGCCGCCCTCGCTGTTATCGTTGTCTCGCGAACCGCCGCGGGTTTCGTTGCGCTGATTGTTTTCAAATCTTTGGAACGTCGGAGTTTGTGCCGATTGGCGGCGTTCCTCCCTGATTTGAACTTGTTCGGGTGTCATCTGTCCCGTGGCTGTCGGAGTTGTCGGAGTCACCGGCGGCGTGTAAACAACCGGCGGAAGCTGACAATTATAGATATTAAATCCGTAACTGTAGCCGTAGGGCGAATTCCATCCGCCGCCGAACGGAAGGAAACACCACCGCCCCGTGTACGGATCAAAAACCCAGAGTCCGAATGTGCCGAACATATTCCAACCGCCGCTGTTATAGGCACCCAATAAAGAATTTCTCAAAGCATTTTTTTGCAAACGCGCATTGATTTTAGACGCTTCTTTGGCGCGCAGCTGGCTCCAAATATCGAGCTCGTCCTTGTTGTCGCGGTCAAACTTGGCGATTGCCGCCGTTTTACCGCTGACGATCGCCGATTT
>DATLOR010000358.1:0-6722 GCA_035536135.1 Pyrinomonadaceae bacterium | reverse complement strand
TCGGAACTTTCGGTTCGGCATTAGCACAGGAAAATAAAATTAAAGTCTCGGCAGAAGAAGCCGACGCGATAAAAAAGATTGAGAAAGCCAAAACGCTTGCCGATAAAATGAAGGCGACCACGGATTTTGTCAAAAAATATCCGAAAAGTCCGGCTCGTGAACAAGCCGCCAATTATCTTGCAGGGCAGATCACGCAGACAAAAGACGACGCGCAGATCGTTCAAAACGGCGAAGCTTATTTGACAGTTTTTACCGAACCGGCAGAAGAAGATTTGATCCTGCCGAGTTTGGTCTATTCATACAGCACGGTTAAACGCACCAAAGATGCTTTTGCCGTCGCCGAAAAATATTTTTCGCGGCATCCGGAAGATGTTGCTTTGCGTTTGAAATTGGCGGTTGACGGCGCGAATTTGCTGCGCACCGGAACCAAAGATTTTGCCGCTCCGTCGCGCGAATATGCCGCGCAGTCGATCGCCTTGATCGAAGCCAATAAAAAGCCGGCAAACATCACCGACGCCGGTTGGAAAGAGTATCAAACAAAATGGCTGCCGCAGCTTTATCAAACTCTCGGAGTTTTCGATTTTTACGGCGGCGACAAAGCAAACGCGGGTAAGAATCTGGAAAAAGCGACGAGCCTCGATTCATCCGATGTCAACAGCTGGATCTTGCTTGTTTCGATCAAGGATGAAGAATATCAGGCAATCGCGTCAAAATATAACATTACTGATTTGGGCGCCGAACGCGACGCGCTTTTAAAACAAGCCAACGAAAAACTCGATCAGGTGATCGATATGTTTGCGCGAGTCGTCGCGTTGACCGACGGCAAACCCGAAGCCAAAGAAATTAACGATCAAGTTCGGCAAAATCTGGAAAGTTATTACACATACCGGCATAAAAATCTCGACGGCTTGCCGGATCTGATCAAAAAATACAAAAAATAAAAATCGCGCAGTTGATTTTCAGCAAAAAGGACAAGTTCACAAAACTTGTCCTTTTTTTGTTAAAAATTTTTTGAATATTTTTTCGCTTTTGCGGATACGTTATGATGAGTGGCAATGATGGATGACAGCGCGATAATTGAAAGATGTTTGAAAGGCGAAAAGGAGGCGTTTCGTTTTCTGGTCGAACGCTATCAGGCGCAAGCCGTCGGGCATTCATTTGCAATTCTCGCCAACCGCGAAGATGCGCGCGACGCAACGCAGGAAGCCTTTGTCGACGCTTTTCAATCGCTTAAAAAGTTTGACCCGGCGCGGCGGTTTTACCCGTGGTTTTATGTGCTCCTTCGCCATCGCTGTTACAAGCTGATCGCGAAAAAACGTGAAGCGCAAAACATCGAGGACGCGGAAATTCTCGCGCCGCAAGCGGGCGTTTCCGGCGAGGAACGGATCGCTTTGGAAAAAGCATTGCTTTCCTTATCGAGAGAAGACCGCGAAATAATCAATTTGAAATATTTAGACGGTTTTTCTTACGACGAGATCGCCGAACTCTTAAAAATTCCGCGCGGAACCGTGATGAGCCGTCTTTTTTACGCGCGCAAACAATTACAGGCAAAATTAACCGGAAAATTTCATTGATGTTTATGAAAGATATGAATTGCGAAGATATTTTAATACAAAAATCGGCATTGATCGACGGCGAAAAAGCCGAATTGTCGGATGAACAAATCAATGCGCATCTGGCGGATTGCGAAACTTGCCGTCAGCAGATCGAGCAGATGGAAAACACGATCGTCCTGCTCAGGCGGCAAAAACGGCGTGAACAAGAGGCGGATCTATGGTCGGCGATTGAAGCACGAATCGATGCGGAATCCAAAGCGGTTTCACCGTTAAACTGGCAGCCGTTCGTTTTGCTCGGCGTTTTTCTGGTGATCTATAAATTGTTGGAAATGCTTCCCGAACGCGCTCCCGGTTGGGCTTTACGGGTCGTGCCGTTTATTTTGATCGCCGTTTTGTTTGGTTTTCTTAAAGAAAATCCGTTCAAAATTAATAGTGAACTTATATTGGAGAAATAAATATGAATAATGAATTTGAAGCAACAGATTATACGGTTTTGGGACAAAAATATGCGTTTGCGACCGTATCGCTGGTCTTAGGGATCTCCTGTTTTGTCAATCTTTTAGGTTTGGAAAAAGCAATTTTGGCGATTGTCTTCGGGTGGCTCGCCCTACGCGCCGAACCTGCGCCGCTTTTGCAGCAGCACCGCGCGTGGGCAAAGATCGGAGTCGTGTTCGGCATTCTGCCGCTGATCATTTTGCCGACCATACTTATCTTAAACTACGACCGTCTGCGCGAGCTTGTCGAATGTTTATCAAAAATGAGCGGCGGCAGGTGAGCGAGAAGGGGAGAAAGGGAGAAGAAGAGAAGGGGAGATTTTGTCTCTGAATAAGTAGCGTGAAATTTTACATTCACCTTGCAAAGACAAAATCTCCCCTTCTCCCTTTTTCCCTTTTTCCCCTTCTTACTGTAGGTTCAGCGGTCGCGGCGAGGGTGTCGGTTGTTTTTCGGCTTCACGGATCTTTTCGCGTTCCTGCTGGAATTGCTGCCATTGTTCGGGCGAGAGAATCTTTTGCAGTCTTTCGTCATTCTGATTGCGGATTTCCTGAATGCGCGGGTCGGTTTCCTGCCGGATTTTCTGGATGTTTTCGCGGGTTTCGTTGACAGTTTTCTGAATTTCCGTCTTTTGCGTTTCGTTGAGCCCGAGTTTTTTGAACGCTTCCTCGTATTTTTCCTGTTTGGTCGGCATTTTTGCCGCGCTGAACCATAAATAATAAGCATTCAGCGCAAACGCGCCCGCGACGAAACCGAGTATAAAAATACTCAGCGTCGCCACGCGGATCTGCCATTTACTTTTGCTTTCGATATTCATCATCTTTTCAATGCATCGCGCCGTTCGGCATAAATCACTTCCAAAGCCTGCTCGGTCGTTATATTACGCGGCGGATTTTGGTTCAGGATAACCGAATCGGTCGAATAAAGATTGTAGGTCGAAACAGCCTGATCGGCATTCGATTTCGGCGCCAGAAACGTCAGTGCGCCGAGTGTGATGACGATAAAGAGCATCGAACAAACCAGCGCGTAAGACGCTTGCCACCAACGCCGGAACGCGGCAATCGGTTTTCGTAAACTCTGCTTTTCGCGGATCGCGTTCAAAACCTTCGACTGGAAAAACGCCGACGGTTCGACCGTCCCGACACTCGCGCGGACATTTAATAAAACCGCGGAAATCCGCGCCGCTTCGAACGCCTGACGGCATTCGGCACAGCCCGCCGAATGCGTCTGAAAATCTTTCAGTTCGTCGCTGCCGAGTTCGGCAAATTTCTTGCCGTCGAGAATTTCTAAAATATGTCTGTCTTTCATTTTACTGCTTTTTCGGTTTTTAAAAGTTTTCCGTCTTTCGCATTCAAAAGTTTTTGAACGGCTTCGCGCATCCGCCGCCGCGCCCGGAATGCTTTGATCTTGACCTTTGATTCGCTCCAACCCGTCGTCCCGGACGCTTCTTTGATCGACGCGCCTTCGCCGTCGATCAACTGCAGAATCAGGACATCTTCGGGCGGCAAAGTTTCCAGCACGCGATTGACCAGATCGGCGGCAATTAGCTTATCTTCTTCGTTTTGATAGTTTACGGATGAAACACTTGCCAGTTTATTTTCGAGCCACGCCGTTTCGTCTTCGGTTAGATCGGAAACCATCAACTCGTTTTGCGGTTTGGTCGAACGCAAAATATTGATGCACGTCGTGACGGTGATGCGTGTCAGCCAGCCTTCGAGCGAACCGCGTCCTTCAAAGTTCTTGAGCTGCGTAAAAGCCTTTAGAAAAACTTCCTGCGCGGCTTCTTCGATCAGATCGTAACGCCGAAAAAAACGGGACGAAAAGCTGAAAACACGCGGACTGTAACGGCGCACGATTTCGCCGAAAGCCGTTTCATCGCCCTCTGCCGAAGCCCGCGCCAGATCCGCATCCGGTAAATTTTGGTAATCTTCCGCCAATCGTGTTTCCTTGTCGAAGGTTCGGCAAATGTTTCAAAACACAATGTTTTGAAACATTTGCCACAGGCACGATTTTAAGCGTGTTACGTTCTTTTTTCAAAAAACTTTTTCTTATTCCCGACAAATTAGACACGAAAAGCAGTAAAATGGTTACAGACAGTTAATTTTTACGCTTTACAATTGTTTGCAATTGGTCTTTGCAGGAAGTTGTAAGGTTTAAATTGTGCAGGTTTAGGAAAGAAAAGCGAATTTTCAGCTTTTTTTGCCGCCGCTTCGGAATTTTTAATATTTGAAGGTGGGAAGTTTTTGTAACCGTTTCGGAAAACCGCTTGTCTAATTTCTATTAAAGAGATTTTGGAAAATTTATTATGCCATTTTCTCGGATTGAGTAATCATATTATGAATTTTTTAAAGTTCGGACGCTCATCAGTCGTCCGATTATTTTTCTTGACCTTGATAATTCCGGCTCTCTTTGCCGCGTGCACCCGTTCGGAATCGAAAACACGCGGAGGAGGAGCCAACACGAATGCCAACACCACGCAAGAAGAAGTTATTCAGGTGACGCAGACAAAAGCCGAAGCGCGGCAGGTTCCGTCGGTAATTCAGGCGACGGGAAGTTTGGTCGCCGAAGAAACTTCGGATGTCGCGCCCAAAGTTGCCGGAAAGGTCGTTAATGTTTCGGCAAATGTCGGTCAATTTGTTTCGCAGGGCGCGGTCATCGCCAAAATTGATGATAAAGACGCGCTGCTTCGTCTGGCGGAAGCCAAGGCGGGCGTTACGCAGGCGATTGCCGGAGTTCGCCAAGCCGAAGCGCGTTTGGGACTTTCGCCGAACGGAACTTTTACGGCTTCGACAATTCCCGAAGTTCGTGCCGCCAGTTCCAATGTAGAACAAGCGCAAGCCGAACTTCGTCAGGCGGAAGTTAATCTTCGTCAGGCGGAAGTTAACGAAAAGCGTTTCCGGGAATTAGTCGAGACAGGGGATAGATCGGTGATGGAATATGAAACTTACCGCACCGCACGTGATGCCGCTCGCACCGCCAGAGATACTGCTCTCGCGCGGGTAAATACCGCCAAGCAGAATCTCGAAACCGCCATCAATACCGCCAAACAAAATAATCAGGCGATAAAATCGGCACAAGCAAATGTTGAAGCGGCACGGACGCAGGTTGGAACGGCTGAACAGGCGGTTGCCGACACGGTCGTTCGCGCTCCGTTTCCGGGTTATGTCAGCGCACGTCCCGTGGCGGTCGGCGAATATGTTTCGTCGGCTTCGATCATCGCGACGATCTTGCGGACAAATCCGATCAAGGTTCAGATCCAGGTTGCCGAAGCCGATGTCCCGTATGTCGGGATCGGACGCGGCGTTTCGATTCAGGTTGACGCCTACAAAGACCGCAACTTCGGCGGCACGGTGACGGCGGTTAATCCTTCGATCGACCCGAATTCGCGTTCAGCGATCGTCGAGGCGCAGATCGAAAACGGCGACAACGCGCTGCGTTCGGGAATGTTCGCGACCGTCAAAATTACCCGTGAAGGCGGAAGTTTAGGAGTTTTTGTGCCGAAAGAAGCGGTGTTAAATGACCAGAGTACACAAAGCCAGCGCATTTTTGTGATCGTCGAAGGCATCGCCAAACTCCGCACCGTTCAGGTCGGCACCGAAGAAAACGGGACGATTCAGATCTTAAACGGTGTAGCTGCCGATGAAATGGTGGCGACAAGTAATCTGCCACAGCTTTACGAAGGCGCGAAAGTGCAGGTGCAGTAAAACTCCAGGGTTTAATATTTCAATTTACAAATCTTTAAGAACATAGATTTGAAAGTTGGAATCTAAAATTCGGAAAGCAAGATTAAAGGGAAGTTTTTTTATGCAATGGTTAGCTGAAGTTTGTGTTCATCGTCCGGTTTTTGCGACCGTGATCGTGATGTTTTTAACGGTTGTCGGCGGATTCAGTTTTTTTACGCTCGGCGTTGACCGTTTTCCGAAGATCGATCTGCCGACGATCTCGATCTCGACCTCAAATACGGGCGCATCGCCGGGCGAAATCGAAACGGAAGTCACGGATATTATCGAAGGCGCGGTCAACACGGTTCCGGGCATTGACCAGATGACTTCTTCGAGCTCGCGCGGAAGCTCGAACGTGACGCTGACGTTCAATCTGGAAAAAAATCCGGATCAGGCGTATCAGGAAATTCAGCAGAAAATCTCGACGGTCGTTAATCGTCTGCCCGAAACGGCTGACCCGCCGACGGTGCGCAAATCCGACCCCGATTCACAGCCGGTTTTGATCTACGCGATCAGCGCGCCGCGCAACATCGTCGAGCTCAACGATTTTGTCGAAACTAATATTCAGGAACGCATTCAATCGGTTGACGGCATCGGCGAGGTCGTCATTTTCGGCGGACGCGCACGGCAGATCAAAATCTATGTTGACCCGACGCGTTTGCGCGCCTTTAATCTTTCGATCACGGAAGTTTCCAACGCGATTCGCAACCAGAATTTAGAGCTTCCGGGCGGAAGTCTCATTGAAGGCGCGAAAACATCGGGGCTGCGCACGATCAGCAAATTAACGGACGTTAATCAGTTTCAGGAAATCGTGATCACCTCGCGCAACGGTTTTCCGATCAAGATCAAGGACATCGGGCGCGTACAGGACGGCGGCGCGGATGCGAGCTCAGCCGCTTCGCTCGACGGCGTGCAGTCGCTCTATCTCGGGATTCGCAAACAATCCGGTTCC
>DATLOR010000357.1:0-8671 GCA_035536135.1 Pyrinomonadaceae bacterium | reverse complement strand
GGGTTTGCGAAGATTTCTCATAAAAAAAATATATCTCGATCTACCGATCGGAAGATTAAATTACGTCACGACGGTTTCAGAGGCGACCAAACAAGAAATTCTATCCCTGACAAAATTTCCCGAAAACAAAATCAGGGTTATCGAAAATCCCCTTCAGGAACAATATTTAACACGCAGCAGCAAAAAAGCCTTTAACAAAGATTGTCCGACGATTTTGCAGGTCGGGATCGCGCATAATAAAAATATTCCGAATTTGATAAAAGCCCTCGAGGGAATAAATTGCTGTTTAAGAATCATCGGAAATTTACCCGAAGATTTATTGTCGGAACTGAATTCCTCAAAAATTAAATATGAAAACGCATTCGGTTTGACTGATTCGGAGATGAAAGAAGAATACGAGAAAGCAGACATTGTGGCATATTGTTCAACCAATGAAGGATTTGGATTGCCCATTATCGAAGGACAAGCTATGCAAACGCCGGTCATAACAAGCAATATCAGCCCGATGAAGGAAGTTTCGGGCGGGGCGGCTTTTCTGGCAAATCCTCAAGAGGTTTCGAGCATGAAAGAAGGAATCTTAAAGATCATAAATGATGACGAATTTCGGGAAACAATTATCAAAAACGGTCTGGACAATGTAAAAAGATTTGAACCGGATTTCATCGCCGGACAATATGAAGAACTTTATAAAGAAATTTTGAACAATTTAGATAAGTAGTTGCCTGTTAACAATTGCCAACGAAACACTAAACAAAATTCTCAGGCAGAGGAATGAATTACTTCAGGCTTTTATATAATTCAATCCATTTATCGATATTCTCAGCGATGTCAAACTCCCGCTCGACAAAACCGCGGCTTCTTTGCCGATAACCTTCGTATTCGGTTGACGGCATTTCAAGTATTACTTTAAGTGTTTCAGCAAGCATTTCTGGCGAGTTTTCAGACCAAAAACCGATCTTTTCATTTTCAAGGCTTGCCCAAGGACTTCCTTTCGAGGCAATAACGGGAGTTGATTGCGCCAATGATTCGAGCACGACGATGCCGAAATTTTCGGTGTGCGAGGGCATTATTGTCCAAAAGGCATCTGCCAGCAATTTTTGTTTTTCTGCGCCTTCGACCTGACCGGCAAAAACAACTTTTCCGGATAATTCAAGTTTCTCAACCAGTTTGCGCAAATCGCTCTCAAATTCTTTTTTACCGATTCCGGCGATTTTCAGAACGTACTTAGATTTTAAAAATGCTTCCGAAATTGCACAGGCTTTAATCAGATTATCGATCGCTTTTTTGGGATGAATTCGACCGATGTATAAAAGATAATCCTTGCTTTTTCGCTCAACTTCGGCGGGAACCTCAATATAATTAGGGATTTGGAAGGTTTTTGCATCGCTCCCGAAAATTGATTTGATATATTCGGTTTCTTCATTGCAGGTTGCATGAAAAACCGGATATTTCCCGATAAATTTTTTGATGCACCAAAGGATCGGGCGTTTTCGTAGGTTCGAATGATTCAAAGCGTGCGGGTCGAGCTCGCCTCTCGGCGACCAAACCAGGTTTTTACCCAAAATTCGTGCCGCAAAAGCCGTGATAAATGCTGTCGGGAAAAAAACTGATGAAATATGAATAATGTCCGAGCGGTAAAAATTCGATAGCGAAATAAGGATCTGATAAAGAGGGAAGTGCAAAAATCGTGTTTTGACATAGATGGTTTTTCCGGCGCCGGTTTCCAACCATTTGTTAAGTGTAATTTCGGGCTGCAAACCCTTGTCGGTCGAGACGATAACCGGTTCAAAACCGTTTTTGGCAAGATTTTTGGTAATCCAATAAACCGTGTTAGCGGGACCGCCTGCCTGTGAAGGATAAAAGACCTCAAGCGGAAAGAATATTTTTTTCACCATTAAAATTTATTGTTTTGAAGCCATTCTGTCAAAACGACCAGATGCCACAGATGCGACCATAAAACGCCGTTTGCGCCTTTTTGAAAATCATTCCATTTTTTCAAAAGCCGGTCGGAATTAAAAATTTCGCGTTCGGCTAAAATTTCCAGCCGATTTTGACAAAATTCCTTCAGTTCGTGGCGCATCCAACGGTCAAAGGGCAGGACAAAACCCATTTTCGGACGGTGAACTATTTTATCAGGTAACATTGGGTAAAGTGCTTCAACCAAAAGACTTTTCGGGTATTTGGGAAATTTTATCCGATCGGGAATCCGAAGCACATATTCAACTAATTTGTAATCAAAAAACGGCTCGCGGACTTCGAGTGCGGATGCCATACTGAATTGATCCGTGTCTTTCAGCAAAACATTCTGTGTGTATCCGAGCAGTTCGGCGATCGAAAACTGGCTCAAAAGCGGAAAATCTTCGATCTCTGATTGTTTGGCTTTGAGAAGTTTGCGGATTCCGATCTCGTAATGCCCGTTTTTATAAAAATCGCCGACCGTTTGCTGAGACATTACTTGACGAAACATTGGATAAATGCTTGAAAGATTGGGTTTGTCAACTGATAAGATATCCGCTATTCGTTGGTGCTTCGAATTATTCGAAGCTGCCATTGCAAAACCGATCGGTTTTCGTAAAACTGCCGGAATTTTATTCAAAACACTTTTTTGGGTCTTCAGCCAATTGAGAAAATTCGGATAGCCCGCAAATAGTTCATCACCGCCGAGACCGGATAAAGCAACGGTTATGCCCGATTTTTTGGTGGCTTTAGAGACCACATAAGTGTTGATGCCATCGCCGCTCGGAGAATCTGTGGCTTTGAGGGCGTTTGGTAATTCAGCTAAAAAGTCCTCGGCAGTCAAATAAACGCTGGTGTGATTTGTATTGTATTTTTCGGCGATCAGATTTGAAAATTGTGATTCGTCAAACTCTTTTTCTCCAAAATTTACGGAAAAAGTATTGACCGGTCGGTCGGAGATTTCCGACATTAAGGCAACGATCGCGCTGGAATCGATTCCGCCCGATAAAAATGCGCCGAGCGGAACATCGCTGATCATTCGCCGTTCGACCGATTTAAGAAGGAGATCCTTAACATTTTTCTTAACGGTTTCCTCATCATCTTCAACTGTTTCAAGATGTTTTTCTTCGATTCGCCAATAGGTTTTCGTGGTAAATTTTCCGTTTGAAAAGATACCGTATTCGCCCGCTGGAAGCTGATAGATTTTCTCGACAATCGTTTCAGGCGCATAAACCGACTGATACATTAAATAATCGTAAATTCCGTATTTATTTAGCTTGCGTGAAATTAAACCGGAATTTAAGATCGCCCGGATCTCCGATGCAAAAACAAAGGTGCCGTCTTCTGTTTGGGCATAATAGAGAGGTTTGACCCCGAGTCGGTCGCGCGCGGCAAAGAGTTCCTTGCGCTCTCTGTCCCAAATTGCAAAAGCAAACATTCCGTTAAACAGAGAAAGACAATCTGCGCCGTATTCGGCATAAGCCGCAAGAATTACCTCTGTGTCGGAATCGGTCCGAAACGGATATTCAGGAAAAAGTTTTTTGACTTCCCGAAAATTATAAATTTCCCCGTTAAACGTTATTGCATAACGGTTTGTTGCGTCAAAGAAAGGCTGATTGGCGGTTTCGGAAAGATCTATGATGGAAAGCCGCAAATGACCGAGGGCAACCTCATCATTAACGAAAACGCCGGTTGCGTCAGGTCCCCGATGCTGAAGACTTTCGGTCATCGAACGGATTTTCGTTTGGGCAAATTCTTTATTTTTTATTCCGACAATGCCGGCAATTCCACACATAACTCAAATATAACAAACCGAACTGTTGAATAAAAACTCCGAAAAAAATTGTTTGTCGAAAGCAAAGTTGCGGTTTTTCCTGTAAAATATATTTTTTTTGAGGTTGCCGAAGCAATTAATTTATACCACAATTCATACCCAAATATGACGGCTTTTATCAGATTTCGATTGAATAAAGCTTATTTCAGATCGGAAATAATTTAAGGCTAAACTTTAACAATGAAAGAATAATAGCCGGGATTGTTGTTTAAGTAATAGTTGTAAAAATTGCAAATAAATAACTTACTCTTAAAGCATAGGTTTAATTGTCCCTATGCAGACAGTTAAAAAAAGACTTTAACAAATTTTATGAAGGTTTTGGTGGTCGGCGGAAACGGAATGCTCGGGCATAAATTAATTCAATCGTGGAATGAACGATTTGAGGTCTGGGCAACATTAAAAGGTCACTTGGCTGACTACGAAAAATACGGAATTTTTGATAAAAAAAGAACTTTAGATCTAGTTGACGCGGAGAAACCGGAAACCGTTGAAAAGGCGATCGCAGAGATTCGCCCGCAAGTTATCTTTAATGCGGTCGGAATCATCAAACAGCTTCCGACTTCAAAGAATGTCATCAAGACTGTGACGATAAATTCGATCTTTCCGCATCGTTTGGCGGAAATGGCTGGAAAATCCGGTGCCAGATTGATAAATATAAGCACCGACTGCGTTTTTGACGGTGAAAAAGGGCATTACACGGAAGAAGATATTTCAAATGCGACGGATGTTTATGGAAAAAGCAAAAATCTGGGAGAAGTAACCGGAGAAAATTGTCTGACCTTGCGGACATCGATCATCGGCAGGGAATTACAGACGAGTCATAGCCTGGTCGAATGGTTTTTAAGCAATCGCGGAAAAAAAGTCAAAGGGTTTGTCAATGCGATTTATTCTGGTTTTCCAACGATTGTCTTAGCGGATATAATTGCCGATTTGATCGAGAATCATCAGAGTTTAAGCGGTTTGTATCACGTTTCCGCCGAACCGATCAACAAATTCGAACTTTTAAAATTGATAAATGAAGCCTATCAGACGGATATTGAGATCGAAGCTTTCGCAGATTTCCGAATTGACCGGAGCCTCGATTCGACCAAGTTCAGAAACGAAACAGGTTTTTATCCGTTAAGCTGGGATGAAATGATTGAAAAAATGGCGGACGACCCGACGCCTTACGACGAATGGAGAAAATGAAGGAACTCGAAGGAAAAAGAATTTTAGTCACGGGCGGCACCGGTTCGCTCGGGAAAACGCTTGTCCGCAGACTTTTGACGGGCGAGATGGGAAAACCTGCGCGCATTACGGTTTTTTCGCGCGATGAAGCCAAACAGCATTTTATGCGGCTCGAATATCTCCACCGCGAAACCGCTACCGACGATATTATTTATCAGAACTCCCAGGATTTATTGAATTTTCGGATCGGCGACGTGCGTGATTACTCGGCGCTTCTGGCGGCGATGCGCGAGGCGGACGTGGTTTTTCACGCGGCAGCTCTGAAACAGGTTCCGTCGTGCGAATATTTTCCGTTTGAAGCGGTTTTGACCAATATTTTCGGGGCTGAAAACGTGGTCAGATGTATTCGCGAAAACAATCTGACGGTTGAAAAAGTAGTCGGTATCTCAACTGATAAAGCCTGCAAGCCGATCAATGTGATGGGAATGACGAAGGCTCTGCAGGAGAGGATTTTGATCGAAGCCAACCGCGATTGTCATCAAACGACCTTTACCTGTGTACGTTACGGAAACGTGATCGCTTCACGCGGGTCGATCATTCCGCTGTTTGTCGAGCAGATCCAAAAAAATCAGGCTTTGACCGTCACGCTGCCCGAAATGACGCGGTTTCTGCTTAGTTTGGATAAGGCGGTTGACACGGTTTTTGCGGCGATCAGCAATGGAAATCGCGGTGAAACATTTGTACCGAAGGTTCTTGCGGCAAAAATTACCGATGTCGCAAAGGCTCTGATGGGTGAAAAAGATTTGCCGATCAATTTCACGGGAATTCGTCCGGGCGAAAAAATTCACGAGATAATGGTTTCCGAAGAAGAGTGTTTCCGCACCGTCGAGCGCGGAGATTATTACGTGATTTTGCCGGTTCTCCCGGAATTACGCGATAAATCAGAGGTTTTGACGGTCTTGGAGAACGAATATTCGTCAAAGGACAACAATATTTCGGTCGAGGACTTAAAAGAATTGCTGAGCGAAGCCAATGAAGAAATCGGACAATTTTTAACGGTAAATAAATAACTATGAAGATATTGACGATTTTCGGGACACGACCCGAAATAATCCGCCTGAGCCTGGTCATGAGAGTGCTGGACCAGTATTGTGAGCAGGTGACGGTTCACACGGGACAAAATTTTCAGGAAAGCCTGAGTGATATTTTTATCAAAGACCTGGAAGTCCGGACACCCGACGAGCATTTCGGGATCAAGTCGAAAAATTTCGCGGACCAGATCGGACAAATTCTGATCAAAACCGATGAAGTTTTGGAAAAACACAAACCCGACCGGATTTTGATCCTGGGTGACACGAACAGCGCGCTTTCGGCGATCATTGCGGCACGCCGCGGAATCCCTGTGTTTCATATGGAAGCGGGGAACCGTTGTTACGATGACCGTGTGCCGGAAGAGGTAAACCGGCGGATAATCGACCATTCAAGCACGTATTTGATGCCCTATACCGAACGCAGTAAAGACAATCTTGTCAGGGAGGGAATCGAGCGCGAACGAATTTTTGTCACGGGAAATCCGATCAAAGAGGTTTTGGACACTTTTGCGAATCAGATCGAAGAAAGCGACGCGCTGCAAAAATATGGGGTCAAGCCGTTTGAATATTTTCTGGTCACAATTCACCGTGCCGAAAACGTCGATACCGAAGAGCGGCTCATAAAGATTTTTAAGGGGTTTGAAAAAGTTTCGGAGAAATTCGGTAAGAAGATGCTCGTCAGCGTGCATCCGCGAACGGCGGAAAAGCTGGTGCGGTTTTCGCTCAAGCCCGAAACCGATAAAATCAAATTATTGAGACCTTTAGGCTTTTTCGATTTTGTAAAGCTGGAAAAAAACGCGCTCGCAGTCTTGACCGACAGCGGAACAGTGCAGGAAGAATGCGCGATTTTCGGCGTTCCGAACATCACGATTCGCGATGTCACGGAGCGACCGGAAACGATCGAATGCGGAAGCAACATCGTCAGCGGGGCGGAAACCGAATCGATTCTGCGGGCGACGGAGATCGCCATTTCACAGCCCGCAAACTGGATCGCGCCGAAGGAATATCTGGTTGAAAATGTCGCGCAAACGGTCAGCAAAATCGTTTTGGGTTATACAAGTTTAAGAAAACACACAAGTTAAACGGGGCGTGAAAAATCAGGAAAAATCAATTACAGACAATGAAACACGGCAAACTCTGTGGGTTGTCACCGAACTCTATTACCCGGAGGAAACCTCGACAGGCTATTATTTGACGCGGATTGCCGAGGGGTTAACCGATGATTTCGAGGTCAAGGTTTTGTGCGGTCAACCGAATTATTCAGCGAGAGGAACGAAGGCTGCGAAAAGAGAAAATCATCAAAAGGTCGAAATCTTCCGCGCCGGGGGAACGACGCTCGACAAAAACATCATCGTTTTTCGGTTGATAAATATGCTGACGCTGAGCCTTTCGGTGTTTTTTAAAGCAGTTCGCTATTTTCGGAAAGGCGACAAGATTTTAGTGGTCACAACGCCGCCGAGCCTGCCATTTATAACTGCCTTTTCCTGTTTGTTGAAAGGGGCAAGCTACATTTTGCTGATCCATGATAATTATCCCGAAATTCTCATCGCGGCTAAAAAATCAAAAGAAAACTCCTTCTTCGTTAACATTCTAAACTATTTCAATCGTTGGCTTTACAAGTATGCAAACAAAATAATCGTCTGCGGGCGCGATATGTTCGAGCTCGTCAAAAAGAAAACCGAGGGGTTGGATATTCCGATCGAAACGATTCAAAATTGGGCGGAACTGGAAAATGTCAGACCGTTTCCGAGAGCCGAGAACGAGCTGCTCAAAGAATTACAGATCGAGGATCAACTAGTATTTCTTTACGCCGGAAATATGGGTTATCCGAACGACCTCGAAAGCATAATCGAATGTGCCTTCAAACTTAAGGACGATGAAAGATTTTGCTTTGTTTTTCTGGGCGCAGGGGTTAAAAGAAAATGGCTCGAAAGGGAAATTGCAGAAAAATCTCTGAAAAACATAAAACTGCTCGACTCGCGCCCGAGGAGCGAGCAGAATATCTTTCTCAATGCCTGTGACGTCGCCGTCGTCACGCTGGTTAAAAAAATGTGGGGCGTTTCGATGCCAAGCCGCACATACAATATTCTGGCGGCGGGCAAACCGATCCTGGCTTTAACGGAAAAAGATTCGGAGATCGCGAAAGTTGTCGAAGAGGATTTGGTCGGTTGGACGGTTCCGCCGAACGAACCCGCCGAACTTTTGCAGAAAATATTTGAAATTTACGAAAGTAAAGAAAAATTCGCAGAAATGGGAAAAAATGCCCGCCGCTCGGCACTCGAAAAATATTCTTTGGAAACGGCGCTTAAAAAATACAAAACCGCGCTCAAATAAATGCGTCCGATAACGAATAGCGAACAAGAATGGATGAAAAGACAAAAATCTTGGTGACGGGTGCTTCGGGCTTTGTCGGCAGCGCAACGGTCAGGGAGCTTCAAAATTTTGAACAATCAGAGGTTTACGGGCTGGTCGGAAATCGAAAGGGAATCGAATCTGATCAACAAAACGGGCTGAAAAAAATATTTCGGGGCGATATCGCCGATTACGGAACGATTTCTGAAGCGGAAGAATTGAAAAAAACGCATATTCTGGTTCATACAGCCGGATTGGCGCATCAATTCGG
>DATLOR010000356.1:0-23089 GCA_035536135.1 Pyrinomonadaceae bacterium | reverse complement strand
CACGTCCGAGCGGAATATTTTTGCCGATGTTTATTGTTTTGGCAGGGAATTCGCCGTTTGCAAAAACTTTTTCTTTCCCGTCAACGATTTTCCAGTAAACGACGGCGTTTTCAAGCGGGTTTTCGCCGAAATGCGCGATTTCCGTTTCGGCTTCAAACGGTTCGTCCGCTTTGAAAGTTCTTTTGTAAAGTCTGGCGAGCGGAACGGTTTCGTTATTAAAACGCTTGAATTCTTTGGCGGTCGCGTAGCCTTTTTCTTCCCAGAAAGCATCGAGAATTCCGACGAGCGCCGTTCCTTGCCCGAGATAATCGTGCAAATCGAGAAGCTGAAAGCCATACATTTTCGGTGTTCT
The DNA here is from genome assembly GCA_035536135.1 of Pyrinomonadaceae bacterium. GTDB lineage: Bacteria > Acidobacteriota > Blastocatellia > Pyrinomonadales > Pyrinomonadaceae > JAFDVJ01. The sequence continues at coordinate 22,737 of DATLOR010000356.1, read as the reverse complement.
GAGGTTCGCTTCGATCTCTTCTTTGTAGCAGGCAAGCTGATATTTTCCCGAAGCGTATGCAAACTCTTTATTTTTCGCCAAAACACCTGTTTTTCGCGCCGATTCGCGGAAAATCTCGTAGTTTCCGGGTTGCATATAACCCGTGAACTTTTTGATCACGTCGAAATCGGGATACGCAACCCATTGCCCGAGCTCGTGCGAGAGAACGGGAATATTTATTTCGTCGAGCGATTTTCCGTAATCTTTGCCGAACCAAGCCGAGTTTCCGCGCAGCATTTTCTGCCCGATTCTCTGCATTACGAGAAAATCCGTACCTTCCGCCAAATTCGGAACCTCGCGCTCGGTGTGTCCCGTTCCGTTATCATACAAACGGCGCGGATCGGCTTGGCGGTAATAGGCGATCCATTTATCAAATGCTTCCTTCCAGCGACCTTTCGGCTCGTTGCTCGGACTGAGCATTAAATAAGACGGATGATTTCCGTAAGCCTTGATCATCCGTTCGGTTTCTTCATAGAGCATTTTCTCCATTGCGCTGCCGGGCGAAACTTCGTTCCACATTCCGGGTTCGGGCTGCAGGTAAATTCCGAGCTCGTCGGCAGCTTGAAAAGCGGCTTCGGGCGGGCAGAACGAATGAAAACGAATATGATTGATGCCCCAATCTTTGTTGATCTGCAAGATTTTGCGCCAGTATTGGGCGTCGGTCGGCGGAAAACCCGTGAGCGGAAAATCGCCGCCGTGATGCGTTCCGCGCAGGTAAATTGTTCGACCGTTAAGTTTAAATTCGTTTTTATCGGTGGAGATTTGCGCGAAACCGAACGAAATTTCCTTCGCATCATCAGCATTTTCACTTTTTAATTGAAGATTGATTTTGTATAAATTCGGATGAAACTCGTTCCATTCTTTGGCATTTGGAAAATTAATTTTGATTTCGGAAGTTCCGCCCTTTCCTTCCCATACCACAGGAAATGTCTTTCCATTCGCTGTTAAAATTCCAGTTTCAAGCTGCCCGGTCGAGCTACCGATCTTGACCTTAATTGAAACGTCTTTCGTTTGAAAATTAGGATAAACTTGTGCATCTTCGATCCAGACGTTACTCGTCGCGCGAAGCTCGATTTTGCCGACGATCCCGTTCCAGCTCATCCCGAGCGAATCGGAAACGCTGTGCGCGTCGGGGCGATAATTCATCAGCATTCGATTATCAACCCGGATTGAGATTTTATGCTTTCCGACCGATAAATTGCCCAGATCGTATTCGTGTTCGGCAACCAGACTCAGATTTGAACCGATTTTTTTGCCGTCGATCCAGACGGTCGATTCCCAGTGCGGGCGTTCGAGAAATAAAACAACCCGTTTGTTTTGCCAGTTTGCGGGAATTTCGATTTCGCGGTTATACCATGCCGCGCCGAGGTAATGTTTCGGCGGCTGGGAAAGAAAGGGAACTTTTGTCGCGCCTTGTTTCGCGAAATTTTTGTAATCTTCGCGGAGAAACCAATTTTTGTCGTAAAGCGATAAAACCCAGGGCGTTTGGGTCGAAATTTCGTTGCCGAAGCCCTGCGATTGCAGTGCGCCGGGAAGCAGAATTTTGTCAGTCAATGATTGGTCAAACCAATTATCTTGAACGCCTTTGTCCATTGGGTCGAGCGCGAATTGCCAATTTCCTGCCAGATCAATATTTTCGGCGGCTGAGAAGCTGGAAGGAAAGAGCAAATATAAAACAGCAAGGAGGAAAAATATTTTTTTGTTCAGCCCAATTTTTTTGCTCATTTTATTAAGTTTTCGCTCTTTCGAAAAGAAAAAGTTTTTTAAGCCCGAATTGTTGCAAATGTCGATAAATACAGTTCAAAAACGTATTTATCAAAAAGCCTTCCGAACTGAAAATCAAATTTGCGGCTTGTAATCTCTGACAAAATATTATAGAAAAAGACTACAAGAATTTTTCCGCTAGTTTTTGGTAATCCATTGTCAATATCTAAAATTTGATGTCCGGTAATTGCTTTTAGGCAATATAACAGGTCAAATTGTAAAAAGCTAGTTAAGCGGTTTTCTGAGTGAAAAATTTATTTGTATTTGGTCGGAAAGTTTTTAATCAAAGACCTTTTTATCAAAGTTTCGGGCATTTCTATTTCGGTTTTTAAATAATTCGGGAGCTAAATAATTTTTTATGAAAGTTGGAAGACGTGAGTTTTTGAAAGGTTCAATTGCTCTGGGCGCGGCAACGATAATTGCGCCGCGTTCGGTTTTTTCGCAAAACCTTCCAGAATCGAAGGTTGAAATTTTAATCAATGAGCCGATCGCGAAGATCAACAAAGACCTCTACGGGCATTTTGTCGAACATCTCGGCGGCGTTGTTTACGACGGGATCTGGGTTGGCGAAAAATCGAAAATTCCGAACTACAACGGCGTGCGCAAGGCTCTCGTCGATAATCTCAAAAAACTGAATCCGGGCGTAATTCGTTATCCGGGCGGCTGTTTTGCCGATCAATACGACTGGCGCGACGGCGTCGGACCGCGCGATAAACGCCCGACGCGCGTTAATTTCTGGGCGGACACGAAATATAAAACGACGAAGGCTTACGAAGATCTGCCCGATGGTCCGCAAAAATACGAATCGAACCAGTTCGGGACGGACGAGTTCGTTTCCTTCTGTAAAATGGTCGGCGCAGACCCATATTTGGCGGCGAATCTGCGCTCGCGCGATGTCCGCACCTTTATGGAATGGCTCGAATACTGCAACGCGCCCGCCAATTTGACAACGTGGTCAACGGAACGCGCGAAAAACGGATTTAAAGACCCGCACAAAGTAAGTTTTTGGGGCGTCGGCAATGAATCGTGGGGCTGCGGCGGCGATTTTACGCCCGAAGAATACGCGACCGAATTTCGTAAATTTACCGCGTGGCTGCCGACTTACGGCGTGCCTTTGAAGCTGATCGGTTCGGGTCCGAACGGCGGCGACGTTAATTGGACGCGGAAGTTTTTCGAAGGCCTGGCGCAGAAGGGCGGTCGGCAGATTGCCAAGCTTTACGGTTGGGGCTTGCACTATTACAGCGGTTCGACCGGACAGCAGGTTGCCAATGAATACAGCGAAAACGAATGGTACGATTTGCTCGAACGCTCTGACCGGATGCAGACTTTGATCGAAGACCACTGGCAGATCATGGGCGAATTCGACCGCGAACGCCGCGTAAAATTGGTCGTTGACGAATGGGGCGCGTGGCATAAACAAGATGCGGATGTGCCCGCCGGTTATCTTTATGCTTACGCCGGAACTTTGCGCGACGCGCTGATCTCGGGCATCAATCTCGACACTTTTCAACGCCACGCCGACAAGGTCGCAATGGCGAATCCGGCACAGCTGATCAACACGATCCATTCGCTTTTCCACGCTTACGAGGACAAATTTATACTGACGCCGAATTATCACGTTTTTGAAATGTATATGCCGCACGCCAATGCGACGGCGGTCAGAACGGAATTCATTTCGCCGAAAGTCTCTTTCTCGCGGCTTGACAGTCAAAAGAAGGAAATTCCGGCGAGTTTATGGGGCTTAAACGGTTCGGCTTCCGTGAACGGCAAAACCGTCACGCTGACCGCCGTCAACCCGGACGCGAAAAGTGCGCGTGAAACGGAAATCAACATCAACGGGGCGCGCATTATGTCGGCAAGCGCGCGAGTTTTGACTTCAAACGATATTCACGCCCGCAACAGTTTTGAAAATCCGAACGGATTAGTCCCGAAAAACGAAACCGTAACTTTGGGAACGGGCGGAAAGCTCGTTTATAAATTTGCACCCGCGTCGGTTACACGGCTGACGCTGAACATTGCATAAAATATGAAAATAAATGCCTTTTGCCTGATTTTGCTGCTCTTGTGCAATTCTGTTTTCGCGCAAAAAACGCCGGTTAATGACGCGACAACGCCTTTGCATAAGCTTCAGCCTGATTATGTTACGCCGTACGGTGCGCCGAAACCTGAAGAAGTGACGGCGGTTTTGAATCGTGTTTTCGGTTATCTCGATTCGGTCACGCCGACCGGTTTTATCAATGAAAAAACGGGCGCTGCGGTCACGGATCTGTCGAAAATCGATGCGAATACGATTCTCGCGCGCGGCGATTTTCGCATCGTTTCCTACGAATGGGGCGTTACGTATGCGGGAATGCTGCTGGCAAATGAAGCAACGGGCGATGCGAAATATCGCGATTACGTCGAAAAACGTCTGACTTTTATCGGCGATTCGGCGCATAAATTCAAGGAAACATCAAACAAATACAGCGATTGGGAAGCGAAAATGCCGCTTAGGAATTTGATTGCGCCGCGGGCGCTCGATGATATCGGAGCGATGTGCGCGGCGATGATCAAAGCGAAACGCGCCGGAAGCAAAGCCGATCTGCAGCCGCTCATTGAAACGGCGATCGATCATATCCTGAATAAACAATATCGCCTGAAAGACGGAACTCTGGCGCGAAACCGCCCGCAAGCGAATACTTTGTGGCTCGACGATATGTTTATGGGCATTCCCGCGCTCGCGCAGATGGGCAAGCTGACGGGCGAAAAAAGGTTTTTCGACGAAGCGGCGCGGCAGGTTTTGTCGTTCGAAAAGAAAATGTTCAATCCAAGCAAGAATGTTTTTATGCACGGCTGGGTCGAATCAATGACGGAACATCCGCAATTTCATTGGGCTCGCGCTAATGGTTGGGCATTTATGACCGAGGTCGAATTATTGGACGTTCTGCCCGAAAATCACGAGCTTCGCCCGCAGATTCTGGATTTGTTAAAAAGACACGCAAAAGGTTTAGCTTCGTATCAATCGGGCTCCGGGTTCTGGCATCAGCTTCTTGACCGACCTGATTCTTACTTAGAAACTTCGGCAACGGCGATTTACACATATGCTTTTGCCCGCGCGATCAATCGCGGCTGGCTTGGCGCAAAGGAATACGCGCCGATGACGATTCTCGCGTGGAATGCGGTCACGACCAAAGTCAATGAAAAAGGACAAGTCGAAGGAACCTGTGTCGGAACCGGAATGGCTTTCGACCCGGCGTTTTATTATTTTCGCCCGATCAGCCCGTTTGCCGCGCACGGTTACGGTCCGGTGTTACTGGCGGGCGCCGAAGTTCTGAATCTTTTGAAAAACAAAAAATTCGAGATAAACGACAGTTCGTTGCAGGTTTTAGAGAAATAAGTCCCAAGACCCAAGTTCCAAGTCTCAAGTTGTAAATTAGACTTGGGACTTGAGACTAAAAAACTATGATTCGTAAAGCATTTTTAATGAAAGTCGAGCCCGATGCGCACGAGGAATACGAGCGGCGGCATCGTCCGATCTGGACGGAATTGGAAACCGTTTTAAAGAATCACGGCGTTGCAAATTATTCGATTTTTCTCGAAAAGCAGTCGAATCAGCTTTTCGGTTACGTCGAAATTTCGTCCGAAGACCTCTGGGGGAAAATTGCCGAAACCGACGAATGCCGGCGTTGGTGGGCGTTTATGAAAGACGTGATGCCGACGAATAATGATAACAGCCCGGTTTCGGTTGAGTTAAAGGAAGTTTTTCATCTAGATTAAAAATGACGAAAATTTTTCCGACAATCTGTTTTTTGGCTTTGCTCTGTGCAAATTGGGCAAACGCGCAAACTGTCAAAGTCGCTGCAAATGAAGCAAAACAACGAGTTGATGTGGAAATTGACGGCAAACTTTTTACTTCATACCGCTTTGAAGAACGCATCAAACGACCTGTTTTATTGCCGATAATGACCATCGGCGGCGGATTTATCACGCGCGGTTTTCCGATCGAAACGCGCAACGGTGAAACCATCGGACATCCGCATCAGGTCGGAATGTCTCTGAGTTACGGCGATGTTAACGGCGTCGATTTTTGGAACACTTCGACGTTCCGCACCGCCAAAGAACTGGAGCGAATGGGACGCATCGTTCATCGAAAGATCCTCAAAATCAAAAGCGGCAAAAGGCGCGGCGAACTCGTGACGCAATCAGACTGGATTTTGCCGAACGGCAAGGTGATTTTATCTGAAACGACGAAATATATTTTTCAGGCAGAAGGTAAAATCCGCCGGATCGACCGCGAAACGATCTTGACCGCAAATGATGAAAACGTCGTTTTCGGCGACAGCAAGGAAGGAATGTTTGCGATTCATCTGACACGCGAACTGCAACAGGCATCGAATGTTCCCGAAAAAACTATCGATGAAAACGGCAAAATTTCGGAAGCCGCGATCATCGATAATTTCACGGGAGAATATTTAAATAGCGCAGGCTTGACGGGTGATAAAATCTGGGGAACTTTGGGGAAATGGGCTTCCGCGTCGGGCAGGATCGGCAAAGAGGAAGTAACGGTCGCGGTTTTTGATTTTCCGAAAAACATCAATTATCCGTCGTATATGATGGTTCGCGGTTACGGACTGCTGGCGCTCAATCCTTTCGGCAGAAAACTCTTTGAACCGGAAAAAGATGCGAGAAAGTTTATTTTAGAGCCGAAAAAATCTATCGAGTTTCGGCATCGTGTGCTGATCTTAGCCGAAAAAGCCAAGCCCGAAACGATTGAAAAGGAATATCAAAATTTTATCAGGTAATTTTAAGGATAAATGAAAATTCTATTTTTCGCAGTCATATTATTTTGCTCGCAAATTTTGTTTGCACAACAAGCAACGGAGATTTCCGTTTCGCTTAAAACGCCCGAAGGCAAATTTGTCGGACAGGTTGCGGGCGGCGGTTTGTATGCTCTTGCGACAACCGTTACGGCAAAGCAAATCTTTGTTTTGGTTGATCTGAACGGCGGAAAAATTGCCGAGGGCGACGGCGTAAAAATAAAATTCGACGCTTCGCAATGGCGCGAAGATAAGGAAAAATCCGTGATTCACAGGGTTCCGGCGAAAGGCGCAAAAGAAGACGAATGCGTTTTCAAATTGCATATTAAAGAAAAACTCATTTACTTTGAAACTCCGGGCGGGAAATTTGTAAAGACTGAAAACAATGCAGTTATCACGACCGCAGAGGCTAAAAATGCGACATTGTTTGATGTTCAGGTCGTGGCGCTGCCAAATCAGCCGACGAATTATTCGGTCGCACTAAAGTTTAGTAACGGCAATTATCTCGGGATGGTTGCGGGCGGCGGATTAAATGCGATCTCTCCGGAAATCGGGAACAACCAGATTTTTACGATGGTCGATCTCAACGGCGGAACTCTGAGCAGCGGCGATTCCGTCAAATTTATTTTCAGTGAATCGCAAATGCGCGAAGACAAAAGCGCGAACAAGATTCACCGCGTGCCGATTCGTGCCGCAAAGGAAGAAGAATGTATTTTCAAAATTTTGGTAACGGGAAAAAATATCCTACTGCAAACTCCGGGCGGCAGATTTGTCGCGGCTTCGGCTGACGGCAAATCAATTATTACAACGGATAAAAAAGATGAAACAAGCCTGATAACGGCAGTTCCGAACCCGGCTCCGACGGTCAAATAAATAAAAAGATGTTCAAAAAAATAATTTCGCTTGCGCTTCTAACAGCATTTGTTTTCAGCAGTTTCGCCTTTGGCGTAAAGCTCGATGATTTGCAGAAGGGTTTTCAAATTCCGCCTGATGATGCGCGGATCATGATGCGTTGGTGGTGGTTTGGTTCGGCGGTCACAAAAGCCGAACTCGAACGCGAATTGCGTGTCATGAAAGACGGCGGAATCGGCGGCGTCGAGGTTCAGCCCGTTTATCCGCTCCTTCCCGACGACGACAAAAACGGCATCAGGAATTTACCTTATTTGTCGGACGAATTTCTTGAAATGCTTCGATTTACGGGCGATAAAACGAAGGAACTCGGAATGCGGATGGATTTGACGCTGGGCAGCGGCTGGTCGTTCGGCGGCGCGAAAACGCCGATCACCGAAGCCGCCGGACAACTCCGGGTCGAGCGCGTGAAAGTTGACGCAAACACCAAACGCGTTCCGGTTCCCTCTATGATTCCGGCGGAAAAACTGCACGCGGTTTTTATTGCCAAAACCAACGGCAATGCGATCGAAGAAAACAGTTTGAAGGAATTGACGGACATCCGCGAAGATAATGTTTTTCTGCCCGAAAACATTGGCGGAAACGAAGTTTTGTTCTTCATCGGCGGAAAATCGGGAATGCAGGTCAAGCGTCCTTCGGTCGGCGCGGAAGGCTATGTTTTAAATCATCTCGACAAAACTTCGGTCGATAATTATCTGAAAAACACGGGCGACCGGCTGTACAGCGCATTTGATAAAAATAACGTGCCGTATTCGTTCTTTTGCGACAGTCTGGAAGTCTACAATCAGGACTGGACAGACGATTTTCTCGGCGAATTTCAAAAACGGCGCGGTTATGATCTAAAGCCATATCTGCCCGCGCTGGCAATGGACATGGGCAAACAAACTGCCGAAATCCGCTACGATTGGGGACGCACGATCACGGAATTGTTCAACGAACGTTTTATGATTCCGATGCAGGCGTGGGGCAAGAAAAATAACACGCGCTTTCGTATTCAAGGCTACGGACTTCCGCCCGCCGCGATCTCTTCGAATCAGTGGGCGGATATTTCCGACGGCGAAGGCGCCCAGTGGAAAGTCGTGCGGGCGGCGCGTTGGGCTTCGTCGGCAAACCATATTTACGGCAGGGAAGTTACTTCGTCGGAAACCTGGACGTGGCTTCATTCGCCCAGCTTTCGGGCGACGCCGCTCGATATGAAAGCTGAAGCCGACATCCATTTTTTACAGGGAATCAATCAGCTGATCGGTCACGGCTGGGGCTACACGCCTCCGCAGGTCGAATATCCCGGCTGGCGATTTTATGCGGCGGGGGCGTATTCCGAACAAAATCCGTGGTGGATCGTGATGCCTGATCTGGCAAAGTATCTGCAAAGAATGAGCTGGCTGATGCGGCAGGGCGCGCAGCAGAACGATGTCGCGCTTTATCTTCCGAATGCCGATGCCTACGCGAGTTTTTCTGCCGGAAAAGTTCATCTGATTGATATCGAACGCGAGCTGGTCGGTGAAAAATTGATGCCCGCGCTTTTTGAAAGCGGTTACAATCTCAACTTTTTCGACGACGGAATATTGAACACTGTCGGCAAAGTTGAAAAAGATTCGCTCACCTTGGGAGCCAGCCGTCATAAAGCCGTAGTTTTGCCCGGGATCGAAAGAATTCCGATCGAATCTTTGCGAAAGTTCGATGAATTCGTCAAAAACGGCGGGATTTTAATTGCAACCAGACGAAAACCCGAAATCGTGCCCGGAATGAAAGCGACGGACGCCGAAAAAGCCGAGCTGAAATCGATCGTGGCGAGACTTTTTGACGGGAAGAATCCGAGAGTGAAATTTGTTCAAACCGACGAAGAAGCCGGAATCGCTTTGAAGTCGATCTTACAGCCGGATGCGGCGATTGCGCCGAATGCGAAGGAATTCGGATTCGTTCATCGCCAAACCGAAGATGCCGATATTTATTTTGTCGCCAATACTTCGAACGTTAAGAAGAATGTCGAGATCTCGTTTAGAAACACGGGCAATCAAGCCGAAGTCTGGAATGCGATGGACGGAAAATCGACGGCTGCAAACGTGAAATCGCAGACCAATACGGCGACTAACATTCTGCTCAATTTCGAGCCGTATCAATCGCACGTTGTCATTTTTTCGAAACGTAAAATGACGGCTCCGCAAATTCAGACAAACATTGCTTCCGCCTCGGCGATCGATCTGAGTTCCGATTGGAATGTCAGTTTCGGCAAAAATGCGCCGGTTTTGATGAATAAACTGCAATCATGGACGGAAGATGAAGCGACGAAATATTTTTCGGGAACTGCCGTCTATGAAAAATCATTCGATATCGCCCCGGCTCTTCTGCAAAGCGGAAGCCTGGTCAAACTCGATTTCGGCGAACCTGTGTCGCTTGAATTTGAAGTTCAGAAAAACGGAATGCGAACCTATCTCGATCCGCCGGTCAAAGAAGCGGCGGTTGTTTATATCAATGACCGGCGCGCCGGTTCCGTCTGGTGTCCGCCTTATTCTTTGGACATTACGCCATTTTTGAAAGCGGGCGAAAATAGGATAAAAATCGCGGTTGCCAATACGGCGGTCAATTATATGGCGGGACGAAAATTGCCCGATTACAAATTGCTCAACCTGCGTTACGGCGAGCGGTTTCAGCCGCAGGAAATGGAGAAAGTTATCGCCTATCCGGCGGGTTTAACGGGCAATATCAGATTAATTTCAATGGTCTTGAAATAAAAATTTGATAAAGCACAGTAAAATTATTTGCAAAAATTCAGTTGCCGGAACTATCTGTAAAAAGCAAATCAAGAGCGGTTGTGTTTTACCGGTAATAAGTTAATTGGTTTTACCAATAGAATTGCTGAATTAATGACGCGACAAATTTCAAACAAAAGATCAAATAATCGACCGGCTTATTTTTGTCTCCGATTACCGCTAAATTCGCTAAGATAATAGATTTTAACAGGGAATTTTAAAGATTTTACAGATTGAACAAGAAATTAAGTTTTTTTTTCTGGACAAATGAAATCAAAGATGTTATTTTACCAATCTGTCAAGTGTTATTGCAGATATTTTACCAATCAAAAGTTAAAAGATGAAAATGGTTTGAGTTACCACACTCCGTTTTTTTAGATTTAAGTTAAGCGGTTACCGTTAAGTTTTAATAAGTATCAAGGTTATTAATTATTTTAGGGCAATTATTAATTTCTGAAGTTTCGATTTTTATTGGTAATACCAATATCAACCACGAATATTCGGCAAAGGTCACAAGACCAATACATTCAAGCGGGATCAATATTAATTCTAGGACAGAAAACAGCGGCAAGTAATTTTGCTCAAGATTCTGTCTTGATTGCTTAAAAGGAGAATTTGAAAGATGAGTTCAGTTAAAAAATTAACGCAAATTTTGGCTGTTTCAGCGGGTTTGATGATGATTTTGATTTTCGCACAAGCCATTTCAGCCCAAGACACCCGCGGTACCATCAAAGGCACCGTAACCGATCCGAATAAAGCGGCAGTTCCGGGAGCTTCCGTGAAAATTGTGGACACCTCCAGAGGGACAACCACAAATTTGACGACTAATGAGGATGGTTTTTATCAGGCGCTTTACCTGATTCCCTCGACCTATCAAATTACGATTGAAGCAAATGGCTTTAAACGAACCTTACGCGATAACATCGCGTTACAAATAAACCAAACGCTAAATCTTGATTTTTCACTTGAAATCGGCGGAAATCAAGAAACCGTTACGGTGACAACCGAGAGTCCGGCACTGGACACCTCAAATGCCTCACTCGGACAAACGGTCGATCAACGGCGGCTTGAGGAACTTCCCTTGGTTCACGGCGATCCATATACATTAATTGGGCTTTCAAACGGCGTTACTTACACCGGAAGCGCCAGACTTGACCGACCATTTGAACCGACCCACATTATTGGTTTTGCTATTGACGGAACACGCGGTAATAGAAGCGATCTGACAATTGACGGTGCACCGAGTACGGCAACGGCAAATGCTAACGAAGTTATCGCGACATACGTGCCGCCGTCGGATATTGTTCAGGAATTCAGGGTGCAAACCGCTACTTTCGATGCACAATTCGGTAACACTGAAGGCGGCGTGACGAGCATCAGTATCAAATCCGGTACAAACAGTCTGCGAGGCTCGGCTTATTATTTTGCCGAACCGGGAAGCTGGGCGGCAAACGACTTTTTCGGCAATGCCAGAAAACAAGCTCGCCCTGAGTCAAAATCAGATCGTTTCGGTGGTTATATTAGCGGTCCTGTTCGAATTCCGTGGCTTTATAACGGAAAGGATAAAACCTTTTTCCTGTTCGGTTATGAGGGGATTCGAGATTCACGTCCGCGTTTTGATGCCGCCGCCGGTTCATTTGTGCCAACCGCAGCTTTAGCAAACGGAGATTTTTCAGCCTATTTACCGACAGGCGGTTGTGGTTCTCCGACATCTTCGACCATTTGTATCTATGATCCTTTAACCCGTGTTGCTTCGGGGAACAATTATGTCGGTACTCCTTTTACCGGTAATATTATTCCCGCAAACCGCATCAGTCCGGTCGCGCGAGCTGTCCTGACATATTTTGCGACACCCAAACAACCGGGTCTTTTAAACAATATTGCCGACTCGACATTAGCTGAAAAAACAAAGCCCTACGACAATTTTACATTTCGTGTCGATCAAAATATTAGCGATAAGAATCATCTTTTCGTGCGCGGAAGTTATTATGATCGGGTAAGTATTTATAACGATTATACGGGAACGGCTTATACGGGTGTAAACTTTTTATTTAAATCCCGGCAAGGCGTAATTGACGACGTTCACACGTTTAATTCTACAACATTTCTTAACGTTCGATATGGTTACAACCGCTTTATTCGCGGACAGGATCAGGAACCGGACGCGCAGGGCTTTGATTTAACTCAGCTTTGGGGAACAACTGCCGGTAATGCCTACAACAATTTGGTCGCTGAAGGCATCCGACGCTTCCCGCGTTTTGATTTTACGGGCGGATTGTTGGGCAACGGAATGTCCAATGAATTCAGACCTGTCGATACTCATTCCTATGCCGCTATTTTGAACAAGACGATCGGCACTCATTCGTTGAAATTCGGTGGTGAACTACGAATTTATATTGAGAACGACAGTTTTTCCAGTAATGATCAGACAGGACAATTCAGTTTCGACAATACCTATACAAAACAGGCGACCAACACTACCACGGCGGACGCAAATGGTTTACAGGGGTTAGCGGCATTTCTGCTCGGCTTACCGACGACTCAGCAAATCGTGCGGCGCGCGGATTATTCCGAATATTCAAAAACTTATGGTTTATTCCTGCAGGATGATTGGAAATTTAACAAAAGACTAACCTTTAATATGGGTTTACGGTATGAAATCGAAACACCATTGATTGAGAAACAAAACAAGAGTGTCTCCGGTTTTGATTTTAGTTATACGCAACCGTTCGAAGCGGCGGTTAAAAACATTCTGACGACAACTCCGATTACAGGGGTCGATCCGAGCACATTCACGACGAAAGGCGGACTTTTGTTTGCGGGCAAAGATACCGGCGCGGGACTGTATAAAACACCGAAGAATATTTTTCTTCCGCGGTTCGGAGTCGCATATCAAATAAATGACAAGACCGTTCTGCGAACAGGTTTTGGCTTGTTTGCCGGGTTTTTAGGCGAGCGCCGCGGTGACGTAATTCAACCGGGCTATACGCAAACGACGACACTTCCGAAAACACTGCTGGCAAGCGGTGCCGAAATTCCGCAACCGATTTTATCTTTTCCGACGAGCATCAGTATCATTGAGCCTATCGGTAACGCGAAAGGGAAACAAACCAGTCTCGGAACGGGAATTTCCTTCTTTAACCAAAATCCGGAAGTTTCAAAGCAGGCGCGGTTTCAAATTGGTATTCAGCGCGAGCTTCCATGGGGATTTGTTGCCGAAGCAACCTATGTTGCAAACTACGGCTATAACATCGAGATTGTCAGAAACATTAACGCAATCCCGAACAGATATTTAATTAATGTCAATAGCCGCAGTACGAGTGCGACCGATCAGACTGACCCGATAAATGCTCAAAACACATTTTTCGGTAATGTTGCTAATCCGTTCCGAACGATTGCCGAGTTTGCAGGCACTAATTTCGCAAATGCAAACATTGCGCGTTCGCAATTGTTGCGTCCATTCCCGCAGTTCGGCGATATTAGTACGACCAACAATGACGGTAAATCATGGTATCACTCGGGTCAATTCAGCCTGCAAAAGCGTTTTTCAAAGGGTTATACGATCCAAGCCGCCTACACTTGGTCAAAATGGCTTCAGGCAACCGAATATCTGAATGCCGGTGATGAACGTCCGACCAAGATGATTTCGGATCAGGATTCGCCGCACAGACTTTCTTTGAGCGGAATTTTTGCTTTGCCGTTTGGCAAAGGGAAGTGGCTTTTATCAAACGCAAACGGTTTTGTTGATCGAATTGTAAACGGCTGGCAAATTCAGGGCGTTTATACATTTCAGGTTGGATTCCCGATTGCGTTTAACACCGACTTGTTCTACAAAGGCGGCGATATATCGCTTCCTTCAAGTCAAAGAACAACTGCCAGATGGTTTAATACAGATGCGTTTACATCAGTCTTAACAACCAATTCAACTGCTTCAACACCGACAGGCGTACATCTTCGAACCTTACCTTTCCGGTTCAACGATGTTCGTCGCGACAACATCAATAATGTTGATCTATCAATGTTGAAAGATATTAAAATCAAGGAAAATATGAAAATTCAAATCAGATTTGAGCTTATTAATGCCTTTAATGAACCATATTTTCCAGCTCCCGCAGTTAACCCTGCGGCGGCAACATTCGGGACAATTGCACCGTCCAATCAAGACAACTACGCACGACGTGCGCAGTTCGGTATAAAATTCCTTTTCTAAAGGAATCTGTGTTCCGGAAACTGAGTTGGATGATCTGCGGATTAGTTTTTCTAACTCAGTTTCCGTTAGTAAAATTCGGATAATAATTATAATCGGGCAAGTAATCGTTTTTTGAGTGCGAAAGAATCTCCTTTCTTTCTAGACAAACTTTACAAAAAGTGTTACTTTCGAAATAACCATTATTCAGAAGTTATTTTTTCAAAACTAAGAATCATTTTTTAAGAGAATCCACAGATTCTCTTTTAATAAATATAGTAAGTTAAGCGGTTACCAAGCTGTTTTGAGGTTAAAGCTCTCAAATTGGTTTAATTCGAAAACATTTCCGGTTTGATTAAATAATTTCAGCCTCAGTTAAATAAATTTGATATTTGTGCAAAATGGCTTCAAAAATAGCTATTTGAAACTATTTTCAGAAGTTTAGAAAGATATTCTTATCTTAAAAAGCATTTTAAGTTTCGGTTTCTGCGAGCAAATCCACGCAGCCGTAACAACTTATTTATTCAAACAGACTTAGTTTGAACAAAAACGATATTAAAACAGGAGAAGATTTATGCGATTAACTCGAATTTCAACCTTTATACTTCTTTTAAGTTTGACAATAATTGGTCAAACCAATAGAGGAGGAATTAGCGGAACGGTTACCGATCCTTCGGGCTCGGCGGTTCCGGGTGTAAAGGTTACTGTTACCAACGCCGGAACTAACCAGTCGGTAACATTAACGACTTCAGACAGCGGCGCGTTTTCAGCCAGTTCGCTTGAGCCGGTTATTTATACGATAGTTGTCGAGGCTCCCAACTTTAAAACGGCAATTGTCGAAAATATCAAAGTAGATACGGCGAGTGTCCAAACCGTCAATGTCATACTCGAAGCCGGAAATATTTCTGAAAAAGTGACTGTTGAGGCAGAAACGCCGCTCATTAACACCGAATCGGGAACGACCGGACAAACGATTACGGAAAGGCAGCTTCAAGAAATTCCGCTTAATAATCGCAGTGTTCTTGATCTGGCGGTGACCGTCCCGAATGTTTCGGGCGATGCCGGAAGCGAGGATGCCGAAGTAACTTCAAGTCAGCCGGTTCCGGGTTTCAATCTGAATGTGAACGGCGGTCGTTCGGGCAGCACAAACCTAATGGCGGACGGGGTTAACAATACGGGGGTCGGCATTTCGCGGGCAGTCGTCAGTTTTACACCCGAGACGGTTCAGGAATTTACCGTCCAAACTTCCGCCTACTCGGCAGAATTCGGATCGACCGGCGGCGGCGTGATCAATATCACAACCAAATCGGGAACCAATCTTTTCCGGGGAACTGCCTTGGTTTATCATCGCAACCCGGCAACCAACGCCCAGCCCTACCGCATCGGGACAACTCCGCGAACACCGAATAACCTGCGTTACACGCAAGCTTCTTTATCGGTCGGCGGTCCGATATTTTTACCGCGATTCGGTGAAGGCACGCCGTATCTTTATGACGGACGCGACCGGTCATTTTTCTTCTTCGCTTACGAGCCGCGATGGCGGCAGGATTTCATCACCGTCTCGACGCTTCTTCCGACTGCGGCTGAACGAGCTGGCGATTTTAGAGGATTGACCCGGACTGCGAACGGTTGGGTGCCCAACGCGGTAGCGACTCAATTTAATTTGGTTCAAACCGGAACTTCGGCAATTTTTCAGCAATTTACCTTGAACAACGGCAGATTAGTGCCGATTGCGCTTGCCACGGGTAACCGATACTGTCAATTTGGCGAAACGCCGACCTCGACCACCGGCGGTCCGCAGTGTCTGGCAACCAATACGTCTTTCAATGATGCGTTAAATGTAATTCCGCAGGCTTATATTGATCCGACTTCGCAGAGAATTTTGAGCTTTCTGCCGATGGGCGGCAATTATTTTCTCGATAACGGGGTTATTGCCAATTACGTGGTTAATCGTCAGGTAACGCAGAACGAAACACGCTATACATTGCGTCTTGACCACAACATTACCAAAACCAACAAAATAAATTTTCGCGTAACATCCACACCGTCAATCGGCGTTCGCAATTTCGGCAGCGACATAAACGGCAGCACGGGTGTTTTCAGCAATGCCAAACAATTTCTGATCGGCGATGAGCATATTTTCTCACCCAATATCGTCAATAACCTGCGGTTCAATTACACACGCGGCGTTTTCAGTGAAGATTTTTCACCGGAATTTTCGATCAACGGCGGCAGAAATCTCGCCAGTGAACTGGGATTGGACAGTTTGACTAACGGCGGTATTCCTTTATTCAATACGAGTGCTGACGGCTACAATGCCTTCGCCAGCATCGGTTCGTCCGGTTCGACCAATAACTTTAACGTCGAAGAACGTTTTAACATTAACGACATTGTTTATTGGACGAAGGGCAATATGACCTGGAAATTCGGAGTTGATCTGAACAAAGCCCGGCTCAACGTCGTCCCGTTTTTCGCTGCTTCGGGCGGAAGATGGAATTTCCGCACTGTCAATACAAGCCGAAATCGCGGAACTAACACGGCTGACGGCGGCACGCCTTTCGCCAGCTTGCTGCTCGGTGTGCCGAACAGCGTAGATGTTCGCCCGCTTCTTTTGAACTATGATTACGGCTGGAAAAGCGGAGCGGTGTTTGTTCAAAACGATTGGAAGGTCAAACCTAATCTGACCATCAATCTCGGATTGCGTTACTCGCTGCAATTGCCGAGAACGGAAAAAAACGATTTGCAGGGAGTTTTCCGCCCCGATCTGGCGCAGACCGTGACCTTGACCGCTCAACAGCGAGTCAACACGGCGGTCGGCTTGGGCGTTCTTCCGGCGAACAGTCCGGCAACGACGCCGATTCCGGCTCCGTATAATTCTTTGATCCCGACGACGGTGCAGATTCCGGTTTTCGCTTTTGCCAATCGCGGCGGACGTTCGCGCTATTTATCACCGGTTGATTATATGGGATTCGAGCCGCGCTTCGGATTCGCCTGGAGTCCGAAGATGAAGGTCTTAGGCTTCGATACTGAAAAGCGCTCGCTCGTCATTCGCGGCGGTTACGGCATCTCGCACTCGCCGATTACGGGTAACAATCGTTTGCCGAATCCGGATTTCGGCGGATTCCAAACCGTCAGCACAACGGCGACCGGTTCGACGGTCGGCGGAACTGCCGATTCAACCCAACCGGTTCGTTTATCCGGCAACAATCCGTTTGTCAGGGCTCCGTCGCTTGATCAAACATTAGGTATTGATTCCAACGGTTTGATTACGCTCAACAGTCTCGGCGTTCCGGGATTTGCCTACGCCGGAGACGGTGCGAAATCAATTCCGTACGTTCAAAGCTGGAATTTATCGCTGCAGTTCGAGGCATTCAAAAAAACAGTGGTCGAAATCGCCTACGTCGGCAGCAAAGGAACGCATCTCTACACGCCTTTGCGTAATATCAACCCGACCAGCATTGCTTTTATCGAACAGCTCGAAGCAAACAATATCAACGCTGACACCGCTTTTGCCGATCCTTTGGGACGCAAAAATTCGTTGGGTGCAACCATCACCATTCCGCGCAGCAGCGTCGTCACGCCTTATTTCGGATTCTCGGCGTTAAATCAATTCGGCGACCCTTCGGGAAATAGCAGTTATAATGCCGGCTACATAAAAATTCAGCGCCGACTTTCCACCGGGCTCAGTTTTACCTCGAATTATACCTTCGGTAAATCGATTGATGATTCGTCCGACGCTTCGCCTGATACGCGTACGCTGACGGGCAACGTCGTCAGTACCAACGGACAGGTTTACTTCGGTGCGCCGCGCAGCGGGGACAAAGCCGTTTCAACCTTCGACATTACGCATAATTTCAGCACGACCTTTGTCTGGGATTTGCCTTTCGGAAAGGGCGGCTACTTCTTGAAAAACTCTAATTCGGTCGTTCAGACACTCGTCGGCGGCTGGAGTATGTCAGGCGTTTATCGCCTCCAGGGCGGCACGCCGTTCATCGGCATCATCACGAATAACCGTCTCGGCGGTTCAAATTATACGATCAGACTTAACCGGGTCGAAGGAGTGCCTTTGAAAAATCCGCTTTGGTCTTCAGGCTGTTCGATCGGTGCGGCGTGCGAACCGTATGTCAATCCGGCAGCGTTCATTCGTCCGCCGAAAGGCTCGCTCGGGAACGCTTCGCGCACCCTTGAAGACATTCGCGGACCGCTTCAGCAATTCTTTGATTTTTCACTGCAAAAATCCTTCAATCTGCCGTATATCGGCAATGAAGGCAAGCGAAGAATCAATTTCCGCATGGATTTACTGAACGCCTTTAATCATCCGATTTTCCGTTTGTCTCCGGCGGGTTCGGGAAATACTTTCGGCGGTGTTCCGACCGAAACGAATTTTACGCAGAACGAAGTGGATCAATGGAATGCGGCGAATCCGGGCAGAAATGTGACTTTGACACAGGTCAACAATTTTCTGACTACTCAGCGTCTTCCGACCGGCGCGTTGCCGTTGAATTTCTTCAGCGTTCCCGTGCCCGAAGGCTTTGCGACGAGAAGTCCGAACAGCTTCGATATTCTGACGACTGAAGGTTTGAAACTGTATCGTCTGCGGCAGGCTTATAACACCGGTTTCGGAACGTTATACTCACCGCCGAACGGTCGTTACATTCAGTTCGGAATTCGTCTGTTCTTTTAATTAGGTAACCGCGATGATTGAACTTTAATTCATCAATGTTAATTCAAAATAATCGCAGTTGTTGGTTTTATTTGGCAGCTGCGATTATTTTTTTCAAGGGAGTCAATTTATGATAAATATTCGCTTATCGATATTTTTTCTGTTTCTATTTTCGATTTTAAGCGTCAGCGCGCAGACTACGACCGAAATTCCGCGTGAATGGATCGATAAGGACACGGGACACCGGATCGTGCGCCTGTCGGACGAAGACGGCAGCTCGTCTTTTTATTTTCATCAGAACGGATATACCGAAAGCGGCGACAAACTGGTTTTCTCGACGCGCGCGGGACTCTCGACGTATAACTTTAAGACCAAAAAGATCGAGCAGATCGTCGAAGGACGCGCGGGAAGCGTCGTTGTCGGCAAAAAAACGCGTAAGGTTTTTTACACCAAAGGCGACGCGGTTTATGAAACCGATATCGATACGAAAGCAACGCGTGAGATCGTCAAAGATGCGCGGTTTCGCACCGGTTCGGGCTTTGCGGTCAACGCCGACGAGACGCTTTTGGGGGGAAGTATGGAAATTAACCCGAAACCGCGTGAGACTCAGCCGACGCAGCCGCAGCCGCGCGGCGATAATTACATCGGCAAGGGCGAAATGATGGAAAATCGTCTGGCGGCGAAGATTCCGATGACGCTTTATACGATCAACATCAAGAGCGGCGCGGTCAAAACCTTTCACGAAGCGACCGACTGGCTCAACCACGTGCAGTTTTCGCCGACCGATCCTACCTTGATGATGTTTTGTCACGAAGGACCGTGGCACAAGGTTGATCGCATCTGGACGATCAAAACGGACGGGACGGGTTTAACGAAAGTTCACACGCGCACGATGGAAATGGAGATCGCCGGGCACGAATTTTTCGGCGCGGACGGCAAGTATATCTACTACGATCTGCAAACGCCTAAAAGTCAGGTCTTCTGGCTCGCGAAATACGAGATCAAAACCGGAAAACTGACGAAATACAGCCTGACAAAGCGCGAGTGGTCGGTGCATTACAACGTCTCGCCCGACGGAAAGGTCTATTCAGGCGACGGCGGCGGACCGAACAGCGTCGCGCGCGGCGACAACGGGCAGTGGATTTATCTCTTTCATCCGAAAGGCGAAAAATTCGAATCTGAAAAACTCGTTAATCTCGCCAAACACGATTACACGCTCGAACCGAACGCGACCTTCACGCCCGACGGTAAATGGCTTGTCTTTCGTTCAAATATGTTCGGCGCAACACAGATCTATGCGGTCGAAATAAAGAAAGCAAAATAACACGCAAAAGAGAAAAGATTCGGATTTTTAATGTTTTAGTCCGAATCTTTTCTCTTTTCTGTTTAGAAACGCTCAATTACATTAAAACAATCGATTTCTCCTTACAAACAATGGCTTTCTCAACCGAAACCATCGAGTGTGCGGCTTTTACAATCAACTATGTAACGATTACAGGCTAGAGCGTAAAGCTTACACCCTTGCCTGTAATCGTTACGGTCAACTGTGTAAGCCTTACAATCAGCTGTGTAATGGTTACACTCAACTGTGTAAGCCTTACAGTCAAGCGTGTAAAAGAAACAATGAAGCATGTCAGAGAAACAATCGAGTGTGTTGTTTAATCAATGGAATGGTTTTGCTCGTCAATCTGTTTTGTCACGCGATCAACCGTCAAAGTTATTGACAAGCTTATTTGTTTCAATCGTCCGTAATTTAGTGTAAAATTTTGGCGATCAGTTATGGCAAGAACGGCATCTTTTCAACCTGAGAAAAAAGCGAAATCATTCGGCGCGGACTTTGACGAAGAACGTTTGTGGAAGGAAAATACCGACGCGATCAAGCGATTTATCGAACGCCAACCGGATTATGAAAAGCTGTCCGCCGAAGTCGCTTACATTTTGAACCGCGAGCTTAATAATGAAGAGATCGAATTTTCGACAATCACCTATCGCGCCAAAACCTTAAACAGCTTTCTCGAAAAAATCCAGCGCAAATCTTACCGCGATCCCGTGTCGGAAATCACAGACTTTGCGGGCGTGCGCGTTGTTTGTTTGTATATCGACGATCTGCCGAAGCTCGAAAAAATAATCGGCGAACATTTTGAAATTATTGAGAAGATCGACAAATTAACCGACCGGAAAACCGACCAATTCGGCTACGGCGCGATCCATTTTGTCGTCTGTCTGGGCAAAAATGCGTCGGGCGCGCGCTACGACGATCTGAAAAATCTCGTCTGCGAGATTCAAACGCGCACCGTTTTGCAGGATGCGTGGGCGATCATTGACCATCATCTCGCGTATAAAAACGAATCGAATATCCCGACCGTTCTGCGAAGCCGTTTGAATCTTTTATCGCAAAATTTTCAGTCGGCGGATGAAAAATTCAGCGACCTGCGCGCCGAACGCGAGGAATATCTTAAAGAAGTCGAGGAATCCGAAATAAATCCCGAACAGTTTCTCGAAAACGAACTCAATCTCGACAGCTTCGTGCGTTATGCGCATTGGAAATTTCCCGAACTCCCTGCAGGAACCGAGGTTTTGGACGTTCCTTTTTACTTAAAACCGCTCGCGGAAATGAGTCTGCAAACGCTCGGCGATCTCGACGAGATCGTCAATCGCGGGGCAAATGCCTACAGCTTTTATCTCGCGGAAAACGGCAGGGATTTTCTCAACTCCTACTCGATCACGAGCGTCGCGCTTTCGGCTTTGCTCGTGAACCGTGTTTTCGTTCCCGAACACCTCAAAAGCGTCTTTCCGAAATTCGCGGAATTCGTCCGGCATCATAATTTTGAAAATTAATTTAACAAATGTCGTAGGAAAATTAACAAATGTCGTCAAAAATTTGTAGGGGCGACGGCTTGTCCTCGCCCGATGAGCGGAGCGAAAACAACGATTCTTTAATAGGAATGTGGAATGAAATTAGCGATATTTGCGACATTCGTCGCATCGGACGAGGACAAGCCGTCGCCCATACATCAGTTTGACTAAATCACAATTGGAGGCGCGGCTTGTGCCTTTATCTCAATGGTTTTTACACCGAACCGCGCGTGTTTTGCCGTTAAACGAATCATTCCGGCTTTTTCGGTCGAACGCACCCAGATCGCGCCGACACCGCCGACGAGCGCAAACGGATTATCGCCGATGATCTCGCCGTTTTCGATCGAAAACTGGATTGCGGCGTGCGCGAACGGCTGAACATTGCCGAATTCGTCCGTCACTTTGAACACAACGCGCGTCGCATCAATGCCGTCGGCGAGCAATTCCGTGTCGTCCGCCGCGACGATAAATTGTTTTTCAACGCCCTTTGCCGACATACGCTTTTCGATCACCTTTTTGCCGCCGATATAGCCTTCGATCCGCAGATCTTCCCAGCCTTTGCCGATCGCGTCGTGCAGGTTCGCCGAAAAAGGCGCGAATTTCAAATGCGGATAAGTTTTGCGGTCGGGTTCGACTTCCGCGACCATCCGTTCGCCGACGTAATATTTCAGCTTTTCGCAGTTCGAACAAACGAGCGCGTTTGTAAAAGTCTCGTTCTCATCGCCGCGCGCCCAATCGAACGCGGGTTCAAGGACAATTTCTTCTTCAGGCGAG
>DATLOR010000355.1:0-16887 GCA_035536135.1 Pyrinomonadaceae bacterium | reverse complement strand
TGCTCAAATCGTTCGGGATCGCGAACCTTCAGGATTCAGTTCGGGTAACGAATCGCAGTATTTTTGCGATTAACTCCTGTACGAAAGCCTTCACCGGCGTCGCGATGATGCAGCTTGTCGAAGAAGGAAAGGTTGACCTTTCCGCGCCTGTATCGCGTTATCTTGACGAATTGCCGGAAGCTTGGCAGTCTGTCACTATTCGACAGTTGCTGACACATATTTCCGGTCTGCCGGATATTCTTCGAATCATTGATTCAGCACCGCTCGGAGCGAGATTCAACGAAGAAGCAGTCTGGGCAAAAGTCAAATCTCTGCCGATGGACTTTCAGACCGGAGAGCGGTACAGCTATAACCAGACGAACTACGCTTTATTGGGGAAAATTATTGATAAGTTCAGCGGAAAACCATTCGCTCAGGTATTTAGTGAAAGGCAGTTTCAGATTGCCGGTATGACAAACACCGGATTTGGAGATTCCCGTGATGTGATTCCGAATATGGCGCCAACTTATCGTTATGTCACAAACCTTGACGGTCAAAAACTTAGCGAGGGTAAATTCATCAACAATTATGCGGAATTTCCGCCGTTTCGCCGAACGGCATCGGGAATGAACAGCACTGCCGAAGACATTGCAAAATGGATTATTGCTCTGCAACAAGGAAAACTCTTAAAGACAAAAACCGCGCTCGACACACTTTGGAAAGCCGGAAACTACAATAACGGTTCGCCGACGCAGTGGGCTTTGGGTTGGGTCACCAAACCGCGACCTGAACATAGCGCGGTCATTGCAACTGGCGGCGGACGTTCGGCGTTTTTCGTTTATCCGGATGATGATCTGGCGATTGTCGTGCTGACCAATCTCTCAGGAGCTTACCCCGAAGAATTTATTGACGAGCTGGCAGGATTTTACAAACCGGAAATTGCCGCGTCCGACCCGATCACCCTGCTTCGTATGCAATTGCGAAAACGCGGTTTTGAAAAAGCTCTCGAAGTCTATAACGAAGCTAAAAAGAAGGATGCAAAATTCCAACCTTCTGAAACCGACCTCAACGATTGGGCATATCGAATGTTGAACGGCAGAGGACAAAGGAAAGAGGCTCTCGAAATCTTCAAACTAAATGTCGCGCTCTATCCCGAAAGTGCCAATGTTTATGATAGCGTCGCCGAAGCCTACGAAGCTCTTGGTGACAAAGCGCTTGCCGTCAAAAACTATAAACGTTCGCTCGAATTAGACCCGAAAAATACAAACGCTGTCGAGCATTTGAAGAAGCTTGATCCCGATTATAAATAATTTAACACTAAGAATTAAGAAGAGTTTTGAAATGAACAATCAATCAATTAATAAATCAATTTTATCGTTTTTTTTGTGTGTTTTAGTGTTTTCCGCGTCCGTATCGGCGCAGAAAAACAAATTTGCGCCGCTCAGTAATTCCAGAACAACCAATGAAGCAATTGCCGGTTTGGAAAAAGATATTCCGAATTTGATGAAGCTCTCGGACGTGCCGGGAATTTCGGCAGCCCTCATTCGTGACGGTAAAATTGTCTGGAGCAAAGGCTTCGGGTTTGCCAATGCCGAAACCAGAGAACCGGTCACGAACGAAACGATCTTTGAAGCCGCATCCTTGAGCAAAGTCGTTTTTGCCTACGGAGTTTTGAAATTGGTTGACGCGGGAAAACTCGATCTTGACGTTCCGCTCAATAAATATCTGGGAAATAATTACGAGGTCGGCGACGATGCGCGTTTGAATTTGATCACGGCGCGGCGCGTTTTGAGTCACACGGCGGGTTTTCCGAACTGGCGTGCGCCGGATGCAAAAACTCTGCCGATCAATTTCACGCCGGGCGAAAAATTCAGTTATTCGGGCGAAGGTTTTGTTTATCTTTCCGTCGTAGTTGAAAAAATCACCGGAATGAAGCTCGAAGATTTTATGCAGAAAACCGTTTTGATTCCTTTGCAAATGACCAGCAGCAGTTATCAGTGGCAGGATAAATACGACCGTAACGGTGCTTACCGGCACGATCTGATCGGCAACAAATTGTTTCGTAATCAGGGTAAAAATGTGAATGCGGCGGCGAGTTTGCGAACGACCGCCGTTGATTATGCCAAATTTATCGCCGCGCTTTTGAACGGGAAAGGTTTAAAAAAGAAGACTTTCAACCAAATGTTTACGCCGCAGATCGTCGTTAATGAAAAATCCCCGCAGGTTTTCTGGGGACTCGGCGTCGGGCTCGAAACGACCGACGAAGGTAAATCTTTCTGGCACTGGGGCGATCAGGGCGACACAAAAGCATATTTTACGGCGTTTTTGCCGAAAAAGGACGCGATCGTTTATTTTGCCAACAGTCCGAACGGGCTTTCGATCACGAAAGAAGTTCTTGACGACGCGATCGGCGGAAAACATCCCGCAGTTGCTTATCTCGATTACGCCAGATACGATAACGATCCGGCGCGCACTCTGCTCAAGGCGATCATTGAAAAAGGCGCAAGCGACGCGCTCAAAAATTATCGCGAGCAGCGCGAACAGCCAAACGCCGCGAAAATTTCCGAATCCCGAATCAATCGCATCGGTTACGTACTTTTGCAGATGAAAAAAATTGAAGACGCGCTCGAGGTTTTCCGGCTAAACACGCTCGACTTTCCAAATTCCGCTAATGTCTGGGACAGTCTCGCCGACGCTTATCAGGCGAAAGGCGACAAAGAATCGGCGATCAAATACTACGAAAAATCGCTTGAACTCAACCCGCAAAATAATAATGCCGTCGAACAACTGAAAAAATTAAAACAATAAAATTAGTAAAAACATTTTATAAGATAAATATTTTGTAAACAGAAAAACTAAAAACCATTTTTAATTCAAAAACGTATTGGCAAATTATGATGCTGAGAAAATTATCTGTATTTGCGCTGTTTTGCCTGCTTTTTTATCAACAGACGGCTTGCGCCCAGAAACCTGCGACGCAATCGGCGCCGACGAATCAGACCGTGACCGATTGGACGCTTGAGAAAAGCGATGTGCCGAAAGGCAAGACGGAAGCCTTGACGATCGACGACAAACAATATAACCGCCAGCGCAAAATCTGGGTTTACACGCCGCCAAAATATGATGCAAAGTCAGCCGAACCGTATCGTTTGATCATTTCGTTTGACGGCGAAGATTACGTCAAAGACATTCCCGCGCCGGTGATTTTGGATAATCTGCTGGCAGCCGGAAAGATCTATCCGACCGTCGAGATCTTTGTCGATAACACGGAAGACCGGCTCGGCGATCTTGCCAATCATCAAAAATTCGCCGATTTCGTCGTGAAAGATCTGCTGCCGTGGGCGCAGAAAAATTACCGCGTAACGACGGCAGCCGATCAAACGGTGCTTGCCGGATACAGCGCGGGCGGACTCGGCGCGGCGTTCGTCGCTTTCAAATATCCGAATCTTTTCGGCAATATTTTAGCGCAAAGCGGCGCATTCTGGCGCGGCAACGAAGGCGCTTCGACGCCTTCGGAATGGCTCACCGAGCAATACAAAAGCTCCGCCAGGCTTAACCAGCGTTTTTACCTCGAAGTCGGCGGCGGTGAAAATCTGAAAAACGCGGTCGGTCTGACGATGCTCGATACCAGCCGGCATCTGCGCGACGTTTTAAAGGCGAAAGGTTATGATGTTTCCTATACCGAAGTCCCGAACGCCGTTCACAATCCCGAACACTGGCGCACGCAGTTCGGCGAGGGTATTATCTATTTGATCGGTAAGAAATAGATTTTGCACATCAAAATTATATGATCGGCGTTAAAATCAAGGACAAAAATCAATCAAAAGGCGGCGGAAGTTCTTTGAGTTTCAGCCTGAAAGACATTCTCGCGCTCGTCGGGGAAAAGGTTTTAACGTCACGCTGGCGTTGTTCGGATTTGAATTATGTAAAAAATATTAAAGGAGAGTGGTACCCGAATAAAGATAAAACGTTGAAGCTCTCCGGCGCAGAATTGATCGATTTTTCCGAACGCGTGGGACTGATACTTGACGGACGTTTCGAAGCCAAAAGCGAAGGCGGGGCAAAACGCCCGTGGCTGTTAATTGTCGCGTTCGACACCTCGTGGTACGAGGTCTGGTCTTCAAAACCGTGGGTCATCGAAAAAATCAAAGCGCATTTCAAAGATGTCTCCGACATTACCGCAAAATAAAACTGAGCACCATTAAAGTCCTGTAAATTGATTTAAATTACGCAATAAATCGGTGAAGGTGGTTTAATATTAAATTTGGACGAATTTAAAAGGGAGCGATCGTTTGCAGGAAATCATTACACCGCGTTTATCTTTACGGCTGATGACGGAAGACTTTTTGAAAGCCTGTCTGCTCGAAGACCGCCAAAAAACCGATGCGCTGATCGGTTTGCGGGTTTCGCAGGACTGGATCGACGAAAAAGACCTGATGCGGCACAGGATGGAAGATTATCGCGCCGACGACAAATATATCGCCTGGGGACTACACGCCGTCGGGCTGCGCGCATCTTTGGAAATGGTCGGGTTTATCGGTTTTCACACGCGTCCGAATCCTGAATATTTACACGCGATGGCGCCGAACGCGGTCGAATTCGGCTACACGATCTTTCTCCCGCACCGCCGCCAGGGATTTGCCGAAGAAGCGATCGGAGGAATGCTCAACTGGGCGGTCAAACGTCATCCGCTCGAGAGTTTCATCGCCTCGGTTTCGCCGACCAATCTGCCTTCGACCGCACTGGTCAAAAAACTCGGCTTTCAAAAGATCGGCGAACAGATCGACGAAGTTGACGGTTTGGAATTCGTCTATTCGCTCGCGGTCGGAAAATTAAAACCTTTATAATGACGAAACTTTCTATCCAAATAAACAGTCAAATTTATAAAATTGACGCCGACGAACCGCTTTCGATCGCGATTCCCCTGCAATTTAACGGCGCACAGCCGAACGCTTACGGCGTTGAACCGGCAATCTCAGAGCCTTGCGAAGCGGGCGAAATGGTCGGCGACACGCGGCGCGGCGGAAGCGTCAATTTCGAGCAATACAAATTTATCCCGCACTGCAACGGCACGCATACCGAATGCGTCGGACATCTCACGCACGAACGGATTTTCGTTAATGATTGTTTGAAGGATGCGTTTGTTCTGGCAAGTTTGATTTCAGCAGCGCCGGAAAAAGCGTCGGAAACGGACGAAACTTATGCGGTCGAATTGAGTGATGATGACTTGCTGATTACCCGCAAAACGCTCGAAAAAGCGTTGGAAGCGGTTAGATCACAGCGCGGCAGCGACGCGCTAAATCTTGAACAATCCGAAATGGTCGAAGTGAACCCGGTTGCGGCGGTTCACAGTTCCGACAGCCTGATAATTCGCACTTTGCCGAATGATGAAAGCAAGCTGACGCGGACTTATCTGGAAAAAATTCCGCCGTTTTTTACGACCGAAGCGATCAAATTTATCCGCGAGCTCGGCGTCAAACATCTGCTCGTTGATCTGCCCTCGATCGACCGCATCTTTGACGAAGGAAAACTCTCGAACCATCGATTTTTTTGGAATGTCGGGCAAGGCGCCTTCGAAACGTCGGCGGCAAGTTTGATTTACCATACGATTACCGAGCTGATCTTTGTGCCGGACGAAATCGCCGACGGAATTTATCTGTTAAACCTGCAAATCGCGCCGTTCGTTTCGGACGCGAGCCCGAGCCGCCCGATCCTTTTTGCCCTTCAATAAAAAGGACGACTGAAAACTCAGCCGTCCTTTTCATCTTTTAATTTTAGAGTGCTTTAGTTCACCGGAATTTTAACTTCACGACCGGCGGCAAGCGCAGCGTTGATCGAAGTCATCCCGTTAAGATTGGCAACGTCAACCGCATTCGCGCCGTAACGCTCGGCAACTTTTGCGACCGTATCGCCCGATAGCGCTTTGACGACGCGCACGCCGCCCGTGGTCGGAACGGTTTGCGGTTGATTGGTCGGACGCTGGTATGAAGTATTTCTCACGTTATTGCCGAACGGAATAATGACTTTACCGGTCGGAGATTTCATTCCCGGATTTGCCGCCATCAGATCGGCAACCGAAATTCCGGTGCGGTTTGAAATATTCTGCCAGGTTTCACCCGTCACGCTGGTCGCGAGAGCCGAGTTGTTAACGACCTTGGTATTCGGCATCCGTTTGAAGATCGCAACGACCTCATTTCCCTTGCCCGGCGGAACACGCACGTTGTACGCTTCGGGCGGCGTCATATTCGTCCGCAATTCGGGATTGAGATAGCGGATATATTCGACGGTCGTATCCGAAGCCTGGGCAAGCAGTGCCAAGCTCGTCGAAGACGGCACGCGAACCGTGTCGTAAACCAGTTGCGGTGCGGGACGAACTTGTCCGAAACCGTATTGCTGCGGATTGTTCGCGATCAAAATTGTCGCTAAGATATTCGGCACGTAATTGCGCGTTTCCTTCGGCAAATACGGGTAAGCAACCCAGAAGTTGCTCGCTCCGGCGCGCGCGATTGCGCGATCGACATTGCCTTCGCCCGAATTATAAGCCGCCATCGCCAATTCCCAGTTGCCGCCGTAACGGTTCGCTAAGAATTTCAGATAACGAGCCGAAGCGCGCGTCGCGCCTTCAAAACTGTTGCGTTCGTCAACGTAGGCGGTTTTCCGCAGTCCGAAGCGTGAGCCCGTTCCCGGAATGAACTGCCACAAGCCCGAAGCGGCAGCCCAGCTCATCGCCGTCGGCTTCCACATACTTTCGACCTGTCCGAGCCACGCGACGTTTTCGGGAATTCCTTCTTCGCGGAAAATCCGGCGCGCCATGCGCATAAACATTCCCGAACGGTAAAGTCCGGTTTCCATCGTCGAACGTCCGCGCCCTTGATAATAATTCAAATACTGCTGAATCATCGGATGAACCTGAAAAGTAAATCCGAGCGATTTGTTGGCAACCGCGACCTGTACCAGTTGATATTGCTGTTGGGCTAAAGGATTGTTTTCGACCTGCTGTTCATCCGTCGTTAATTCGAGCTTCGCCAGATCATCAAGCGGCGACGGTTCGAATTTCTGTTCGGTAAAGCCGGTTGTTGCGTCATTCGACTGATTTACATTCGGCAGAGCGGACGCGATCAACGAATTGTTATTCGCGGGCGTTTGCTGGATCGGGGCGGTCAAAACGAGTTTTGCGACCTTGTCAGCCAGATCATTGTCGATCGTCCAGCCGCACGT
Source organism: Pyrinomonadaceae bacterium (assembly GCA_035536135.1). Classification (GTDB taxonomy): domain Bacteria; phylum Acidobacteriota; class Blastocatellia; order Pyrinomonadales; family Pyrinomonadaceae; genus JAFDVJ01. The sequence continues at coordinate 9,690 of DATLOR010000355.1, read as the reverse complement.
TGCCGACAGCGCTCGAATTTGCGGAACCTGTGCCTGGGTCGGAAATTCCATCCGGTAAACCGTTTCGATCAATTGATTGTAGCAATCACGCGATTTGGCGTTGTTGTTCGAGGTCAGATTAATGCCCGACATCAGAAAAACTTCGACCGATTTGTCGAAGTCGTCGCGCGCCTGCGGGCGGCGGTTGTCCTGCAGATTTAATAAACCTTGTTTGAAATATCTTCCCGAATCGGAAGTTACTTGCTGAATCCGCGCTTCGGCTTGTTCAGCCTGCACGGGTTTCGTGTTATTTCTTCCGTCCGAAGTGGTTGAAGTAACCTGCGCCGAAACGAAAGAATTAAGAACAAAAGTTAAAATTGCGGTAAAACTGAAAACCTTAAAAAGGTAAGTTTTCATCAAGTTCGTCTATACTCCTTACGATAAATTTTTCAGGGTTAGGGCGAATCGCTGAAACGACCTAAAATCGTGAACGTCAAAAATCTTAACGCTCGGTAACCAAAAAAGTTTCTTTATTGTCGCTCAATATTATAAATGACAGTTAAAAACTTTTCAAAAATATCACACTAACCGGGCAGTGTCAAAACTTGGGAAGCCGATAAATATTGACTTTTACGTAAATTACTTATCAAACTTCCCGATTTCATCGGCGATTCTTATTGTTTCGCCTTTGCTGTTTGCGCCTTGGCTTTCACGTTCGGCACAACTTTCTCGCGCAATGCTTCACGAAATACTTCGCGCACATTCTCTACATATATAAACGTCAAATCGTCGATAACTTCCTGTGGTAAATCTTCCAAATCGCGTTTATTCGGCGCCGGAATGATGACCGTCTTGATATGTGCTCGTCTTGCCGCGAGAATCTTCTCTTTGACTCCGCCGATCGGCAGGACGTTGCCTCTTAAAGTTATCTCGCCCGTCATCGCCACATCTTTCCGCACGGGACGCTGCGAAAGAACTGAAACCATTGCGGTTGCGAGCGTAATGCCGGCACTCGGTCCGTCCTTCGGAATCGCGCCCTCGGGAATGTGGATGTGGATGTCGAAATTTTCGAAATCCTCCTCGTTGATCCCGAGTTCGGTCGCCCGCGCCTTCGCATAAGAATACGCGGCTTGCGCCGATTCCTGCATCACTTCGCCGAGCTGTCCGGTTAATTGCAATTTGCCTTTGCCGCGCGTTTTCAAGGCTTCGATAAACAAAATATCGCCGCCGACCGCCGTCCAAGCCAAGCCGGTCACCGTGCCGATCGAGTCTTTTTTCAAGGCTTCTTCGGGGAAGATCTTCGGGGCGCGGAGATAATCTTTAACGGCGTTCGCCGTAACTCTGACAGGTTCGAATTTATCTTCTTCCTCGGCTTTTTTGCGCGCGATCTTGCGGCAAACTTTACCGATCTCTCTTTCGAGCTGGCGCAGTCCGGCTTCCTGCGTGTATTCGCCGATGATCTTTGCGAGAGCCTTGCGCTCGAATTTCACGTCGTCTTTTTCCAAGCCGTTTTCTTCGATCTGTTTCGGAACCAGATGCCGCCGCGCAATTTCGAGTTTTTCTTCTTCCGTGTAGCCCGACAGCGAGATAATTTCCATCCGGTCGCGCAGTGCGGGCTGAATCGTGTCGAGAACATTCGCCGTCGTCATAAACATCGCGTTTGACAGATCGAACGTCACGTTCAAGTAATTGTCGCGGAACGAAAAATTCTGTTCGGGATCGAGAACTTCGAGAAGTGCCGATGACGGGTCGCCGCGAAAATCTGCGCCGACCTTGTCAATTTCATCGAGCATAATCAACGGATTATTCGTTTCCGCCTGCTGAATCGCCTGCACGATTCTGCCCGGCATCGCGCCGACATAGGTTCTTCGATGACCGCGAATTTCGGCTTCGTCGTGCAAACCGCCAAGCGAGATACGAACGAATTTGCGGTTCAAAGCCCGCGCGATCGAACGTCCAAGTGAAGTTTTACCGACTCCCGGCGGTCCGACAAGGCACAGAATCGAGCCTTTCGGTTTTTCGCGCAGTTTGCGAACAGCCAAAGCTTCGACGATTCTTTCCTTCACGCGTTCCAAACCGTAATGATCTTCGTCTAAAATCTTTTCCGCTTTCTTGAGATTCAGATTATCTTTCGACGCTTTCGACCACGGCAGCTCGGTCATTATGTCGAGCCAATTCCGCAAGGTCGCGGTTTCCGCCGTGTCGGGATGCATCCGTTCGAGCTTTTTAAGCTGTCGCAAAGCTTCGTCTTCGGCGTGCGAAGGCATTTTCGCCTTGAGAATTTTGTCGCGGTACAGCTCGATCTCCTCGAAAAGCTCGTTACCTTCACCGAGTTCCGACTGAATCGCCTTAAGCTGTTGACGTAGGAAATATTCTCTCTGCGAGCGGTCGATATCGGCGCGCGCCTGCGTGTTGATTTCCGCCTGCACGGTCAAAACGTCAATTTCTTTGTTTAATAATTCGTTAACGCGGCGCAGGCGCAGGATCGGGTCGAAATTATCGAGCACGCTTTGCGCGTCCTCGACTTTTAATTCGAGATTCGACGCCGAGAGATCGGCGAGCCGTCCGGCATCATCGAGATTGGCGATGATCGCCAGAACTTCGGGCGAGATATTTTTGCCCAAGTTTGCGGCGCGTTCCATCGATGCGCGAACATTGCGGACAAGCGCTTCGACCTCCAGAGAATTCGTCGGCGGCAATGGCTCGGGAATCGGTGTTAAATGCGCTTTGATGTAATCGCCGCCCGATTCGACCGATTCGATCCGGGCGCGCGAAAGCCCCTGAATCAAAATGCGGATTCGTCCGTCGGGCAATTTGAGCATTCGCATAATGACGGCGACCGTGCCGACTTTATACAGATCCTCCTGCACCGGTTCTTCCTTGTCCACGTCCTTTTGCGAGACGAGCATAATCATCCGATTCTGACTCAACGCCTCGTCAACCGCTTTGATCGAACGGTCGCGCGAAACAAAAAGCGGAACGATCATAAACGGATAGATCACGATGTCGCGCAAGGGCAGCACAGGCAAGATCGCCGGAATCTGCATCTGCGGGTCATTAATATCGGGTTCAACCAACTTTTCTGAGAAATCTTCAATTTCATCCATAAATTTATGTTAGAAAAAAAAGATGAAAAGGGCAAAAGAGGTATTTTTTTAATGTAATGTTTTGAAACGCTAATTTGCGGGAATCAGCAAAAATTCGCCAAAGTTAAGTTTGTGAAATGCCGGTGAACTGTTCTTTACAAATTTACTTTTTACTTTTCTTAGACGGTTTCTTTTCAGGTAATTTATCGCGGGAGCGCACCAGATATTTGAGCTCGGTCATAAATTCGGAAACGTCCTCAAATTCGAGATAGACGGAAGCAAAGCGGACATATGCGACCTTATCCAGAGCTTTTAAGCGGCGCATAATTATTTTTCCGATGTCATTTGTCGAAAGCTCGCGGTCGGTCGAATCCTGTACGGCTTTTTCGACTTCGTTAACGATCGCTTCGAGCTGCGAGGCGGAAATCGGACGCTTTTCGCAGGCGCGCATCAAGCCGTTCATTATTTTATTGCGTTCAAAAGTTTCGCGCTTGCCGTCCTTTTTGACGACCATATACGGAATCTCGTCGATCCGTTCGTAAGACGTGAAACGGCGACCGCACAGAATACATTCGCGGCGGCGGCGAATCGAATCGCCGTCTTTCGATTCCCGCGAATCGACAACTTTATCTTCGAGATGACCGCAAAATGGACAACGCATAATATTTTAATGAAAAACGGTAAACGGAAAGTGAAAAATTAATTTGGACAAAGAAACTTTAATGCTCGGTTTGCGGCGCAACGCCTTCGATTCGTCTTTCTTCATTTTCCGTTTTCCGTTTTCCGTTTTCCGTTTTCTGCTCTCCTTCTTCGATTTCTTCGACCGCGTGCTCGCTCGAAAGCAGGCTTCTGAATTTCGCGATCGAAATATCGCCGTGGAAAAGATAATAAAACCCGAAAATCAACGCGGGGGCGAAATAAACCAGATGCATAACGATCGAAATCGCTGCCGCATCATTTTCTTCAACGCCTAAAAACATCAGTCCGCGTTTCGTAATTTCGTGAAATGCGCCGGCGGCGCCTCCGGGTGTTGGAATAAGCGACCCCATCGCCGCCCAAAACATCAAAAACATCGCCCCGGCGAGTGAAATATGAAACGGTAGATTAAACGCCAGAATAACAAACCACGTTGGCAGCGCAATCGAAAACCATAATGAAATAGTCCAGAAAATAACCCGGAAAAGCTCGCTGGCACTTTTCAAAATTTGGAGCGACGCCGCAAGCTGCTGCAACAAGCTCAAAAATACGCGCCTGATTCGGCGGGGAACGAGCTTTCTGTCGGTTATTCTTTCAAACCACGCAATAATCGGCGCAGAATATTTTTGATAAACAAATAAACCGATGAAACCGACGAACACCCCGGCAAGCATCAGATTACCGAGAAGTTTGATGTATTCATACTGCACGGCGTAATCGCGTTTGCTCGCTTCGGGCGGGTCAAAAAACAAAAGGGTCACTGAAAAAAAACAGATCAGCGCCGCCAGATCGAAAATTCTTTCCAACCCGAGCGTCACGAGCGCGGACGAAGGACGGACCCGCTTGTCGCGCATCGGAAGCCACATCGGACGCACGATCTCACCGGCTCTGCCGACAAAAAAAACCGCCGCGAAACCGACTGTGGTGGTCGCAAAAAGCTCTTTCAAAGAAGTTTCGGTGATCGGTTCGAGCAAAACCTTCCATCGAAAAGCCCGCAGCAGATAGCCGAAACAAATAACCAAAACCGCGAGCGTAATATAAAAAGCATTCGCTTTTCGTAAACTTTCGCTGACTTCCTGCCAGTTTAAATTCCGTCCGAAAAACCAGAGTATAAAAACGGCGAATAAAAAAAGTAATATAAATTTGATGGATTTTCGCAAACTACTCGTTTCCAACCTTGAAGTAAAATTTCTCTCGTTCCAAAATGTTTGTATGAAATGTCGACATACTTAAACAGTTTGGTTAAATATGCAATAAAGACAAAAGATTACAGTATGTTCGGGTAAAAAGTAAAAAGTGGTTACAAGTAAAAAGTAAAAGATTGAACTTTTCGCGGAAAGCATTCGTAGAAAGATTTTGACAAGGCGTGAATTTTAGCTTTGTTGCTTTTGGCTAAAGGTATTTGCTGATTGGAGAAAGAGCGTTGGAAGCATTAAAAGTAGCTTCGGAAAATAATGGAGCGGAACTTGTGCGGCGGTGCCGTGCCGGAGACGGTTCGGCTTGGGAAGAAATCGTGTCGCTTTATTCGCGCCGGATTTTTAATCTCGCGTACCGATTTACGTCGAGCATCGAAGCGGCGGAAGATCTGACGCAGGAAGTTTTTATACGGATCTACAAAACGCTCGAGCAATACGACGCCAAACAGGGCGATTTGTCGAATTGGCTGATGCGTCTGGCACGCAACTTGATAATTGACGATTACCGCCACCGCCAGAGAAATCCGCAGGATTCGATGGCGGACGATGTCGAAGATCATACGTTTCATCTGCGTTCGGTCGGCGGCTCGGCGCAAAAGGAGATCGAGCGCAAGGAGCTCGCGGCGCAAGTTCAGGACGGAATTGACAAACTGCCGATGGATTTGAGAACCTGCGTGATCCTGCGCGACATCGAGGAGATGAGCTATCAGGAAATCGTCGATGTCTTGAAAATTCCCGAAGGCACGGTCAAATCGCGCATCAATCGCGGACGCATTGAACTGGCGAAGATTTTACGGCGAATGCGGGTTGTAACTATTTGATGCATTCAGAGATTGCAGTTACAAATTTCAAATTACAGATTACAAAGGATTTGTAGATTGAAGAAATAAAAAGTAGGTTGAAGAATAAAAATTTGGAATTTGTAATCTTTAATTGAAATTTTCCGCGCTAAGCGGAACTGGATAAGGCAAAAAACTATGAATATTCACGCCATTGTCGGGAAAGATTTTGAAAAGTTTTGATACCAGGGGTTTTTAGGTTTTATGAATTACACGGATGAGAGAATTATAGAATGCGCGGAGTTTGAGGAAAATCTGACCGATTATCTGGACGGAGCCCTCGAACGACCGATGCACAAAGCGGTGGCGGCGCACGCACTCAAATGCCCTCTGTGCCACGCGCTTTTGAACGAAGTTAAGGACGCGCTCGAAGTTTGTCACGAAATTTCCGCACCGAAACATTCGATGACGCATCTCGAAGCGCGAATTCTTTCAATGACAATGCCGGAAACGGCGATGTCCTGCACGCAGTTTGAAGAACATTTAACGGATTATTTGGACGGTTTTTTGCCCGCGACGGTTTTCCATCGCTGGGAACGTCACGCTGTTTTGTGCGATAACTGCACGGATTTACCCGGCGCGGTCGTCCGCTCGATCGCGGCTTGCTACACGTATAAAATGGACGAATTGGCGGTTCCGGCAGGACTTCACGAGAAGATCTTGCAGGCGACGATCGGCACGACCGAAGCGAAAACGGTGAAAGCGTCGTGGGCGGCGCAGGTCGCGGAATGGGCTCGCGGGTTCAGGTTCCCGATCGGCGTTCCGCAATTTGCATCCGTTGTGATGATGCTCATTTTCGCGGCGTTTATTTTCAGCCAGACGGTTTCCGCCGACGGTTCGCAAAAGATCTTTGAATTAGCCGAACAAACTTATCAGCAAAGCGCCAATGTTGTTTTAGGTAACGAAAATAAAGGTTCGTCAAATACCGGAAATCCGAATCAGCAGCCGGTTCAGGGACAATACGTTAATAACGAGGATAGTAAATAATGAATTGTGCTTATCACAGCCACAATGGAGCGACGGTCAGCTGTAACGGATGCGGAAAACCGCTCTGCGCGGCTTGCGACCACCGCATCAAAGGTTTCCCGTATTGTCAGGATTGTATCGTTCTGGGCGTTGATTTGCTCAGAAATCATTATCAATCGTCGAATTCTTCTTACGTTAAGGCGCAGACATCACCTTTTGTTGCACTGATTTTGTCGTTCATCTGTCCCGGACTCGGCGCGGCTTACAACGGTCAGACGTATAAAGCCCTGATTCATTTCGCGATTTCGGTCGGACTTTTTCAGATGGCTATCTTAGCAGGAATGCCGCTTTTTGTGTTCGGCGTTCTCGGAATGTGGCTTTATTCGGCAGTCGACGCGTGGAAAACCGCCCGGCTGATCCGTTCGGGTGCAAAACCCGATCTCGCGGAAGATATTCTGGTGCAAAGATTTTCGGGCAACCCGAAACTCTGGGGAATACTTCTAATACTGCTTGGCGGAACATTTGTTCTGCACATCTTTTTCAAGGATTTTCGCTTTTTGATGCGCGGACTTTTACCGATTTTCTTGATCGGTTTAGGACTTTATATTTTGAGAAATTATATTTTCAAATCCGATACAAGCGCAGTAACTGATGCGGATTTTGCGCGCCGTGCGGAAACGCCGAGCTTTATCAGCGCGATGAGCGATGTCAATTATCAAAGCGACAATTTTGATACGAGCAGCGAATACCCGACCCAGGTCAGAGCAAAGAGTTGGAAAAATCGCTAAGAAAAGTTTAATATGGAAACAGGATGGTTTTGATTGTTTTTAAAAATAACCGTCCTGTGGTTAATTCAGAAGTTTTGAAAGGAAATTAATTTTATGCCGATAGTATTAAAAGCCGCCGCAGGAATTATTGGAAGTATCTTAGCAGTTATTGCTTTGGCGATTGCCGTTTTAAAAGGCATTCTTGCTCTTATCGCCTTTATTACAACCGCAATCAAAATCATTGTCATTTTGTCGTTTGTCGCCGTTTTCATCGGTATTGGCTTGATGGTTTTCAGAACCTGGCAATCAAGCCGCAGAACAAAAGAATAGTCTAAACCATTGACAATTAACAGGTTTAGCAAGACGCTATAGCATCAATTGGCGTAAACGGTTTGATTTGTGCTATAGTCTGTGTTAGTTTTTACTTTCCGTTTATAATAACAGAAAACACGATTTACAAATTTAACCCCCTAAAGAGAATTTTTTTATAAAAATTCTGAAATAAGGATTCGCGTTAGTCGCTCGCGGCTATTCTTGCGTGATTCCGTGTGCTGAAAGGCTGGACTTTCGGCGCGTAATCATTAAAAGGAGCTTTTAAAGCGTAATGCAGAAAAATAACAAAAAATACAGTTTTTTATTATCGCATACAACAAAATCAAAAATTTATATCAGACGAATTGAGGTTTCCAAGAAACTTCTCAATTCAAGTATTGCAATTTTTATATTATCTTTGGGCATTGTTTCCCTGGGAACGGTCGGTTTGATCAAAACAAATGTTTTAGCTAAATCCGAGGCTCCCGTAACCAACGAAACTGCCGCCCTCATTCCACAAAACAATCCAACTACAGAACCCAGATCAATCGATTACAGCCGTCCTGCCGGAAGCGAAAATTTCGCGATGAACAGCGGCGGACCGGTCTTGGATCTGCAATTAACAAAACAAGAAGTAGAAGACGCGGAAAGCGGCGATGTGCAGGATCAGATTCGCTCGATCGCATCCGTTGCGAACCCGTCTTTTCTGCCGACGGTGTGGGCGCATCTTGGCAAGATCAACAACGAATTCGGTTTTCGCCGCAATCCGTTCGGCGGACGCAATTATGAATTCCACGCCGGAATGGATATTGACGGCGAACGCGGCGATTCCGTGATGGCTCCGGCAAACGGCACGATTCTCAAAGCCGGCTGGCAAGGCGGCTACGGAAATATGATCGAGATCGACCACGGTAACGGTTTAACGACGCGCTACGGTCACCTTTCCAAGATCGAAGTGCAGATCGGCGACGTGATCACCCGCGGACAGCTGATCGGCTTGATCGGTTCTACCGGGCGTTCGACCGGACCGCATCTTCACTACGAATTGCGTTTGAACGACAAATCGATCAATCCCAGATTGCTACTGCCGCAGGAACCGACGGAAATCAAACAATCAAATCAGTAAAAAATAAGGTTAAATTATCGTAATATAAGGCGAGCCATTCCAGCGGCTCGCTTTTTTTGTGATTTTTTCTTAACTTTGCGATAGAATCTTTTCATAACTTTTATTTGCTATGATTTACACATTTATCAAAAAAGGAAATCAAAACATGCGTTTGAGAACAAAATTAATTACATCATTTTTGACGATTGCCGTTTTGCTTTCGTCATTTTCATTGGTCGCAGCGTTCGACGAAGGAATGTACACGCCCGACCAAATTGCCAAATTGCCCTTAAAGCAAAAAGGCTTGAAGATCAACCCGCTCGATATCTACAACCCGAACGGCGGCGCGGACATTTCCGATGCCGTGATTAGTCTGAGTATCGGCTGTACGGCGGAATTCGTTTCACCCCAGGGCTTGATCCTGACCAATCACCATTGCGGTTTCGACGCGCTGGTTGCGGCTTCTTCCGCCGGCAAAGATTACGGCAAAGACGGCTATAAAGCCGATTCGATGCAAAACGAGCTGCCCGCCAAAGATTACAGCCTGACGATCACCAACCGAATCGAAGACGTCACCGCCAAAATTAAAAAAGGCACGGAAAATCTTTCGGGTGAGGCGCTTGCGCAGGCGCTTAAAGCCAATACCGACAAGCTTCAGGCGGAAGAAAAAGCCAAAGTTCCCGCTGATACGAACATTCGCATCAGTATGCTGAACAACGGATATTTTTACTATCTCTATGAAAC
>DATLOR010000354.1:0-2569 GCA_035536135.1 Pyrinomonadaceae bacterium | reverse complement strand
GTTTCATATAGCACGATTTCAGGAAATACGACGGGTCTTTTATCCAACACGGGCGGTGTTGTCAGAATTCACGGCAACATTGTCACGAGTAACGGTACGGGCTTATCCGCGACCGGTGGTTCGATTCTCTCGTCGGGCAATAATCAGGTTGACGGAAATACCACAAACGGTGCTCCGACCGGGTTTATCACGCTTACTTAGAATTTCGGAAAATTGTTTTTGAAATTGAAAAGCCGTCTTCAACGTATGAAGACGGCTTTTATTTTCTCATTAAACGCTTTGGAGAAATTTAACTGAGAAAACCTTTGAAATTACCGGCGCTTGCCGCGTAATTCGGGAAGATCTTACCGAGGTTTTTGTTGCCGAGATGCCGCACGGCGATTTCGCCGAAAACGTCGCGGAAATCGGTTGTTACGGCTAGATCGCGTCCCTCGTTGAGCTGATCGGATTTCAGACCTTTCCAATCGCCGTAAACTTTGCCGCCTTTGACGGAATTTCCGATCAGAAACATCGCGTTGCCGTGTCCGTGGTCGGTTCCGTTCGAGCCGTTCTGCCGCGCCGTTCTGCCGAACTCGCTCATTGTTAAGATCAAGACATCATCCATTCGTTTGCCCAGATCAGTTGTCAAAGCGGCGATGTTCGCGCCGAAATCGCGTAAAAGATTGGCAAGCTGTCCGCGCGCGCCGCCCTCGTTAAGATGCGTGTCCCAATTCAAACCGGGCGTGTCGGTAAAAGCGACTTCCAGACCGACATTCGATTTGATCAGCTGGGCGATCTGGCGAAGCGAACGTCCGAACGGCGTATTCGTATAAGCGGCGCCGTTTTCGGGTTTGAACTGCGCGGGATTCGCTTTTTTCAAAAAGTTGACGGCTTCAAAGGTTTCCTTGCCGGTTTCGCCCAGAGAATCTTTTGAATTTTCTTCATAAACGCCTTCAAATCCGCCCTGCACGGATTTCGTGTAAATTCCCGCTTTGATCGAAAAATCGGCGAGATTGGTCATTGAAATCGTCGGGTATTTGCCCATCAGCGAGCGCGGCGTTTGCTGCGTCATCGAAACGGCGCGGAAAGCCGAATCGTTTTTGCCCGGAGAGGTTTGCAGAACGCGGCTCAGCCAGCCGTCGCGGGTTCCTTTATTACCGGGTGTTCCCGATTCCATATAGTCCTGCGCGTCGAAATGCGAGCGCGTATTGTCGGGCGAACCCGCCGAATGAACAACCGCGAGCTGTTTGTTGTTCCAGAGCGTTTCAAACGGCTTTAATGACGGGTGAAGTCCGAAATAACCGTCGAGATTGACTGCGCCGTCCGTTTTGTCCGGTTTCGGAATCGCGATACTGTTGCGCAGATTGTAATATTCGCTGTCGCCGTAAGGAACGACCATATTCAGCCCGTCAACCGCGCCGCGCTGAAAGATCGTGATCAGAATTTTCTTTTTACCGGTTTTATCGGTCAAGGTTTGCGCGTTGGCAAATTGATGAAGAAAATCAGGTGCCGCCGCCATCAGCCCGAAACTCGCCAGTGTGATGCCGCTCGATTTTAAAAAATATCGTCTATCCATTAATGCTTACCTCTTGAATATAAAACTTGTGCTTTTTCAGCTATTTTTTTAGACGCACGAGAACTTGGTTTGGTTAGTTTATTATTCAATAAAAATTAATTTTCTCCGGCTTTGACCTTTCCGCGAGGTTTTTTCATAATTCAAATAGATTTCCGATAAAGCATATTATGAAGGAAGAACTTGTCAAACTGATCTTGGAACGACTGGAAAAAGACGCCGACGCGATCAAGGCGGATTTTCATGCCGATAAAGGCATTAAAACGCATTTTGCGGCGATCGATAACCTTTTGCCCGAAGAATTGGCGCGAAAAATTTACGAAGCCTTTCCGCCGACCGAAGAAATGCGGCTTTTAAATAGCTTTCGCGAAAAAAAATACACATCAAAATCTTTCGAGAAATTTGATCCGCTGATCGAAGACATCACTTTTGCCTTTCAGGACGAAAGAGTGATCGAAAAGGTTGCCGAACTGACGGGAATCAAAGACCCGAAAGGCGATCCGCATCTTTACGCGGGCGGCATCAGCGCGATGTCGAAAGGACATTTCCTGAATCCGCATCTCGATAATTCGCACGATTACGAACAGAAGGATTACCGCGTTTTGAATCTGCTTTATTACGTGACGCCCGATTGGAAACCGGAAAACGGCGGAAATCTCGAACTCTGGGACGAAAAAGTTACGAAACCGGTTGAAATTCCGAGCCTCTTTAACCGTCTCGTGCTGATGGCGACGAACGATAAATCCTATCATTCGGTCAACGAAGTCAAGGCGGACGGCTCGCGCTGCTGCGTTTCAAACTATTATTTCTCGCCGCATTCGCCGAACGGTTACGAAACGACGCACGTCACGTATTTTCAGGCGCGTCCCGAACAAATGATCCGCCGTCTGGTGACCAGAGTTGACAGCGATCTCCGAACCGCGATCAGAAAAGTCGTCAAAAAAGGCTTGGCTAAAAAAGATATTTACGAAGGCGAGAAAGAAAGTAAAAAGTAAAAAATAAAACAAAGAGCGTCTT
>DATLOR010000353.1:0-5793 GCA_035536135.1 Pyrinomonadaceae bacterium | reverse complement strand
GATCGGTGCGCCGGATTACAAAGACCCGATGCTGCTCGTGCCGAATAATCACGATCTGACGGCAAAAACGCTGCTCGCTTATACGGGTTCGACGACAACCAACATCGCGGCTTGTACGGGATGCACGGGAACGGCAATCACGACCTATGCGAATAATTCGCTCAATCAGGCTTTGGAAAATATCTATAATCATCCGAACGTTGCGCCGTTTGTCAGCAAATACCTGATTCAACAGCTTGTGACGAGCGATCCGACTCCGGCTTATGTCGGTCGTATTTCGGCGGTTTTCAATGCCAACCGGACAAGCCCGACGCAGTTGAAGGAAGTTGTCAAAGCGATTCTGCTCGACCCGGAAGCACGCGGCAACGTCAAAACCGATCCGACTTACGGAAAACTTCGTGAGCCGGTTCAATTGCTGACCAATCTTTTCCGCCAGGTCGGCGTCACGGATGCCGCCGGAACCGGATTGAGCGACGGAAACGTCAACCGTTTCCCAAGCGGCTTGGCGCAAAACGTTTTCAATTCACCGACGGTTTTCAATTTTTATCCGCCGAATTATATCGTCCCGGGAACTTCGCTGTTAGGTCCCGAGTTTGCCATTTTCAATACGGGAACGGCAATCGGTCGCGCTAATTTCGCCAATTCGATGGTTTTCGGACAGATCAACGTCGCACTGCCCGACACGCCGAACGGCACGAGACTTAATTTCACGGAATTGCAGGCGCTCGCGGCGGCAGACACGACGAGCAATCAGTTGTTGGACGTTCTGAACCAAAGACTGATGCACGGAGCGATGTCTGCGCAGATGCGCAGCTCGATCTTGACGGCAACCAACGCCGTTGCGTCAACCGATCCGTTGGGACGTGTCAGAGCGGCACTTTATCTGGTTGTGACTTCGTCGCAATATCAGGTGCAGAGATAAAAGAGGTAAAAATCATGAAACAGAACAGACGAGAATTTTTAATCAAATCAGGCTGCGCTTTGAGTATGACGGCGATGGCGACGCAAATGCGCCATTTCGGATTGATGAGCGCGATGGCGCAGGAAGCTGACGACGCAACCAAAGATTCCGCCGTGCCGAGCGATTACCGCGCATTGGTCTGCGTCTTTCTCTCGGGCGGAAACGACGGCAACAATACCGTTATTCCGAATCATAACGACGCGACGATCAGCAATTACACGGCGTATTTCAATGCGCGGAACACGCAGGGTTTGGCAATCGCGCAAGCCTCGCTTTTACCGATTACCGTTCCGCGAATGGGCAATTTGAACTATGGCTTGCATCCGGGCTTGGGTCCGCAGCCGGCGGGGACGAATATCGTTAATAACGGTATTCACGAGCTTTGGGGCTTAGGCAAAATGGCGGTTGTGACCAATGTCGGAACGCTTGTCGCGCCGATGACCAAGACGCAGTATCAGAATGGTTCGGTACCGAAACCGTTCCAGCTTTTTTCGCATTCCGATCAGGTTTCGCAGTATCAGGGCGGACGCAGCGATCTCGAATCCTTCACGGGTTGGGGCGGACGGATCTCGGATCTGCGCACTTCGCCGGACAATCCGGGCGCGCTGATTCCGATGATCACGTCCATTTCGGGCGCACAGCTTTTCACTGCCGGTCAGACGACTCTGCCGCTCGCAATCGCGAACGCCGGAACGGGACTGAACGCGGTGCTTAATCCGGCGGGTTTTAATACGACGGCGGCATCCCAGGCGCGTCTCGCGGCTTTTAATTCCCTGCGCGGCATTGATCTGAGTTCGCAGGTTGTCGCGGCGGCAAGCCACGTGACCGACCAAGCAATGGCGGCAAACGCGGCATTGCAGACGTTTCAGGAAGTAACGGTCACGTTTCCGAATACAAATATCGGACTTCAGCTCAAACAAGTGGCGCGGATGATCAAAAAACGCACCGATTTGTCGGTCAACCGGCAGGTCTTCTTTGTCCAACTTGGCGGGTTTGATACGCACAACGGTCAAATTAACCAGCAAAATACGTTGTTTATCCAGTTAAGCCAGGCGATGCGGGCGTTTTACGAAGAAATGGTCTCGCAGGGTTTAGGCGATAAAGTAACGCAATTTACGATGGCTGATTTTTCGCGAACGTTTAACCCGGCAAGTTCGGGCGCAATCGTCGGAAGCGACCACGCATGGGCAAATCACCATTTCGTCGTTGGCGGCGGCATTACGGCAAGCGATTTCTACGGCATTAACACGACCAACGGAACGCCGTATCCGTCGCTCGTCTTTAATGGTCCCGACGATGCCGACAGCGGCACGGGCGCCCGCGGACGCTGGATTCCGACCACTTCGGTCGAACAATACGCCGCCACGCTCGCGCGCTGGTACGGCTTGCCCGACGCAAATCTGGCAGCGGTTTTCCCGAAAATCACGAACTTTGCCAATACCAATCTCGGCTTTATGCAGCCGCCGGCGCCTTGAGAGGGATGAAGGCTGAGGGATGAGGGATGAAAAAAACCTAAATCTAAATTGCGGCGAAAGGCTTCGGCTTTTCGCCTTTTTTCGTTTTAATTTTAAGTCTTTTTTCGTTTTAATTTTAAGTTACGTTTCGAGGTTTATTTTCTTGACACGGTTTAGCGATAAAACCTACACTTGAAGCAGTAGAAAGGCAGTATTAAAAGACGTGAATTTACCGAATTATCTAACTTTAGCGCGCATTGTTCTGGTTCCTTTGCTGGTCGTTATCCTGCTGACGCCGTTTGCCGAAAATTGGTTCGGCATCAGCGGCTACGCGCTCGCGATCGGCATCTTTCTCGCAGCATCCTTGACCGATATCTTGGACGGACATCTCGCCAGGCGGCGTAATCAGGTTTCAAACTTAGGCAAACTGCTTGATCCGATCGCCGACAAACTGCTCGTTTCGGCGGCGCTGATCGTTCTGGTCGAAAAACATCTCGCGCCGGCGTGGGCGGTCGTCGTCATTCTTGGCAGAGAGTTTATCGTGACGGGACTGCGTTCGGTCGCGGCGGCTGACGGCATCGTGATTCAGGCGCAGACGAGCGGCAAGATCAAGATGTGGGCGCAGTGCGTCGCGATCGTCGCGCTGCTCGTCGCGGGCGCGAACGGTAATCCGCCCGTCTCGAATTTCGGCTGGAGTCTGCCGACCTTTCGTTTCTGGGAAGTCGCGGAAGTTCAGACGGCGTTTGCGCACCTTTCCGATTTTTCGCTCACAAGCAACGATTGGAAGGTCTTCGGCTATCTCGTCGGACGCGGCGGTCTGTGGGCTTCGGTCGTGCTCGCGATCTGGTCGATGTATGATTATTTCAGGTTTTTCATTTCCGAAAACAACAAAAAGCGGGAATCCGTCAAAGAAACCGTGATCGAAAAGATAGTGGCGAACAATTCCAAGCCCGCGAACTAAGAATACTGCTTGCCGCCGCCCAATCTCTGTTTGTAAATATCAATTTAATTTTCAGCCGTTTTACGAATCAGCTTCCGGACGACCGAAGAAAACCGTGACCGACTTTATCTTGCCGTTCTCGAAGGCAAAATGTTCGGTGTTTTGGACGTTTTCGCCGTTGATACGGCTTTTATACCAGAGAAAGGCTTCATCGCCGTCTGCCAACATCGTGACGATCTCGAAATCTTCGATTTCCTTGATCGCGTTCCAGCATTTTTCTTTATATTCGTCTTTGCCGATGTGGTCGTCATACTGACTCGTAAACGTAAAACCTTCGGCAAGCGAGCTTTCGACAAAATCCCAGTCACGGTTCTGCCACGCCGTAAAATAATTTTTAATCAATCGTTCGTTATCCAAAGCGGTTTTTCCTCCTTTTTTATTAAACAATAATAATTTATTGGTCTTTTATTGACAATAAATTTCAGTTCAATTCGAAAGCGGCAAACGATCGGAAAAGGCGCAAAATTTCCCCGTTATAACAGGCGGATTTCGGCATTTAAGCAATTCGCGCCGACAATAAACGCGGAACTGTGCTAGACTCAGGCTACGCATCAAAACGCGCAAGGAAGAAATTTATGGAACAACTGATCTTTACAAATTCGACGATGGGAAAATCCGAAAGCGCGCTGACTGCCGAAGGAATCAAGATAACTTTGATGCACCGCACGAAATCAAACGTCGTGGTTTATTACGGGCAGGAGATTATCGCCGAATGCCGCACGAAACAGGAGGCGATCGAAGCCGTCGATGCGCATATTTCCGCAGCTTTGATCAATTAAACCGTCAGATCTATTCGATAAATTTGTGGGTTATTTCCCGGAACGATATTTTTGTTGCGAATCAACGAGTGTTCGCATCAGTTTGTGTGAAAAACAAAAAAGGTAAAGCGCGAAAACAAGTTTCACGCCTTACCTTTTACTTTTTACTTTTTTAACTTACTGCACTTCGACCCAGTCGCCCGTGTGAACTTCCTGCGCGGTGCGGACAATCATCGCCGTTGCGGTTTTGCCCTGCACGTTCAGAATCACCACTTCCCCGACGACTTTGCGTAAATCAACCGGGCGATTTTGTTTGGCTTTCTCGGTCGTTTCAACTCTGCCGTCGGCATCGCCGTTGCGTTTTCGCCCCGCCTGATTGGAAAATTTTCCGCCGCGAAAGACATCCGACTGAAAACCTTCGTCACGGGCGCTGACCGTTTCTTTTTGAACTTTTTTGAATAAACTGCCTTTGCCGAGCGGACGATAAACCGTCAGATAATCGCCGACCGTCACGCCGTCTTCCGTTCCCAAATCAATGTAAACGATCTGCTCGCGTCCAAGCAGTTCCACCCCGTCACGCGCCATAAAGATTCTGCCTTTCGCTTTGCCCGAAGGGTCTGCGAAAACATCCAATGCCGGTCTCTGCGTGAACAGCGGACTGGTGCGCGACGGAATCGGCTGGATCAGATCGCCGAGCAAAAGATTGTCGCACGACGTTTTGACGCGCGCCACGGCAACTTCGTTTTTGACCTTGACGACTTCGAGTGCGCCGACTTCCTGCACGTAAAAACCGAGATTGTCCTTCTTCGTCCAGCGCGTTTCAACCCGACCGCGCGGGCGGATCACCGAAAACATATCGCCGACCTGAACATTTTTGTTGTCGCCCAGGCTGATGTAAACATTATTGCCCTGCGAATAAATATTCTGTTCCTGCTCGTTTTCCGCACCGACTATTTTGCGGCTCGTATTAACCTCTCCGGTCTGCACATAACCCGCGCAATACAGATTGTTGGCACCAGCTACCGGCAGATTCCTGTTGGCTTGGCTCACGACCAGCGTCGACTTTCTGTCCTGTGCCGAAACGATTGCCGAAAAAACCAGCAAACCTAATAAAAGCATTCCGAAACTTTTCTTGAAAAAATCCTGAAACTTCACGATTGACTCCTTTTTAACGTTTGATTTTTGAAATTCTCTTTAGAAACAAAATGAAAGAGGTTTTTTTGAACTGACTTTGCCTAAAACGGCATAACTTATCGTAACCTTTTTGCAAAACACTCGTCAACAATTATTTTACAATGTTTAACAATAAAATTTTACCCTCGCCGCTTGCACAAAATCCGATGTTTTTGTAGTATTTTTGTTTGCGGTTGTCAACGCGGCAACCCTACGCCGGTGTAGCTCAGTTGATAGAGCAGTTGATTTGTAATCATCAGGTCGCGGGTTTGAGTCCCATCACCGGCTCCAATATCTATAATAGAATCAGTAGTTTATCGATCATAAAGGGCAAGCCGAAACGCTTGCTTTTTGCTTTTGGTGTGTCAGTGGTGTGTCAAATTTTTTATGTACAGCGCAAACAGCATTATAAGTAACAGTTGGACCCAAATTGTTTAAATTAGAAAA
>DATLOR010000352.1:0-11546 GCA_035536135.1 Pyrinomonadaceae bacterium | reverse complement strand
TTATTTGATTTTTCAACTTTTTCAATCAAGCTATTTTAACGCCTTTTAATGTAGATTTAACGAACTTCTATGCTTACTCTTAAATTCACGAAACTTCCCTTAACCTTATCGTCGGGCAGATATTCGGTTGTCCGGCGTTTTATGACTTTACCGATCTGCGAAAATGACACGATGCGCGTTTCTTCATCCAGACGGCGATTATTGAAAAACTCCGACTGCTATTCATGATCAAAGCCGTAAGAAAGCTGCTCGTGCGCGTGCCGTCGGCAACAATCTCGATAAGAAAAGAGGCATTTTGAGCAATGCCTCTTTTTTTTCGGTTCAGTTTTTTTGAAATTTGTAAGGTTGTATTTTCTAACGAGTTGCAAGGGGATTTGAATGAAAAATCTTTTCTTCTTTAACTTTTTCAACTATAACTTTCGATGCTTCCGGCACCGCATTATGCCCGACAGTCGATGGCAAAACGCACATCATTCCCGCAAAAATCATTCCGAAACTGACGAAGCCGAAAACCACCAGCGTCATCATTGTAAAATTTCCCGTGACAAACATTAACAGTGCCAGAAATGCGATTGCCGCCCAAAGCGTCCAGTATAATTTTACCAACATTTTATAATCTCCTTTATAATTTCGTTCGCCTGAAAACGAATCGTTAAAAACTTCCAGTGCAAAGCTCATACCAAAAGAAAGCCTCGGTATTTATTGAACTTAAATAATCGGTCTGCGGTTTTTTACGCACTCAAGCAGCTTAAATTGTGAAAAATTTCGCATTTTAAAAGCGTGAACCGGAGATCTTGCAAAGTCTCCGGTTCACGCTTTTTCGAGGAGGGATCTTTCAGTTTTTTGTTTCAGTCTTAAGTGGTGTGCTTTGTTGGAGAGCTGTTTCGTGGGAAGGAACCGTCAGCGTCCGCAGATATTTGACCAAAGCCGCGATTTCGTCCGGGTTGCCGACGAGCGGCGGCATATATTTGCGATACGGCGAATCTTCTTTGTAATCGTGCAAAGTCGTCAGGATATTTTCGATCGATCTTTCGTCGCGTCCCTTTAAAAGTTCCTTCATCGCGCGATAGCCCGTTTCGGTATGACACGCGCCGCATTGTCCGCGAAACATCAATTCGCCTTTTTTGACGAGCGCGGTTTCCGCGTCGCCGTAAAAGTTTTTGACCTCGGTTTGCGCCCACGGCGAATGCGTCAAATAACCTTCGGCGTTGAATTTTTCAACTTCGCTTTTCCGCACGCCGTTGGAATACATAAAATTGCCGACGACATACGGTTTGCGCAGCATCTCACGCGCCTGTTCGGTCGCAGCCGTTGCCGCAAACGCCAGCAAAACAAGCGAAATTGCCCAGCCCAGACCGAACGATTTCGAGTTGCGAACCGCGACGAAATAAACCAGCGCGAGAATCGTCGCCGATGTCATCACGGTGATCAGCACGGAGCGCGTCACCTGCGTGAAAGTTCCCTGCCCGATGGTTGAAATGCCCAGATCAAGCAGCTGCTTGCTCGATTCGGGAACCATCGCGAGATACCAGAGGAAACAAAGCGGAACCAGGACAAAACCCGGGATCAGCCATTTTGCCGACCACGAAATGATTTCGTGTTTGAGACGCGGCTGTTTGAAACCGTCGATCCGCGCCGCCGTCACCAAAGCCCAGATTCCGGCGAGATTCCAGCAGATCAAGGTGCGCAAAAAGAGACTCGGGAAATAGGTCGGATTAAAAAACGCGTACCAGAAAACGCTCGCTTCGTTGCCGCTTCCCGCAACACTCAGCCAGGTTTCGCCCGGGGTCAGCATAAACGTCAGGATTCCGTTGATGATCACAAGCGTCAGAAACGAACTCGCCGCGTAAATATAGCCGATCATTAAATGCAGTTTCGGCTCGATCTTGTCCCACGTATAGTAATAAACGGCGGCGGTCGTCAGCTCGACGATAAAGAAAACGTATTCGATCGCCCAGCCGAAAACGAAATTGTGAATCAGGGTGCTGGTCGCTTCCGGGTTTGCCAAACCGATCGCGAACCAGATGCCGACGCCCGAGGTCGTGCCGAACGCGGCGGTCAAAATCAGGAAAAATTTGCTGTGTTTTTTCAAAATCGGCAGCCAATCCGTGCGTCCTTCGCGGCGCGCTTTGCGTTCGGCAACCGCCAGGTACAAACCGCCGCCGACGGCAAAAAGCGCGATCAGAAGATGATAGGTGGCGATCAGCGCGATCACGCCGCCGCCGCTCAAATAAGGCACATTCCAAAATGGATAATTCATAAGATCTCCTCTAGTTTCGGCTGAGTTTATCCTTTCCAAATAAACTCAGCCGAATTCAGCCGCTTTCGTGCGAACTTAAAGTTCCCAATACCCCCATATTGTTACGGCGATAAGCCCGCACAAAGCGGCTAAACCTATATAATTCACGAGTTTTGCGCGTTTTCCGTTTTTCGATTCGGCGTCGATAAACGGAATGATCGACCAAAGGATCAAGCCGATCGTAAAGAGCGCAATGCCTAAAAACTCGCCCGTCGCCCCCGGAAACCAGCGTCCGAAAACCTTCAGGATCTGGAACTGGCTCATAAAATACCATTCGGGATGAATGCCCTGCGGCGCGGATGCCAGTGCGTCGGCTTGCGGTCCGAGCTGCCACGGGTACATCGAGGCGAGGATCGCCAGAACATTGAGCATTAAGAGCCACATACCGAAATCTTTCGCCAGAAAGTCGGGGAAAAAGCGGATCGTCCGGCGTTCCGCGGCGGGCTTTTCTTCCTCGCTCGGCGGAAGGGCGTTGCCGTGTTTCTGCACCAGCCAAACGTGAAACGCGAGAAAAGGTAAATATAAAAGCGGCAGGATCACGACATGAAGCGCGAAAAATCGCTGCGTCGTGACGGCGGTAATTTCTTCGCCGCCGCGCACGATGTCCGTCACAATCGTGCCGACAAGCGGGATCGAAGCCGGAATTTCCAAGCCGACCTTCGTCGCAAAATACGCCAGATCGTCCATCGGAAGCAGATAGCCGCTAAACCCGAAAACCATCGTCAATCCGAGCAAACCAAGTCCCGACCACCAGCCGAATTCACGCGGGCGTCGGTATGCCTTCATAAAAAACACCGAAAACATATGGACGAAAACCGCGAAGACCATCAGATTTGCCGACCACGAATGCGCCGAGCGGATCAGCCAGCCGAATTGGATGTCGTAGGTGATCTGGCGAACCGATTCGTAGGCTTCCGCGCCGGGACGATAATAAACGAGCAGCAGAATCCCGCTTAAAACCTGTACGACAAAGAAGAACAGAGAGATTCCGCCCCAGTAATACCAGAACTGGTGTTTATGCGACGGAACGGTTTTTTCCTTCGCGTGCACGAGCATTCCTTCGATCCCCAAACGCTCGTCGAGCCAATGGTAAATTCGTGTCTTTTTGGCTTCAGGCTTTGGCGACAATGATGCGTCCATTTTGCACCTCCACTTTGTATGTTTTTAAAGGTTTCGGCGGCGGTCCCGACACGTTCACCCCTGATACCGCATCGTAAACGCCGCCGTGACAAGCACAGAAAATACGTTTATTTTCCGGCTCGAACTTGACCGTGCACCCCAGATGGGTGCAGACGGCTTCCATCGCGACAAAATTCCCGGCTTCGTGATGAATGAGCATCGCCGGTTTCGTTCCGAACTTGAACATCAACGCCGAATTGACGGGAAGCGCGTCGGCGCCGTCGAGCGTCGTTTCGGTCACGGCGCCGGCTTCGGCGGAACGCTGGGCGGGGGTCGCGAGATATTTATAAACCGGATAACCGATCGCGCC
This sequence comes from Pyrinomonadaceae bacterium, assembly GCA_035536135.1. GTDB lineage: Bacteria > Acidobacteriota > Blastocatellia > Pyrinomonadales > Pyrinomonadaceae > JAFDVJ01. The sequence continues at coordinate 7,758 of DATLOR010000352.1, read as the reverse complement.
GACATACACCGCGCCGATCGCGCCCGCCCCGAGCCAGAGAAACGAACGGCGGGTTAAATCTTCCGATTCCTGCGCTTTTTCATCTTGATGCCCGTTGAGAATTTCATCTATTGTGGCTTTGTTAATCATTAAAATTCCTCCAAATTTTCAAACATCAAACGGCGATTGCCGGGGTTTGCTCACCCGCTGTCTGCGGCTTTTCCGTAAATTCTTCGTCGTCGATCCGGGCACTTCCTTCGGCGACCCGTTTCGCCGACCTTGAAACGGCAACCAGCACGACGCCGATCAGAACCAAAGCTCCGACAAACAATCCGAGAAACAATAGAACGACCGACCAATTCGAGACGACCGTGCGATTCCAAACGTCGTAGCCCTTTGCCAAAAGCGTCAGATCACGCATTCCGTCGCGCACCAGCACGACCGCTGCGGTCGTCAGAATCGCCGCCGCTACCGCCGCCGCGCTCAAGAGTTTGGCTTTGGCGCGTCCCCCGAATCTGACTAAAACTGCCGTTAAAACCGCGAGCAAAACCGTTGCCGCCCAAGCGTAAATGCCGGTCGAATAAAGCGAATTTTCAAACAAACCGCTTTTGACGACCGCCGGCTGCGCCTGATAAACCCAAACGCCGAGCGCGGCTTGGACAAGCGAAAAAACGATCGCCAGGAGCGCGCCCCAATTTCGCAGAAAATCACCCGTTCTTTCGCTGAGCTTGTCGAACGCGCCGATCACCGCGAGACTTGCGCCCGCGAGTCCGAGCGAACCGACAAACATAAACAAAAACCGCGGAATCATCGTCGGCTCGATCTTCAGAACATTGCCGAAACCGTTGCTCACCTGATAGAGCGGCTGCCAGTCTTCGGGACTGAGCATCAGCGTCATATTCATCGAAAAGACTTTGGCGATGTAGCTGATGCCGATAAACGAAAGAATGCCGTAAATCCACCAGGGCTTGTTTTCACTCGCCCGGTCGGCGGCGCGGTAAAGCAGAAAATAGGCGAGCGTCAGGACGATAATCACCGAAAACCAGTAAAAACCGATCAGCACACTGCTCGTATAAAGCGCGCGACCATAAAGCACCTGTGCGAAAAGAAGCGGCGGAACACCGAAGTTGATCACATAGGTCATCACGGTCGGGATCTTTTTGATGATCGAATTCGAGGCTTCCCGCGCCGCCGAATCTTTTTTGCCGAAAATATTCCAGACGATCGCCAGAATCATTGCGCCGAGCAAGAGCTGAACGGCGGTAAAATGAAGCATCAGCGTCACGATATGTAATAACTTAAAAAGCCAGACCGGAGCCGGAAGCGGTATCGGGTCAACATTTGGAAATTGAAACAAGACGATTTCCTCCGAAAATTTTATAAAAGTTAGTTCGTGAAAAATCTCACGAGTGAACGTCAATTTTTTCCTTGGCAATGATTATGCCATCCGGCAGAAGGCTTATTTTGCGGAATTTTAATATTTACCCACGCGAAAAATCTCACGGTTTAACGCTTTCGACCGCGAAATTTTCCGCATTTTTAATCCGTCAGGCGCGCTTAATAAATCGTCGCTTTCCGTCTTTTCTTCGCTCCCGAAAGCTTGGCTAAATTTTCGCTGTGTTCGATCGTCGCGCGTCCGGTCAGCATTCGCGGCGTCAGACGATAAACGACCTCGATATTTTCGCGCACCCAGCTGTCCATCCAGCGAATGCTGATCGCCGGGGTGAGCGTCGGATTGGCGGCGAGAATAAAGTCGAGCGCCCGTTCGTGTTCCGCCCTGTCCGTTATAATGACGGCTTCGCCCGTCGCGATAATGCTCACCCAATCCGTATCGCTTTTAACATCTTCGACCTGCAGGCAGACTTCGGGGTTATCTTTAATAATCTCGGTCTTTTTGCCCTCCGTCGTGTAGATATAGATATGCGGCTCGTCATAGGCATAATGAATCGGCACGACATACGGATGAATGCCGCGTGCCATTCCGAGATGCCCGAAGCCGATGCTCTTTAAAACCTCTTTGATCTGACCGTTGCTCATTTCTTCGACTGCAATCATAAACTTTTCTCCTTCGCAAAATTCTTTGGCGGTTCGTCGTTCTTTGACCAAACCTTTAAAAATGACATTCGCAAAGAATGTGCCGCAAAAAATTCCGCAAGTTCGATCCGCGAAAAGCAAGGCATAAAAGTTGCCGTTATGAAAATTGAAATGAGAAATTCGAGGTAACAAAAAAAGCTATGCCTGCCAAACAAAATCGGGTTGCAATAATCGGCTGCGGTCACGTCGGCGCGACGAGTGCGTATGCGCTTTTGATGAACGGATTTGTCGAGGAACTGATCCTGATCGACAAGGACTGCGACAAACTGCTCGGCGAAGTGATGGATCTTCAGCACGCCGTTCCGCTCGCGCACCAGGCTTTGATTCGTCAGGGAAATTTTGAAGATGCCGCCAACGCCGACATTGCCGTGATCGCTGCCGGAGTTTCGACGTATCCGGGCGAAACGCGGCTCGATCTGCTGAGCCGGAACATCGCGGTCATCCGCGAAATAATCGGCAAACTGATGCGCTCCAAGTTCGACGGAATCATCCTGATGATCACGAATCCGGTCGACATTCTCGCGCAGGTCGCGCAGGAAGAATCGGGACTTCCCGCCAGCCGCGTGATCGGTTCGGGAACGGTTCTCGATACGGCGCGTCTGCGGGCGATGCTCGGCGACAAACTCCAGATCGAGGGTCGTTCGATTCACGCCTACATCATCGGCGAACACGGTGAATCCGAAGTTGCGACGTGGTGTGCGGCGCGGATCGGCGGCGCGCCGCTCGTAGATTTTTGCACGCCCGATTGCCCCGATTTCGACAAAATGCTCGAAGCCGTCCGCAATTCCGCGCCCGAGATCGTGCGCCGCAAAGGCTACACATCTTTCGCCGTCGGAACCTGCGTCAACCGCATCTGCGAGGCGATCCTGCGCGACGAACGGACGATCCTACCCGTTTCGGCGATGACCGGCGGGCAATACGGGATTTCGGGCGTTTATCTGAGCCTGCCGTGCGTCGTCGGACGCGGAGGCATCGAAAAGATCGTCGAATTGCCGCTCAGCGATGATGAAAAACGAGACTTGCTCAAATCTGCCGCGATTTTGAAAACCACTTATGAAACCCTGAAAATAGAGGAACAAACAGCGGTTGCGAATGTAATTTAGCGGCGAAAAAAAAAGAAAAAAAATGTCAAAAATCCTTCTGCGCGGATTTGCGGTCTGGTTGGCGATCATCGCCGCCGAATTTCTGCACGGCACGCTTCGCGTCCTTTTTCTGCAGCCTTTTGTCGGCGATTTTCGCGCCCGGCAAATCTCCGTCTTCACGGGCATTTTGATAATTCTGACGATTTCGTATCTTTGCGCCGGCTGGCTTCGCGCAGAAAATTCGCTTCAATTATTTTTGGTCGGTTTGCTGTGGCTCGTTTTAACCGTCGCGTTTGAAATTTCGCTCGGTCGCCTGTTGAATCTTTCGTGGGAGCGGATTTTTTCGGATTACGATCTCAGAAACGGCGGGTTGATGCCGATCGGCTTATTGTTTTTGATCTTTGCGCCGCTGATTGCCGCAAAGTTAAAAAGAAAATTTTAAGTTCTATTTACTTTTGTAAAATTTCAGCGAGAATTTTCAACAAGCTTTCCGCCGTGTAAGGTTTCGACAAAAAAGAATTGACGTTCAGATACTGCAAGTCAGTCGTCTGCTCGGAGTTCATCAAACCGCTCATCGCGACGATTTTCGACTCCGGATTGATCTTCCGCACGGCACGGATCAACGCCGTTCCGTCCATATAAGGCATCGCAATATCGGTCAGAATAAGCGATATTTCCCCGCCGCGCTGGGCATAGATCGCCATCGCGTCCGCGCCGTCGGTCGCCGTCAAAACGTGATAACCGAATTTTTCAAGCGTCGCCTTCGTGATTTCACGAATATTTTCTTCGTCGTCGACAACCAGTACGAGTTCGTCCGCCCCGCGCGGAAACGAAACCGAAGCGGTTGATGCTCGCGCGCCTTGTTCGACTTCGACCGCCGGAATATAGAAAGAAAATTTGGTTCCCCTGCCGGGTTCGCTGTAAACGTTGATAAATCCGCCGTGACTGCGGATGATCGTGATCGTCGTGGCGAGCCCCAGACCGGTGCCTTTACCGATTTCCTTGGTCGTGAAAAACGGGTCGAAAATGCGGTCTTGAATCTCATCGGGAATGCCCGCGCCGGTGTCCGTGACGCTAATCAAAAGATATTCGCCCGGTGCGGCATCGATATGCAGACGCGAATAAGGCTCGTCTAAAACAATATTTTGGGCGTTTATCGTTAAATTTCCGCCGGTCGGCATCGCATCGCGGGCATTGATGCAAAGATTCATCAGAACCTGGTGAATCTGCGTCGGGTCGGCTTTGATCAGCCAGAGATCCGGTTCGAGCTCGTGCCTGACCGTGATCGATTTCGGCAGAGTTTGTTTAAGAATTTTCACCAGATCCTTGATGATATGTTTGACCTGCACGATGATGCGCTCGCCTTCCATTCCGCGGGCAAACGTCAGAACCTGTTTGACCAGATCCGCGCCGCGCTCGGAATTTTCGCGGATGATCGCCAGCCAGCGTTGTGTTTCCTTATCAGCGGCACTCAGCTGAAGCATCTCGGTCGCCATCAGGATCGGCGCGAGAATATTGTTGAAATCGTGCGCGATGCCGCCCGCCAGAGTGCCGATCGATTCCATTCGCTGGGCGCGGAGCAGTTGATTTTCGATGCGTTTCTGTTCGGTAATGTCATAGCGGATCGCCGCATATTGATAAGGTTTTCCGCGTTCGTCGAGAAAAGGAACGATCGTCGTATCGACCCAGTAGATCGTGCCGTCCTTTGCCCGATTTCGCATTTCTCCGCGCCAGACCCTGCCGTTCGCAATCGTCGTCCAGAGATTCCGGATAAATTCTTTCGGGTGATATTTTGAATTAACGATGCGGTGGTCTTGCCCGAGCAGCTCCTCGCGGCTGTATTTCGAGATTTCGCAGAATTTATTGTTGACGTAGGTAATTTTTCCGGTCTGGTCGGTGATCGCGACGATCGCCGATTCATCGAGGGCAAACTTGATGTCTGATAATTCTTTGATCAAGCCGCGATTCTCCGCCGCGATTGTCTGACTGTTTTTGAAAATCTCTGTCTGAGTCATCTATTCTGTTGAATCTTCCTTGTAGTCGCCGGATTTTTTCAGTTTATACCGCAACTGATCACGTGATATGTGCAAAAGCTGTGCCGCCCGCGTTAAATTTCCGCCAGTCCTTTCAATTGCTTGCTTTGCGAGTTCCGTTTCAACCGCTTCGAGCGCGACACCGTCCGCCGGTAAGAAAAATTGCGCGGAATTTTTCGCATTAGTTGCGGATTGCCCGACACTTTGCAGTAGGTCCTGCGGCAAAAAGGTGGTCGTGATCCATTCGCCGTCTTCGAGGATCGAAGCGCGTTCGATGACGTTCCGGAGTTCGCGGACATTTCCCGTCCAGCTGTAATTCGTGAAGATCTGCGCGGTTTCTTTTGCTAAACCTTTGAGCAATTTGCCGCGCCGTTTGAGATTCGCTTTTTCGATATAATATTGCGCAAGCAGCAAAACGTCCTCGTCGCGCTTGCGAAGCGGCGGAATGTCGATCTGGATGACCGATATCCGATAATACAAATCGAGCCGAAAATGTCCCGTCTCGCCTTCTTTTTTCAAGTCGCGGTTCGAAGCCGCAACGATCCGCGTATCAAAATGAATATCGCGCAAACCGCCGACGCGCCGGAATTTGCTTTCTTCCAGAACACGCAGGAGTTTTGCCTGCAGCCCGAGTTCGAGTTCGCCGATCTCATCAAGAAAGATCGTGCCGCCGTGCGCCTGTTCGAGTAAACCTTCCTTGCGCGCTTTGGCATCGGTGAACGCGCCCTTTTCGTAGCCGAAAAGTTCGGATTCGATCAAATTTGCCGGAAGCGCGGCGCAATTTATCGCCAGATAAGGCGCATCGCGGCGCTCGGAGGCGGAATGCACCGCGCGCGCAAACAGGTCTTTGCCCGTTCCCGTTTCGCCCTGCAGAAGAATCGCCGTCACGTCCGATTCGGCAACCCGCCGCGCCAGCTCGATCGCTTTTTTGATCGCCCCGGATTCGCCGATGATGTTTGAAAAGCCGAAATCGACATTGCGCTCGCGCCGCGCCTGTTTGACCTCGCGACGCAGTTGGCGCGTTTCGAGCGCGTTCCGCAGCGTCACGCGCAGCTCTTCGAGCCGGATCGGTTTGCCGATAAAATCGTGCGCCCCGCCGCGCAGGGCGGCAATCGTGTTTTCGACATCGACGTTGCCCGTCACCATAACGGCGATCGTATCGGGAAATTTCTCCTTGATGTCGCTCAAAACATCGAGCCCCGAGCCGTCCGGCAAATCAATATCGAGCAGCACAACGCTCGGCTCTTCGCGTTCAAAAACCGTCCGCGCTTCGGCAATCGTTCCCGCTTCGAACGCTTCATAATTCCACGAACGAAGAGCCTCGCCGAGCGTCATTCGAACAAAACGCTCATCGTCAACAATAAGTATCTTCTCTTTAGTAGTCGTCAATTTTTTTTGTTTTTAGTCTGTTCCAAGCTGAAAATTTCAATATGCGTAAAATTATACACAATTATCTTTTTCTTTCAGCATTTCTCCGGTATTTGGAATTATTTTAACTTTTGTTTCTTCGATTCGGTTTGGGGATTCGTCGGGATTTGTAAAATATCGCATCGCGGTCGGGCACATCTTCCAAACCGAGTACCGTGACGTTTTCCATATCGAGCAAGGCATCGATTTCCTGGTTCGTAAAAAAATGCCCGTTATCCTCCAAATTGATCGTGACAATGTCCGATGACAGATCGATTCCCAGAACACGTTTGATCTTCCCGAGCAGAGTTTTCGGCTTTGCGGTTTTAATTTCCTGCCCGCAATGCTCGCAGCGGTCCGACTTTTCCGCCGTCTGTTGAAAGCATTTACGGCATCTGACCGTGCTTTGGCTGTTAATTGGAATATCCATCATAACCAAATCAATATTAAACCTCGCCTTTCGAAAACTTATTTTTACGCCGGGAATATCGGCAACGGGGATAAAACTACTACTGCTCAAAACCGAATTGTAATACAAAAATTTGCGTAATCAAACATTTTTTTTAACGGTTTGCGGCAATGCTCCTTAAATCAGAGCCTAAAATATACGGTCTGAAAAAATCGAGCGGCAAAAAAAATCTGTCCGACTTAATAAAATCAGACAGATTGAATTTTGAAATTTCGGATAGAAATTTTACCTTCTATCCCAACCTTTCGACAGTTGTTTTATTTTTCCGCAACACCGAGCATTAAATTGCTGACTCCCGTCGTGCCGTCTAAGGTATTGCCGATATCGGAATAGGTAATTGTCGAAACGCCGCCCCCGTTGACATAATACTGCGGTGCTAGGAATGTGGAAGTCAGGTTTTGGGGATAATACGTGCTCCTGTTATACGGCGCGATAATCACGTTTCCGATGACTTCGCCCCCGCCCGTTCCGTTTCGTTCCCAGCCTTCTTCGCCCGTCACGATGATCATTCCCTTAAAATGGAAATTGCCGACATTCGTCAGTTTGCCCGTCACGACGAGAATTCCGCCGCCGTTTGCGCCGATCTTGCAGCTGCCTTCGCAGAATGTAATTCCGGTTCCGTTCGCATATGATCCGGGCGGATTCTGATTGCTTCCGACGGTGAAATTATCCTGATTTCCGGTCGGATTTACAA
>DATLOR010000351.1:0-14582 GCA_035536135.1 Pyrinomonadaceae bacterium | reverse complement strand
TTCCTTTCAAAATGAATCGGGTTACGATTTTGCGCTTGCCCGTTTCAATACTGACGGCTCGTTTGATACCTCGTTTGACGGCGACGGCAGAGTCACAACCGATTTTGGTGATGTAAGCGATTCCGCGCTTGCCATTGGAATTCAAACGGACGGCAGGATCGTTGCCGCCGGTCACACCGGCAACAATGATGGGATTGATTTTGCGCTGGCGCGCTACAACGCGGACGGTTCGCTCGACACGTCGTTTGACGGCGACGGCAAAGTAACGACTGATTTTTCGGGTGTATTTAATTATGCACGATCGGTCGCTATTCAAGCGGACGGCAAGATTGTTGCTGCCGGTGCGTGCAATACCGAAGTGTCTAGTGGATTGGCAATTGTTCGATACAATCCGAATGGTTCACTTGACACATCTTTTGACGACGACGGTAAAGTTCTGACCTCAGTTTTGAGCACTTATGAATTTGTCGCGTCCGTTGCCGTCCAGTCAGACGGGAAAATTGTTGTGGCAGGTAGTGCGGGCGACAATGCCGCGGCGGATTTTGGACTCATCCGCTATAACTCGAACGGTTCGCTTGACGGTTCATACGGAACGGCAGGCAAAGCTATTTTCGATATATTCGGTTCCGACCTGATCTTTGCTCTGACACTGGATTCAATGGGCAGAGCGGTTGTCGCCGGTGAATCGGGCGGCATGTTTACCGTTGCCAGAGTGCTTGGCGGTTCGGTCACCCCGACGGCAAATTCGCCGTACGATTTCGACGGCGACGGGAAAACCGATCTGGCAATTTACCGACCTTCAAGCGGGCAATGGTGGATCAACAACAGTTCGACCGGCATAACTTCCGCCGCTCAATTCGGGACTTCGACCGACAAGATCGTGCCGGGTGATTTTTCAGGCGACGGCAAAGCCGATATTGCCGTCTGGCGACCCGGCTCGGGCGCTTGGTTTATCCTGCGAAGCGAGGACAATTCGTTTTATTCGGTCCCGTTCGGTGCTTCGGGCGATATTCCAGTGCCGGCGGATTTCGACGGCGACGGGAAAACCGATACGGCGGTCTATCGTCCTTCAAATTTTACCTGGTATCTCAGTAAATCTTCGGGCGGGACGCAAATTACAACATTCGGCACGACCGGCGATATTCCCGTGCCGGGGGATTACGACGGCGATGACAAAGCCGATATTGCCGTTTATCGACCTTCGACCGGCGAATGGTGGATTTCCAAAAGTTCAACTTCTACAACCGTCGTTCTCCAATTTGGCAACAGCACGGACACACCGGTTCAGGGCGATTACACGGGCGACGGTCAGACGGATATTGCCGTCTGGCGACCTTCGACCGGAGTTTGGTTCATTCTGCGAAGCGAGGACAATTCGTTTTATTCAGTCCCATTCGGACAAACGGGCGACATTCCCATACCGGGGGATTACGACGGCGACGGCAAATTCGATACGGCGGTTTTCCGTCCGTCGGCTTCAAACTGGTATATCAATCGTTCGACTTCGGGATTATTGATCACCACATTCGGAATTACGGGAGACAAACCGGTTCCCTCGGCTTTTCTTCCTTAAATGACACGACAGCGGATAATGAATCGGGAGTGTCCGGCTCGGATGCTCCCGATTTTTTTGTACCGGGAGAAAATAGTCCGAACCCGCATTTTTTGGAATTGTGAAAAAAAATGGCTTGGCGGGAATCTTAACTTTTTTCAAAATTTCGCGTAAGGTGGATTATTAACATTTTCAAATGTCGAAAATTTACGAAAAACTCATCCGTCCGGTGCTTTTTAAACTGTCGCCCGAAACAGCGCACGAACTCGGGATCGAAGCCTTAAAGTTCGGCTTAGGTTCAAAATTCGCTCAGGATTTTGCCGCCAAACGATTCGGAAGCGAATCATTCGGCGAGCTGGAAAGATTCGGCTTGAATTTCAAAAATCCGCTCGGCGTTGCCGCCGGATTCGATAAAAACGGCGTGGTCGTTAATCAATTAGCCGCGCTCGGTTTCGGTTTTGTCGAGGTCGGAACCGTCACGTTCAACCCGCAAAAAGGCAACGAAAAACCGAGGCTTTTTCGCCTGCCCGAAGATCAGGCGCTGATCAACCGGCTCGGGTTTAATAATGAAGGAACCGCAAAAGTCGTCGAAAGATTGAAAAAAATAAAGGCGAATTGTGTTTTGGGCGTGAACATCGGCAAAAATAAGGACGTTCCCAATGAAGAGGCGATTGAAAATTATTTGAAGAGTTTTGATCTGGCGCATAAAGTTGCCGATTATATCGCCGTCAATGTTTCGAGCCCGAACACGCCGAATTTGCGCGAACTGCAAAAAGCCGAGAATCTTGAAGAACTGCTCGGCGAACTGCAAAAGCGGAATCGCGAACTTTCCGCGAAGCCTTTGCTCGTAAAAATTGCGCCGGATTTGAATGAATCCGAGATCGAAGCGATCGTCGGTATCGCGCAAAACCTCGGTTTGGCGGGAATTATTGCGACGAATACGACGGTTTCACGTGAAGATCTGAAAACGAAAATTAACGAACCCGGCGGTTTGAGCGGCAAGCCGCTGCAAAAAGTTTCAAATGAGGTAATAAAAAAAATCTATCAATATTCGAACGGAAAACTGCCGGTGATCGGTGTCGGCGGAATTTTTACCGCCGCCGACGCGTTTGCGAAAATCGCTTGCGGAGCCTCGCTTTTACAGGCTTATACGGGTTTTATCTATCAGGGATTCGGTTTCGCGCGGGAAATAAATGCGGGCTTAACGGAAATTTTAAGAGCAAAAGGTTTTGCGAATTTGGACGAAGCCGTCGGTTGCCAAGTTTGACACAAATTTTACAAAAGATATAATAAATCCTTTGCGTTTCGCGCACTTTGAATTGAAAGTTTATACTATCCGAAGATGATTATCGATTTAATCACATTACGCGATTCGCCGCATGAGTTTGAATATTCGCTCGCGCCCGAAGAAATCGATCTCGACAGCGACGAAGCCGAATTGAAAAACGCCGTCAGGGTGAAAGGAAAATTGACCAAACACATCGCGCAAACCGATGTCGAAGGTACGATCAGCGCGCCGCTGGAAATCGATTGCACGCGCTGTTTGCAGAAGATTGACAAAGACTTGGAGTTTGCGTTTGAAGCCGCTTTTGTGACGCCGGAAAATTTTACGGCAAGCCGGGAAGCGGAATTAAATGCAAAAGATTTGGACGTTTCGGTGATCGAAGGAAACGAAATAGATTTATCCGAACTCGTCCGCGAACAGATTCTATTAAACTTGCCGGAGCAGGTTTTTTGCAGGGAAGACTGCAAAGGTTTGTGCGATAAATGCGGCGCAAACCGAAATTTGATAGATTGTAATTGTATTGAAAAAGAGACTGACCCGCGATGGGCGGCTCTTAAGAACTTAAATAAAGGTTAATTGTTAATGGTAAATTGTTAATTGTTTCTTTGTTAAAAGTCAATTAACAATTTACCATTAACAATTAACAAAACGGAGTATATTATGCCAAATCCAAAACGAAGACATTCCCATTCACGAACACGCCAACGCCGCGCTCACGATGCGCTGAAAACACCGCAATTTTATTTAGACAAAGATACGGGCGAACCGAAAGTTCCGCACCGCGTTGACCCGAAAACGGGAGTTTACAAAGGTCGCCAGATTTTAGACGTCAAAGAATCGGAATAAAATAATTTGCGATTTTCGATTTGCAATTTGCGATTGAAAAAAATCAATCCAAAAATCCGAAATCCGAAATCCAAAATCCAAAATGGTAAATAACGCAGGCATCATCGGAATGGGGCACGCTTATCCGGAAGGCATTTTAACAAATGCCGATTTGGAAAAGATTGTCGAAACCAGCGATGAATGGATTACTTCGCGCACGGGCATCAAGCAGCGTCACAAAGCCGCCGATAACGAATATACTTCGCAGTTCGGCACGAAAGCGGCGCAGCAAGCCTTGGAACGTGCAGGTTTAAAAGCCGAAGACATTGACATTATCGTTTGTGCGACGACCACGCCCGACCAGATAATGCCTTCGACCGGTGCTCTGATCCAAGCCCAGCTCGGCGCGGTAAACGCCGCCGGGATGGATGTTTTTGCGGCTTGTTCGGGCTTTTTGTATGGTCTGACGATGGTCGAATCAATGATTCGCACCGGACAAATCCGTTATGCACTGGTCATCGGCGCGGAAGTTTTGACGAAATACGTTGATTACACCGATCGCGGAACGTGCGTCATTTTCGGCGACGGCGCGGGCGCGGCTGTCCTCGGTCCGGTCGCAGAAGGCAAGGGAATTTTAGCCACGAAGATCCGTTCCGACGGTCGCTACGAAGAACAGCTTTACGCGCCCGGCGGCGGCACAAAGCTCGGCACGACGCACGAAACGATCGATAACCGCGAGCATTTCTTTAAGATGAAGGGCAACGAGCTTTTCAAGGTCGCAGTGCGTTCGATGGCGGATATTTCCAAGGAAATGCTTGATAAAACCGGCTACACGGTCGAAGATGTCGACATCGTTATCCCGCATCAGGCAAATCAGCGGATTACGGATGCGGTCGCGTCGCGGCTTGGCGTGCCGGAAGAGAAGGTTTATTCGAATATCGCTTTTCACGGCAATACTTCGTCGGCTTCGATTCCGATCGCGATGGATGAATGCATTCAATCCGGCAAGATCAAAGAGGGAAGTTTGGTGCTTTTGACCGCGTTCGGCGGCGGCGTAACCTGGGGCGGAACGATTATTAGATTTTAGTTTGTCGCGCGTCGTTAGTTGTTCGTTGCATTTTTGTTGTTAAAATTGCGCGAAATTACTGACAACGAGCAACGAAAAACTGACGAATGACGAAAATAGCTTATATTTTTCCGGGACAAGGCTCACAGGCAGTCGGAATGGGTAAAGATTTATTCGATAATTTTGCCGTTTCGCGCGCAGTCTTTGAAGAAGCCGACGATGCGCTCGGGTTTTCGCTTTCCGAAATGTGTTTCGGCGGCACAGCCGAAGATCTGGCTTTGACGGCGAACACGCAGCCCGCGATTTTGACGACTTCGGTGGCGGCGTTTCGCGCGATGGAAGCCGAAGGTTTTCCCGTTCCCGATTTTGTCGCCGGACATAGTTTGGGCGAGTATTCGGCGGTCGTTGCCGCCGGCGCGATGAGCTTTGCGGACGCGGTTCGCACAGTCAGAAAGCGCGGAATTTATATGCAGGAAGCCGTGCCGGTCGGAGTCGGCGCGATGGCGGCGATTCTCGGTTTGCCGCTCGAAACGGTCGAAGTTGCGTGCGATGAAGCGGCGGAAGGCGAAGTTTGTTCGCCCGCGAATGTTAATTCGCCGTCGCAGATCGTGATCGCAGGAAACTCCGAAGCGGTTGACCGCGCGATCGAATTATTAAAGGAACGCGGCGCGAAACGAGCGATCAAGTTGAATGTTTCCGCGCCTTTTCATTGCGATCTAATGTTTCCGGCGCAGGCGCGTTTAGCCGAAGATTTGGCAAAGATCGAGTTTAAAGATTTAAGATTTCCGATTATTGAAAATGTTTCCGCCGAAGCCAATACGAAAGGCGCGCGCGTGCGAACGGCTTTGACCGAACAGGTTTCGTCGCCCGTCTGCTGGGCGCAATCGATCGAAACACTGCTCGCGGAAGAAGTCGGAACATTTATCGAAGTCGGTGCAGGAAAAGTTTTATCTGGTTTGGTTCGCCAAATCAATCGAGACGTTCGCTGTTTGAATGTCGAAAATACGGAAAGTTTAAGAAATACATTACAATCTTTATAAAATTAAGAGGAGAAATTATGTCAGAAGTTCAGGATAAAATTAAACAAATCATCGTTGACGAATTAGGCGTTGACGAGGCGGAAGTTACGGAAAATGCGCGTTTCATCGAAGATTTAGGCGCAGATTCATTGGATCTGGTCGAACTCGTGATGCGTTTCGAAGAGGAATTCGATATCGAAATTCCCGACGAAGACGCTGAAAAAATTCAAGCTGTCCGCGATGCCTACGCTTACGTTGAACAGCACAAAGCCAACTAATGAAAAATGGATAATTGATAATGGATAATGCTCTGAGCATTAAAATTATCAATTATCCATTTTCAATTATCCATTAAATTATGAAACGTCGTGTAGTAGTAACAGGACTTGGATTGGTGACGCCGAACGGAAATGATGTTCCGTCAACGTGGGAATCGCTCAAACGCGGTGAAAGCGGGGCAGACCAGATCCAAAAGTTCGACACGGAAAATTTCCCCGTTAAATTTGCCTGCGAGGTCAAAAACTTTAATGTCGAAGATTATCTCGACAAAAAAGAAGCGCGGCGCATGGGGGCGTTCTCGCATTTTGCGATTGCCGCTTCGGATGAAGCCGTCAAAGACAGCGGTCTCGTGATTGACGATTCAAACGCCGAAATGATCGGAACTTATATCAGTTCGGGCATCGGCGATTTCTGGGCGATCGAGCGCGAACACGAAAAACTTTTAAATTCGGGTCCGGGCAGAGTTTCGCCGTTCTTTATCGTTTCGGCGATCGTCAACCTGGCTTCGGGCAACGTTTCGATCCGGCACGGCGCAAAAGGACCGAATTCGGCGACGGCGACGGCTTGCTCGGCAGGCGCACACGCGATCGGCGACAGTTTTCGGCTGATCGAACGCGGTGATGCCGATGCGATGATCTGCGGCGGCGCCGAAAGCGCGATCACGCCGATGTCGGTCGCCGGATTTGCTTCGATGCGTGCGCTTTCGACGCGCAACGACGAACCGAAGCGGGCTTCGCGTCCGTTTGATCTGGAGCGCGACGGTTTTGTGATCGGCGAAGGCGCGGGAATTTTGATTCTCGAAGAACTGGAATTTGCCAAGGCGCGCGGCGCGCGCATTTACGCCGAAATCGTCGGTTACGGGATGAGCGGCGACGCTTTTCACGTGACGATGCCGGATGAAACCGGAAGCGGCGCGATCCGCGTAATGACGAAAGCCATCAAGGACGCGGGCATCACGCCCGAACAAATCGGCTACATCAACGCGCACGGGACCTCGACGCCGTATAACGACAAGTTTGAAACGCTCGCCATCAAAAAGGTTTTCGGCGAACACGCTTACAAACTTGCGGTCAGCTCAACCAAATCAATGACCGGTCACGCGCTCGGCGCGGCGGGCGGAATCGAAGCGGTGATTTCGATCAAGTCGCTCACGGAAAATCAATTGATGCCGACCATCAATTACGAAAATCCCGATCCTGATTGCGATTTGGACTACATCCCGAACGAGCCGCGCAACGCGGAAGTCGAATATGTTCTTTCAAACAGCTTCGGTTTCGGCGGCACGAATGCGTGCCTGATCTTCAAGCGTTACGAAGAGTAATTAACAAAAGCGTTTCCTGCGGGTTGGCAGTCGAAACGCTTTTATTTTACAAAGTGAATGAATAGCCATTCATTTTTGATTGGAAGTTTCGGGCGAAACAATTTACAATTCTTTTAGATTTAAGTTTTAATTAAAAATTTTATGAAAATTATCGTTTTAATGAAACAGGTCGCCAATAAAGACGCGGTTTTGCGCGTCGGGGCAGACGAAAAATGGATTGACGATTCGACGATTTCGTATCAGACGAACGAATCGGACGGCTACGCGCTCGAAGAAGCGCTGCGGATGAAGGAAGCCAAGGGCGACGGCGAAGTTGTCGTCTGCACGCTCGGCGCGCAAAGCGCGAAAACGGTTTTGAAAGATGCGTTGGCGCGCGGCGCCGACCGCGCGATTCACATCGTCGCGGACAATGCCAATAAACTTTCGCCGTATCAGATCGCGAAAGCGATTGCCGATGCGATTCGCGAAGAAAACGCGGATCTGGTTTTCACAGGTTTGCAGTCCGACGACGCAAGCTACGGGCAGACGGGCGTGATCTTAGCCGAATTATTGAACATTCCGCACGCGACGATCGTGATCGAAGTTGACCGTGCCAGCCTGAACGGTTCTCTGCGCGTCAAACGCGAGCTCGAAAGCGGCTGGTATCAATGGTTCAAATATCAATTGCCCGCGCTTTTGACGATTCAATCCGGCATTTCGCAGATTCGTTACGCAAGTTTGAAAGGCATTATGGCGGCGAAGAAAAAAGAGATCCGGGACGTAACGCCCGCAATCGAAAACTTTGACGGGGCGCAAAAGATCGAAAAAGTTTATCTGCCTTTGAAACTCAAACAAACGCAAATGCTCGGCGGCGGCGATGCCAAAAAAGGCGCAATCGAACTGGTCGAAAAACTCAAAACGGAGGTTCGTGTTATTTGATAATTATTAATGGTTAATTGTTAATTGCATTTCGGCAAAACAATTAATCATTAGCAATTAATCATTAACAATTTACAATTATGATTTTAGTATTCATCGAACATAAAAATTGCGTCCTGAACAAAGTTTCGCTCGAAGCGATCGCGGCGGCGCAGAGCATCGGAAAAGATTTGGGTTTAAAGGTTTCGGCGGTCATCCCGTGCGATAAAGATTGCAGCTTAGCGGAAACGATCGCGCAGTATGATCTCGAAAAAATCATCGTCGCGAAAAATGCGAAACTGGATAAATATACGCCCGACGGTTATGCCGATGCGTGGGAAGAAATAATCAAAAAGGAAAATCCGCAATATGTCGTGATGTCGCACACTTATCAGGTGCGTGATTTTGCGCCGAAAGTTGCCGCGCGATTAGGCAAGGAAGTGGTCGGCGATTGTATTCGCTATAAAGCGGACAGCGGAAAATTAACGCTGACGCGCCGCATCTTTTTGGGCAAACTCGATGCCGATGTGACGATCGGCGGTGATGCGCCGTATTTCGTAACCTTTCAATCGGGTGCGTTTCGCGGCGATTCGGCTGAAAAGGGAAGCGCGCAGACGGAAACCGTCGAAGTTAATGTCGGCGACATCCGGATGGAAGCCGAAGAACCTTTCCAGGAAGCGAAAGCGTCGGTTGATCTGACGAAATCGGAAATCATCGTCGCGGTCGGTCGCGGCATCAAATCGCAGGAAAATATCGCGGTCGCTCAAGCCTTAGCCGACGCGCTCGGCGCAGACCTTGCGGCTTCGCGTCCGATCTGCGATGCCGATTGGCTGCCGATCGATCGTCAGATCGGAAGTTCGGGACAAACCGTCGCGCCGAAGGTTTATATTGCTCTGGGGATTTCGGGAGCGATCCAGCATATCGTCGGGATGAAAAACGCAGGCACGATCGTCGCGATCAACAAAGACGCGGAAGCGCCGATCTTCGACATCGCCGATTACGGCATTGTCGGCGACCTTTTCGAAGCCGTTCCGGCTCTCGTTGAAGAGATTAAGAAAGCGAAAGGCTAAATTAATTTGCAAAAATAATTAAGAAAAATGCGCTTGAATTATCAGGCGCATTTTTCTTACTTGGGCAGATTTCTGTGAAGCTGCGTCAAATCTCCAAAGCTTTGGCAAAAAAATGTTTTTAACTTGTTCATATTAAAGCAGTCGAGCAAAATTGTATTTGTGTTTTGAGTCCAATCTTGAGAGGGCAAACTCAGTTCCGCCGCCTGAAAGCGGAACTCAAAACTTTACATTTATTTTGTATGACTGTTTATTGTAAATTGGATGAAAGGATTTGGAGATTCATAAATGACTAGACAAATTTGCCAGACTTGCGGGAAGGAGAATCTCAATGAAGGAACGCTTCCATTGGATTTTTGCACACATTGCGGATCGCGTTTGATAAATAACCCGCAAATATACGGCGCGAATTATCCGACAGCGTTTCCGAACGGAAAAAAGAGCGGCAACGGTTTTTTGTGGGTCTTGATCTTCGCTGTTCCGTTCGTGCTGATCTTGAGCGGAATAATTTTCGTCGGGGTGTTTTATCTTGCCGCCTTGAAAAAGAAGAACGTTGAACCGTATTCGCCGCGCACTTCTTCGTCGCCGCAGAAGCCGCAGAATCTGCTTTTAGCCTTCGGCAAGGACGGACTCGGGCAGGGCGAATTCCGCAAGGCGGAATCGGTAGCGGTTGATAAAGCGGGTAATTTCTACGTCGGCGACGGCACGCTTCGCATACAGAAGTTTGATCCGCAGGGGAAATTTTTACAGCTCTGGAACGTCACTGAAAGCACCATCAAACCCGACGAGCAATATAATAAAGCCGTCAGCCATCTTGCCGTTGACAGCCAAAACCGCCTGTGGGCTGCCGTTCAAAGCGAGGAGCTTTTGCGTTACGATGCCGCGACAGGAAAATTTATTGATAAGATCAAACTCACCGGCGACAAGTTTGCCGGAACGCCGCAGAGCATACGCATTCTGGATATGGTCATGCTCAACGACGATCATCTGGCGATTTTTGCGACCTCGTTTCCCGAAGGCGAATACATTTTGACAGTTTCGCCCGAAGGCAAGCCCGAAGTTAAATTTAAGGATTTGCTCAAAAAGCAGGATAAGAACGCGGCGAATCTGATTAACGGTTATCTTCTAATCAATGTTACGGGCGATATATTTTTGATGGGCGGGATACCATTTGCCAACAAGACATACGTATATCATTTCAAGCCCGACGGCAGTTATACCGACCGTTTTACATGGGACGGCGCGCCGAATATGAGCGTTCTTTATAATAAGATCATCGCGCTCAATGCAAAGGGCGAAATCTATGCCTACGGCGGCGGCGGCAAACCGCAGATCAGCGTCCTGTCGACCGAAGGCGTGCTTCTCCGGACGATTCCCGTCGGCACGAATTATTATTATCGGAGGATGATTCTCGACGCGGACGACAATATCATCGTCCTCAGCAACAACAAGGTTGAAAAATACGCGCCGACGGGAAACTGAGTTTCAAACTTAAAAGAAGAAAAAAAAGCGCGAAAGACTTTTTATCTTTCGCGCTTTCATTTGTTAAACCTGCCGAGTGTTATTGCTGAACTTTCTGCTTTACTCGTTCAACCTCCTGGTCGAGAAAAGGCTTACCATTCGGAAATAATTGCAGATATTTATCGAAATCCTTTTGCGCGTCCGCTTCGCTGCCCGCGCGCAGTTTGGCAAGACCGCGGGCGAGATAGGTCGGCGCCATATTCGGCATAATTTTGATCGCCGCGTCGAAATCGCTGATCGCGCCCGTGTAATTTCCCGCATCGGTGCGGATCTTGCCTCTGACTTCGAGCGCGGAAAAGTTGTTCGGATCGATCTTCAGAGATTTTTCAACGAGCGACGAGGCTTTTTCCAGATCCTTGCGGCGTTGATAGACCGAAGCCAGCGAAGAATAAGCCGAAGCCGTATTTTTCGATTGTTCGAGCTGGTCGATCTTCGAGTTAATATCCGTCGGCGGCGTCATCGATTCGGACATTTGCTTGCCTTCGAGACCTTTGATGACGACCGCGCCTTCCGTGACCGACGTGTTTTTATCGCCCGAAATGTTCGGTAACTGCACCGCGCCGCTCGTGGCGACGACTTCGCCCTTGACGGTTTGCGGTTTGGTGTCCGACTTTTCGACGATCGCGATAAACCTTTCAAGAATCTCGGCGGATTTTTCTTCCTGACCGCTGATTACGTAAATCGTTGAAAGCCCGAGATAGGCGCGCGCAAAATCGGGACGCAGACCGATCGCCGTTTCGTAATCGGCAACCGCGCCGTCATAATCGCGCAATTGAGTCCGGATCATTCCGCGCGTGACATAAACTTTTTCGTGCTTGCGCCCGTTGGCGACCGCCGCGTCGAGATCGGCAAGGATCAGCGCCGCGTCCTGCCGGGAATAAAGCCGCATCATCGCGCGTTGTTCATAAAGCTCGCCGTCGTCCGATTTTTGCTCGATGGCAAGACCGTAGTCAACCGCCGCGCCCGCAAAATCGCCCGTCATTCTTTTGAGAGAGGCGCGCAGTTTATAAACCTGATAGAGATCCTTATTCTTCCCGACCGCTTTGTCGAGCGCGGCGATCGCGTCCTTAAACCTGCCCTCGTTCATTAACTCTAAAGCTTTCGCGGTCGCGTCCGACTTTTGCGCATAAACACCGAGCGGGAACACAAAAACCGCGCAAAGCAAGAGAAAGTAAAGTGTAAATTTTTTCATAAAACTCCTGAGTATTGGATTGGTAAGTAAATAATATCGGTTAGATATGCGTGAAGTCAATGATTTTCGTGTCTGACCGCCGATAGCTTTTAATGACATTAAATCTTGAGTAATTTGAACGCTTTTCCGCTTTGCTCATTGGGCAAAGACACGCCGTCGCTCCTGCTCATCGGGCAGGTATCTTGTTGTGACTCCTATGTTTGTTGAAATTTAATTATTTGATTTATTCGATGTAATGCCTGAATAGATCAAATAAACTCCGATCACCAAAAGCAAAAGCGTGCCCGTTAAATAACCGATCAGATAAGCCGTACTGCCTGCGGCATTGGCGGCGGCAGAACGAAGATTAACAATCGTTACCAGCATCAAAAATGCTCCAAAGGCTATTTTTATTATGTTCCACATAAATTTTATCCTCAATTTAATTATTTTGATGACCTACTTCAGCCGTTGGGCTGCGGCAGAAACCTTCTTGATACAGAAAAGCGCAGGGACTTTGTGAAAACGCGGGAGTCCGCACTTCATAAAAGTTTAAGTGTTTCGGTAATGCCTTGAATTACGTTTCGGCTATATTTATAAACTTTTTATGATTTGCAAGTCAAGAAAAATATTTTAGGGTCGAAACGCGGAGTTTGGGAAAGAACAAAAATTACGAAAAAATCGTTCAAGGCGTACGTCTTTATGACGGGGCTGAATTCCGCCCCGGAGTTTTAATCTATGAAATATCTATTAATAATGTGCACTGTCCTCTGCGGACTTTTGGCGTGTTCGAACGAAGTTGGTGTGATGGGCAGTTCAGTCGAAAATTCCGAAACTGAAATCAGAGCGGCGCTTTGCGAGCTTGAAAACGGTAATTTCAAAGCGGCGCAAACGATGCTCGAAGCTGTTCTGAAAAATGATCCGAGGAACATCTTCGCGCTTCGCCTGCTGCCGGGAGTCGCGGCGCGGCAAATCAAAAAGGACGATAAATCGCCCGAAAACATCGGACAGATCAGAAGAACGATCGATGCCTATGAGAATGCCGCCGCGAATCCGGCATTCACGAGTGAGCTTGAGAGCATCAACGATTTTATCGTAACGCTTTACGGTTTGATCGGCGGCGACGAGAAAACGACCGCGCTGCTCAAAAAGGCGGAAAACGAATCTGCCGATCCGAAACGGCGCGCGGCGTTCTACATTGTGCTGGCTGCCGACCAATACATCTGCGCGAACGACATCAGCGACGCCGCGCCGGTCAAAACGACGGTCAAACAAGCGGGCAGGGAGATTTATGTCTTTCGCAAACCGCAGAATCCGGCGGATTTCGAACGGCTCGTCAAATGCGCCGCGAAAGGTTCGGAGCTGATTGCCAAGGCGGTCGCGCTCGATCCGGCATCGGATACCGCGTGGAGTTACCGGGCAAGCCTTTCCGCACAGCTGGCGCGAATCGCCGAGATGGAAGGAAAACCCGCTGAAAAAGCGCGTTTGATGAAGGAATATGAAACGGCGCGGACGAAGTTCTTCGACCTTTCGAAAAAACGCCGCGACGAACAGGAGAAGATCGACAGAGAGAAACTCGCCAAATCTTCGAGCGACGATCAAAACTTCGCGCCCACCGAATCCCAGCTCAAGGAATACGCGCAGGAGTTGAAATCGTATCGCGCCGAACGACCGCTCGCCGAGGCGGTTGACCGCGTTTACATCCCGTTCGAATCGGTCGGACTGGTCGAGCCGCTTTTGTCCGAGGATGATGTCAAGACCGAACCCGCGCGGCAAGCGGACGAAAAACAAATCCGCGATTGGAAGACATTTTCACCCGGCGGCGGCGGTTTCAGCGCCGAACTGCCCGACAACGCAAATTTCAGTTCGTCGGGCGATTCGCGCATCTACACGGCGAGCGGCGGCGGTTTGTCGTTCTTCATCCTCGAAAATACGCGCACGGTTGAGCTGACGGAAAATGAACAGGACGCCGCGCTCAATATTCTCGCGTGGACGCTGACGAAATACGTCGGCAGCAGTTACCTGAGCGGAGGCGGTTGGAATGACCGTTTCGAGTCGGAACTTACGCGAAAGGATAAACTCAGCGACCGACCGGCGAGGTTTTACGCGTACCGGCTGATCTCATGCCGCGAAAATAAGGACGGCACGATGATTTTCGTGATCGGCAAAAAGAAGAACTACGCAATGGATATCCGCGGCGCGAAAGAATCCGACGCGCGAATTCAAAAATTTGTGAAATCTTTAAAGTTGGATTAAGTCAGAGCCTGTCAGGATAGATATTTTTTATCTATGCAAAGAAAACGGGAAAGGCTTTAAAGTTAAAGCCTTTCCCGTTTTCTTTGCGAATATTTTCACACCACGTGCAGATTTATTCCTTTAGTCTTCTTCGTCGTGCGCGCGAACGCGTCCGGCGGCGACGGCTTCTTCGATCACTTTGCCCGCTAAGTTATGCGGCAAAGGATCGTAGTGCGAAAACTGCATGTGATAGCTTCCGCGTGCCTGCGTCACCGAGTTTAATTTCGACTGGTAATCGAGCATTTCCGAGAGCGGGACCTGCGCTTTGATGACCTGCTGTTTGC
>DATLOR010000350.1:0-11626 GCA_035536135.1 Pyrinomonadaceae bacterium | reverse complement strand
TATGTCGGACAATTTTGAAAAACACAAAGGAACGATCAACGAGATCTACCGCCAAACAAAGGAGGAGCTATGGACGACCGAATTTGCGACGCTCGTTTTGCTCCTGTTCGCGGTCTTGTTTCTGACGATAGTTTTGAATCTCGTCTTTTTCTCGTTCGGTAATCTGCTGATAACTTTTTTGATCTATCTCGCCGAAATCGTCGCGCCGCTCGGCGTGCTTTATCACCATCAACGAAAGATCTACGAAATCGTCCGCGAAAAGACCTCCGCGATGAATGCCGCACAGCCCGGCATTTCCGAGGCTTACGATGAATGGCGTTCAAAGGTCGATAGTCCGTCCTCGTAATTAATTAAAAAAAACTTTGACAACCCGAAACGTTTTCAGTTAGTCTAAGAATCAGGAGGTGATAGAGAATGATAGAAAAATCAAACGATACACCGCCGGACAGTAGTCGCCGGTAAAAACCGGTTAAATTGTACGGAAAGGTTATTATAATAGACGATTCGGTTGATAACGCGGAAGTTGATCTACAAAGAAAATGTCGGTGGTAAAAAAGCATAAGATGCTCATTCCGGCGGTTTTCAGTGTCAAAGGCTAAATTATCCGACCAAATCACAAATACAATTCAAAAAAGACAGACGGCTTAAAATAAGCCGTCTTTTTTATTTTGTGTCCTGAAATAGACTATCGGTAAACCATTTGCGTGCATTTTTATCGAACGGCGATTTTGAAATTGTCATAAAACCCTGTAATTCATTGAAAAATCTTAGTCTGGCATAAAAATCGCTTTGTAAAAAGGCAGGATTGGGAGTTTATATGAATACAAAAAAATTAAAAAACAAAATCAGAGTAGCCGCTGTGGCTTTCTCTTTAGTCTTCGGTATCGGAATTTTATCGGCGACCACGGCGAACGCACAATATGACCGCCGCGACGACAATCAAAACAATCGTCGCAACGACCGCGACCGCGACAATGATCGTGATTACAATAACCGCAACGACAATGACCGCAACGACAATGACCGCGATTACAATAATCAGAATAATCGGAATAACCGGAATTATCAGAACAATTACATCATTCAGCAAGCCTACCGCTCGGGTATGAGCGAAGGAATGCAGGACGCCCGCAACGGACGACGCGCCAATGCAAACCGTGCCGCCGGTCAGGCAATGCGAAGAATGAACAACGGCGGTCAGAGAAATTACCGTCAGGAATATCGCGAAGCGTTTATTCGCGGCTACCAGGAAGGATACAATCGTTACGATAATCGTTACGATAACCGCAACAACAATCGTAACCGCCGCAACGGATACTAAACGAAAAATTATCTCTTCACAGCACAAAAGCGCAATCTCTTCGGGGACGGCGCTTTTTTGTATTTTTTTTGCGTCTGACCGCCTGCGGTGCTATTGTTAAAAATAGAAATCAGCATTGGAGGTTAGATTTATGGTAAGGAAAGCTTTGTTTGTCCGTTTAGTGGCAAAACCCGGCAAGGAAGCCGAAGTTGAAGCGTTTTTAAACAGCGGATTGGGATTGGTCAACGACGAACCATTGACGGTCACCTGGTATGCTTTGAAATTTAATGACACGACGTTCGGAATTTTCGATACGTTCGAAGGCGACGAAGGACGCGACGCGCATTTGAACGGCAAGGTCGCCGAAGCCTTAATGGCAAATGCCGGCGAATTGTTTGCCGCGCCGCCGACGATTGAAAAGGTCGATTTGCTCGCCGTCAAATCAGAAGAAAAATCGAAAGAAACAGCTGGCTGATAGTTCAAAACAAAACGATGGAAAAAGGTGAATCAATTTGATTCGCCTTTTTTTGTCGGTCGGCTCGCTGAAAACTTCCCTTGCGCCGCTCTGTTCAAGGCGGCGCATTCTAAAAAAATCTCGTCATTTATTTTATTTCTGTCTTTTTTCATCCTTTCCCCGCACTGTTCGATGTCAACCCCTTAACAAAAATTTAAAAGGAAGTAAATTAAATGAAAAAATTTGTGATGTTCTTTATCGTGGCGGCAATTCTCGCGGCAACGCCGATCCTGACTTTGGCAGGTGTTCAGGACCGCCTGTTTGATTTTATCGACCCGTATTATTATCAAAACGGCGTTGATGCTTCGCGCATTTTCGGTCGGCGGCAGGTAACGGGAAACGGCAATTCGATCTTCGACACGCCGAATTTCTGGTTTCAGCGCAATGTTCGCGCACAGCGCCTGAATCCGGCTTATTCCGACAGCGGCAAACCGACTTTCTGGGCGGTGATGGGCGACCTCAACAACGAAGGTTTCACGCTTGACGGTGCCGGAGCGAATGCCAAAGTGCTTGCCAATCGCTATGTTTTGTATGTTTTCCCGACACGCACGGGAAATCCGATCGGACTCGGCAACAATCGCCAGGCAGATATTGTTGATCTGAGCGGCGGTTATTTCAGCAACGACCCGCTCGGTCTCTGGATCCACGTCTGGATCAGCTATACCGATGCGGCTTTCAATACGCGCGACGGACAAAAAGCGCTCGCCGATCTGCAGCAGAAAAACGGTCTCGCGCTCGACGGAACACCGATTATTAAAACGAAAAGCGATTTAGAAAATCTTTTGAGCAAAGGTTTTGCCGCCAAACGCTTTCGCAACGCGGACGGCTCGGAAGGTCCGATGTATGGAATTTGTCCGGTCATCAAAGATCCGACCAACGGCGGAATTGCTCCGAACGACACGCTCGGTTTGGTTCGTAAAGCCGACGGAACACCGCTCGAACCCGAACTTCTGCGTCAATTCGAAAGCCTGCGCACAACCGGCAGATGGGCAAATTAACTGAAAGAACCTGAATTGGTAAAAAACTTAAAAGCGAGGCTTCGGCTTCGCTTTTTTGTTTTAAGACGGCAAAAATCCTGCTGAAAAAACTACCTGTTCGGGTAGGAATTTCGGTTCGGCATTCAATTATTATCGTTTTGAGAGGCAAAAACAGCCGATTTTTAAAGTCTGAGTAAATGTTATGAATCAAAATGTTTTATATTCGAACCAGCCCGCCGCCGCGCCGCAATTGCATTTCTGCTTTAAATGCCGCTGGGAAGGACGCGTCAGCCAAACCGTCTGCCCGCGCTGCGGAAAGCGTCTGTTTTCGCAAAAAAATGTCCGCGTGCGCGGTGTTATACTAACTTTTCTCGGATTATTCTTAAGCGGATTTATGTCGGCAATCGCGTTTTTTGTGACGGCGATGCTCGTAGAAGCCGCCAAAAACCCGAAGACCGGCGCGAAATTTAACGGCGACGAACATATGCTCCTGATGGTTTACCTGATTTTTGCAGGCGTGATCGCGATGGGCGTGACGATAATTCTCGCCGGACTCTGGCAAATTATTTTCGGCAGGCGCAATATGTTCTTGATCTGGATATTTTTCGCCCTGATCGGTTTAACTTTTCTCGTCGGCAGTATTTTTCGCTCCTACGCAGATTGATATTTTATGAAAACAGCAATTATTTTTATCGTTTTATGTTTCGCTGCAAATTCGGCTTTCGGACAAAAATCAAACGATCCGGCTTATAAAATTCGCGCGCGGCGCGGCGGAGTTTCCGTCACATTTCAAGGCAAAGCGCACTGGCTCAATGTCGGCGCGCAAATCGATGCCGCGAAAATTACGGAAACCGAACTGCTGTTTGCGGGTCAAAAAAACGGTTTCAGATATCTGGTCATCGATGTCAGCGGTCAATCGAAAGAAAAGGAAGACGACCGCCAGTGCGGCGCGGGCGTCGAAGCGAATCTTTTATGGATCAAGCTCAATTCCGCGTGGAAAATTTCAGCCGTTAAATCGGTTCGCTACGAATCCTGCTGGTCATCGATCTCGTTAAATGACCCGTTTAAAATCACGAAAAAATCGCTGAGCTTTGATTTTGATAATTTCCGCGATGACGTAAACGTCAAATTGACATATAAGTCCGACCAACCCGAAAAAGGTTTTCAAATCGTAGAAACGAAATTAAAGGAAAATTAACCGATGGAAAAATGGTTTCGAATCGCGCTCTTTGCGACCGCCGCGATGAATATTCTCGGCGCATTTTCATTTATTCCCGCAAATCGAACGGGACGTGCCGCCTTCGGTTTTCCCGAAGCGCATCCGCTTTACCTGTGGATTATCGCCGCGTGGATTTTCGCGTTCGGACTTTGTTATCTCTGGATGGCGGTCAAAGAAAGTCGCGAATGGCTATTTATCGCCGTCGGCGCAATCGGCAAGCTCTCGTTTGTCGTTATTTTGCTGCTTTTGGCTTTAGCGGGCGAGCTTCCCTTTCGTGCCGTGCTCGGCGGCGCGGGCGATCTGATCTTCGGCGTTTTGTTTGTCGTCTGGCTTTCAAGAAATTACGAAAATCAAAAAGACTGACTCCTTTTCTAATCAGTCTTTTTTGTTGACTTTCGATTTTCTGAAACCGGCTCAAAATATTTAGTAGTTCTTTCTCAACGTTCTTTTAACCGTTGTGCGCCATTTGCCGTTAATGAGTCTTCGGGTAATTAATTTCACCCATTTACTTACGCCTGTCGCATCTTCGGTGAAAACATAAAACTTCTGCAAGCGATTTTTAACAAAACGATAACGCGTCTTTTCATGCAGACAGCAGCCGCTTTTAGTGACGGTTTCGATATAATTTGGTTTCTCGTAAATATCGACAAACATATTATCGGATTCCAGCGCAGACAATTCATCATTCCTGACAAATTTTCCTTTCGCCTTCGAGAAAAGAAAAACATCATTTGAAATTCCGCCGTAAGGCAGATAATTGCCGTTGCTGATGACTAGATCTTCGATGCCGTCAAAGTTGTAATCGGTAAAATCAACGCCTGAATTTTGCTCGCCGTAAAGCTCGCTTAAGTCTCCTTTCTTCTGTCTTTTACCGGACAGAGACAAGTAAGTTTCCTCCATTTCTATCGCTTGAAAAACCTTTGATTGATTTTTCTTCGACAAATAAAAAGTAGCTTTGTCGTTACAAATCGTTACTTTGTCATTGTCCTCGCATTTTTCAAAGCCGACCCTTACATCGTAGATTTTGGACTTGTCCTTAAAGACAAAAGTTTCCTGCGCGAAAACGTTTGCCGCGCTGCAAATTAACAGCAAAATTATAAAAAAATATTTGTTCATTGCGATATCAATTCAACTTGAAGCCATTAGATCTCAAGTTTTTCGTTTTACTAACAAAATAAGTTAGAATAGCTGAAGTTAGACAGAGTTCTAAGAGTTTTTTGCATCCAAACAACAACTCTTTTTTAAAGGAGATATATGGAAAATTTTACAAGTACTTTTGGAAGAAATACGGTCGCCGAAGCGCTGCCCGACGAACGCGCGGCGTTTATCCGCAAGACCTACGCGCATCTGGCAGGCGCGGTTTTGCTTTTTATTCTGCTTGAAACATATTTGATGGTTTCCGGCGCGGGGCTGGCATTAGCGAACACGATGCTCGGCGGAAGATTTTCGTGGTTTATCGTTCTGGCGGCGTTTATGGGAATTTCGGCGCTCGCCAACTGGTGGGCTAACTCGCAAACGTCGCGCCCGCTGCAATACATGGGTCTGATACTCTTTGTCGTCGCGGAAACGGTGATCTTTATGCCGCTGCTTTATATCGCCCAGATCAGAACGGGCGACAGCGAATTAATCGTCAAAGCCGGAATTATCACCGCCGGATTATTTGCCGGATTAACGGCGGTCGTTTTTATCTCGCGCAAGGACTTTTCGTTTCTGGGTCCGATTCTGACGATCGGCTTTTTTGTCGCGCTCGGATTTATCGCGGCGAGTCTTTTGTTCGGGTTTAGTCTCGGAAATTTGTTCGCTTTTTTGATGGTCGCTTTCGCCGGCGGCGCGATTCTTTATGATACATCAAATATTCTGCACAAATACCGAACCGACCAGCACGTTGCTGCTTCGCTTTCATTATTCGCGAGCGTCGCGCTTTTGTTCTGGTATGTTCTGAGAATTTTTATGGGTTCGCGAAACTAATTTTTTGCGGAATCGTTGGCAAACGGCAGCCGGCAGGTATATTCTATCTGCTGACTGCCGTTTTTATTTTGAAAACAACAAAAGAGGACAAAAATTATGAAAAAAACTTTTCTGTGTTTTATATTTCTAACCGTTTTTGCGGTCGCCGCGTTCGCCCAAACGCCGCAGGCACCGCAGACGAAATTAAAGGTCGGCGACGTAGCGCCCGATTTTACGTTATCCGATACCGAAGGCAACAAGGTTAAACTGAGCGATTTTCGCGGCAAGAAAAATGTCGTGCTGGCGTTTTACGTGCTCGCCTTTACCGGCGGCTGAACGAAGGAATTACAAGCATATCAGGCTGATATTGCTAAATTTGACGCAACGGACACACAGGTTTTCGGAATTTCGATGGACAGCTCGCCCGCCAACAAAGCGTTTGCCGAAAAAATCGGCGTAAAATTCCCGCTTCTCAGCGATTGGAAACGCACCGCGACCAAAGATTACGGACTTTATAACGAAGAAACAAGCTACGGCACACGCGCGACGTTTGTCGTCGATAAAGAAGGAAAAATCCAACACCTCGAAGTCGGACGCACCGCCGTCGATCCTTCGGGCGCGTACCAGGTTTGCGATCTTCTGCAAAAGAAAAAGGAAATGAAAAAGCCGTAAAGTTCGTTGGTTTTTGGTTTTTGGTCTTTGGTTTTTGACTCGATTTCAAGCAATCGAGAACATAAATCGAAGACCGAAAACCAAAAGCCAAAAACCAAAAACCTATTTTCTTTCACATATTTCGCAAAATTAACCAAAATTCATTTACAGTTTTTAAAATTCATCATAAAATTATCTCACCTTGAAGCAACTACATTCGGAGGTGGCTCATCATAAACAGCGAAGATTTACTGAATTCAGAAAGCAATTTTTTAGGAGCAGATATGGACTTAACCTCGGTTATTGATCGTGATGCCGCATTTGGGGTTGAGGAAAGCGTTGGGCTTCCTTTAATTCAAACTCCCGCACTCGTCGAAAATCATCCTGTTGAAGCAGACGCGCCGGATTTGCTATTGACAAAAATGGCGGCGGCGGGAAATCTCGCGGCGTTCGAGCTTCTCTACCAGCGTTATCATCGCCGGACGTATTCGCTTTGCCTCAGAATGACGAACAGCCAGACCGAAGCCGAAGATCTGACGCAGGAAGTTTTTATTCAGCTTTTCCGCAAGATCGGCAGTTTTCGCGGCGATTCGGCGTTTTCGACGTGGCTTCACCGCCTGACGGTCAATCAGGTTCTGATGCATTTCCGAAGAAGAAGCGTCAAAAACGAAAAAACGTCGGAAGACGGCGAAATTCCCGAACAGATCGTTTCGGGAACGGCAAACCCGAACAAAATGTTTGTGCTCGACCGTTTGGCTTTGAATAAAGCGATCGAGCAACTGCCGCCGGGTTACAAAAAAGTTTTTATTCTGCACGATGTCGAAGGCTACGAGCACGAGGAAATTGCCCGGATGCTCAAGCTTTCCGTCGGCACATCGAAATCGCAACTGCACAAAGCGCGTTTGAAACTGCGCGGGCTTCTAATCAAGAAAAACGATTAAAATCTTTTTGCCTCGACAGGCAACTTATTGATTTTTCGTGCAATCTATTAAAGCGGAAGTCAGAATTTGGCGGAGCGGGTTTAGCAAAACCGATATTAAGTTTTTAATAAAATCAGATGAACTGCGAACATTGTCAAGAAGTGATAAGTGTGTTCCTGGATAACGAACTCGACGAGCTGAGTTCGGATAACGTCCGGGAACATCTTGCCGTCTGCGAGGAATGTTCAAAGGTCTGCGAAGATCTGGCAATGATTATGGATTTTTGCCAGCTCGAAGCGGACGAAACAGTTATCCCGCCGAATCCGCAGGCGCTCTGGTGCAGAATCAACAACGTCATCGAAAGCGAAGTTCAAGCCGAAATTTACAAAGAAAATAAAGAAAAGATCGAAGCCGCGCAAGATGAACAACAAACAGGCTGGCTGCCGCGCCGTTGGAACTTTTCCTTTATGCAGGTCGCTTCGGCGGTTTTGGGCATTGCGCTGATCAGTTCGGTTCTGACGATCGTCGGTATCAAAAATTACACGAGCGCGAACAACGATCTTTCGAGCGTCAATTCCGAACCGACGCTTTTTGAAAAAGCTTTAGGTAAAGTCGGTTTGATGGAAACGCCGCAGGCAAAGCGCGAAAGAATCATCAAGGAACGCGAAGCGGCGATCGATTATTGGAACAAGCGCGTTGAAGCACGCCGCACACAATGGAATACGAATTTGCGCGATGCCTTTGACCGTAATCTGAACGAGATCAATGAAGCGGTTAATGAATATACTCAGATTTTGCAGGAAAACCCGCAGGACGAACTTTCGGGCGAGATGCTCGATACGGCTCTAAACGATAAAATGGAGCTTCTCCGCGAGTTTTCCGAACTTTAATGTAATGATTTTGAAGGTAGTTAAATTTCTCAAGTCTTCTGCAACAATCAAAACTACGATTCTGTTGAGCGTAGTTTTTTTCTTTGCGTCTTTTGCCGCCCACGATGTTTTTTCCCAGAAGCGTTTTTCGAAAACCTACTCGGCGAGTAAAAACGTCCGTCTCCAACTGACGAACCGCACCGGCACGGTGACGGTCGAAGGCTGGGACAAAGACCAGATCCAGATTTCGGCGTACCTCGAAGCACCGGCGGCGAACATCGAACCGCAAAGCTTGAGCGGCACGATTTTAATCAACGTCGTCAAGGACAATCAGGGCAGAAACGAAGTCGGCAACGTCAATTTTCTCATCAAAGTCCCGCGCACTTCGACCGTTGACATCGAAACGCGGATGGGCAACTTAAACGTCAGCAACGTGCAGGGAACGCTCGTCCGGGCGCATATTTCGAGCGAAGGCGACATCACTTTGACCAATATCGGAGCAAACAATGTTTCGGCGGAAAACGTGATCGGCGATATTTTCTACGACGGCGATGTTCAGCAGAATGGAAATTACCGTTTTATCTCGACCCGCGGCAACATCAATCTGCGGATTCCGTTTAACGCCGGCTTTAAGCTGGTCGCGACCGCGCCTTCGACACGCAACATCTCGCTCGGCGCATTCTCGAACGGCAATATGAAATTTGTCAGCGACGGACGGCGCGTGATCGGACAATCGGGCGACGGAAGCGCGACCGTGACCGTAACTAACCAACGCGGAAGCATTTCCTTCATCAGGCGATAAATCCAATCAGCGAATCTAAAACTTGTCAAAAAGCTTGAATTACTGTCTCAAACAGTAAGATTCAAAAAAACTTTGACCAATTCCCTTTTAACGATTAAACTAAATGCTGTAAAAAGATTTCCTTTTTACATTTCCCCTTTACTTTTCAACTTTTCCGCGCATCAAATCATTTCGAATCAATGAAAAATCAAAAAACCATTCAAACTTTCTTTTTCGCTTTTCTGAGTTTCGCTTTTTCTTTTGCGTGTTTTGCGCAAACGACACAGTTAATCAAAAAGACGACCTATAAAACCGATTCGGTCGAATTCGGCGTGGGCGGCTCGATATCCGTAAGCGGTGCGCCGAACGGCTCGATTTCAATCGAAGGCTGGGACAAAGCCGAGATCGAAGTTTCGGCGGAAATCGAGATCCAAGCCGCGACGGAAGCCGATCTGGCACAGCTCGCCTCGGTCAACAGTTTCGTGATCGACCAGGGATTCAACAGTATAAGGATCGTCAGCGTCGGCACATTCGATAAGGATTATATGAAGCGGACGGCAAAAAAATTTCCGAAAGCATTGCTCGGAATGCCGTTTAAGATCGATTACAAAATCAAAGTTCCGCGTTATTGCGATCTGAACATCACGGGCGGCGACGGCGATTTTACGCTTTCGGGCGTGGACGGCGAAGTTTTTGTCAAATACTTGAATTCAAACGCCAAAATAAATCTGATCGGCGGTTCGCTGCAGGCGACGTTCGGCGGCGGAACGGTTGACATCACGATTCCGACGCGCAGCTGGCGCGGGCGTTTTGCCGATGTTCAACTGGCAACAGGCACGATGAACGTTCAGCTTCCCCTAAGTTTCAACGCCGAAATTGACGCAACAGTTTTGCGAACCGGACAGGTCGAAAACACTTTCGGCGAACTCAAGCCGAAAACGCGCAACGTCAAATTTACCGAAAAATCAATCTCGGCAAAGGCGGGAAACGGCGGCGTTCCGCTGAAATTCACGGTCGGCGACGGAACTTTGAACATCTCGCAAGTAAAATAATTGGAGCGCCGGCATCTCTGTCTGCATTCGGCGCGAAGCACGCGCGCTAAAACGATCATTTCGAAATATAACTTGAAAACAAAGCGGCGCATTTGTCCGTTTTCGCTTCGCTGAACGGGCTGGCAGGCAAGATGCCGGCGCTCCAATTATTTTACTTTTGAATTTTATGTCTGGAAAGTGGTAAGCTATCGTCTTTATCACTTTCCATTTTCATTTTTAAACAAAATTTATGACGATCAAATCAGACCTTTGGCTTCGGAGAATGGCTGAAGAACACCAAATGATTACGCCGTTTCTGCCCGAACTCGTGCGCGAACAGAACGGCAGTAAAATCATCTCGGCAGGCGCGTCGAGCTACGGCTACGATATGCGTCTGGCGGACGACGGCTTCCGTATTTTTTCATCGGTTTACGGGCAGGAGATCGACCCGAAACATTTTGACGAAAATTCGCTGATCGAGCCGACGATCTACACCGCCGCCGACGGCGCGAAATATTATCTTCTGCCGCCGCATCATTACGGCTTGGGCGTGACGGTCGAAACCTTCAAAATGCCGCGCAATGTTACCGGGGTAGCATTAGGAAAATCAACCTATGCGCGCGCCGGTCTGCTCGTCAATACAACGCCGCTCGAAGCCGGTTGGACGGGACGCCTCGTGGTCGAAATCGCCAATCTCGCCAATTTGCCGCTCCGCGTTTACATCAATGAAGGCATCGGACAGATCTTGTTTTTCGAATCCGACGAAGACTGCGCCGTTTCCTATTCAGACCGCGGCGGAAAATATCAAGGTCAAACAGGCTTAACCTTTGCAAAAGTTTAAGCAGTATTATTTGGGCGAAACTGGAATCATAAGCTGTTCAAACGAACAACTTATGATTCCAGTTTCGGCAACTTTATACTTCCAAAAATTTACTGTTTAAATTTTTGTAAAATGATTTCGAGATATAAGCTTTTTCGCTTATATTTTTAGCTCCCTTCTTAAAGATTTTAGAGCATAAATGTAAAGTTTCCGCAAAAAACTCACCTCAGTTTTTTCCGCAATAAAAATAGTAAAATTCTTTCACTTCCCTATCTATATCGTTTTTATTTTTTCTGAACCTAAAATAATAGAAGTCATTCCTTCGATTTATTACCTTTGAAAGAAAATCAGAAAATAGTCCATTAAGGTGCCTTTTTATGAATTGACATTTTTTTTATTTAGAATTATTTTAATTCTATATTGGGACTAAAATACACGCAATGAAAGATATCGAAAGTTTAGGATTTACGAAACAGCGCCAAGCCGTTCTCCGAGTGATCCGCGAATCGAACGAGCATCTGACTGCCAACGAGGTCTTTGATGAAGCCCGCCGGCTCCTGCCGGGTATTTCGTTCGCAACGGTTTACAATTCTCTGC
>DATLOR010000349.1:0-13863 GCA_035536135.1 Pyrinomonadaceae bacterium | reverse complement strand
AATGATGAATGATGAATGAATTATTTTTAATTCACCATTTATCACTCACCATTCAACATTTTATTCAAGTTCTTCGATAATTGTCGTCTGGCGCAGTTCGCGGGTGGCTTTTTTGAAACCGACCGAGCGTGAATCATGAATGTTCATCTGGCTGTCGCTGTTGTTGTTCTCGACATTATCTTCCCAAAGCCGTCCGAAGATCATTTTTCCGGCAGTGGTTTGAAGAACGCTCGTGACGGCGATGTCGGCGGTTTTGCCGATCAGTTTCCGCGCATTATCGACGACCACCATCGTTCCGTCATCTAAATAAGCGACGCCCTGATTGTATTCCTTGCCTTCTTTCAGGATAAAAACGCGCATCGCTTCGCCCGGCAACACAACGGGTTTCAAGGCGTTCGC
Source organism: Pyrinomonadaceae bacterium (assembly GCA_035536135.1). Lineage (GTDB taxonomy): Bacteria > Acidobacteriota > Blastocatellia > Pyrinomonadales > Pyrinomonadaceae > JAFDVJ01. The sequence continues at coordinate 13,464 of DATLOR010000349.1, read as the reverse complement.
GAGCTCATTGATGTTCAAAACCATCACGCCGCGCAGCTGGGCAACTTTATTCAGGTTAAAATCATTGGTCACGATCACCGCGTCGAGCTGTTTGCCGAGTTCGATGAGCTTGAGGTCAACTTCCTTGACCGCCGGAAAATCGGTTTCGACGATCTGAATATCGATCTTCGAGTTGTTGCGAAGGCGTTGGAGCATATCAAGCCCGCGCCGTCCGCGCTGGCGTTTGCTTGAGTCGGGCGAATCGGCAACCTGCTGGAGTTCGGTCAGAATAAACTGCGGAATGATCAAGGTTCCGCCCAAAAAACCGGTTTCGGCAACATCGGCAATGCGCCCGTCAATGATCACGCTCGTATCGAGAATCCGCAAATCCTGCTGAACCGTCGTCTTGTCGCTGAAAATTCCGCCGAGGACGGACAAATCGATATATTCGCCCTTTGCCGCGCCGACCATCAAACCGATATAGCCCATAAAAAACGCGAGCGCCACGGTTAAAAAGGTTTTCATTTCCGCCGGAACGGCTTTCGTTTCCTGCGAGCTGATCAGCATTCCGATCAAGTAAGCGCCGATAATTCCCAGAATCGAACCGATTGCCGCGCCGATCAGCGTCTTGATCGTCGCTCTTCGCGCCCGCATTTCAAACCCGATGATGCAGACGGAAATAAAGATCCCGAGTAGTGCCGAAATAACGCGCCGTTCGGTAAATCCGAAACCTTGCAGATAACTGCTTTCCGCCAGTGGGTTGAGCAAAAAGCCCATTAACGCCAGTAGCAGAACAAAGCTGATTCTAATTATGAGAATATCGAGTTTCATTCTAAATTAAATTTTATCACGAAGTATAAATTTCCACGCAACGGATTTTTCATTTGATGCATCGTTTTTTGAAAAATTATTCAATTTTTAACGTCTGCCCGTTCAAGCCCGTAGCTTCGGACGAAAGCAAAAACAAGATCATCCGCGCCGTATCGTCTTCGGAAATTCCCGCTTTCGGGCGAAACAATTCCGTGTCGAGATTCTCGTCCTTAACCTGCTTTTCGCTGACGGCAACGGCATTGACGCGAAAGTTTTTCGGCAAAGACTTTGCCAGCGATTCGGTCAGACCGATCAACGATTTCTGCGAAGCCGCGAGCAGAACATTCCTTTCCGTATCCACAGTGTCTAAAGCCGAAACGACATTGACGATCTTCGGTTTCGGGCGCGTTTTCATCAAACGAACCGCTTCTTTTGTGACAAAGAACGCGGCTTTTAAGTTTTTGTTCAAAGTTTCGTCAAAAACTTCTTCCGCTGTTTCTTCAAATGTCGAATCAATAGAAAATTTCAAACAATTAACGAGCAGATCGATCCGCCCGAACATCATTTCGACTTCTGCGACCAATTTTTTCGCGCCTTCGACCGTCGAAATATCGGCTTCGACCGCGCTCGCCAAAGTTCCGAGATTTTGCAGTTCGCCGATCGCGCGCTTGCCGGCTTCCGAAGAATTGGCAAAACCGACGATGACGTATGCGCCCTGCAAAGCTAATTGCAAGGCAACGGCGCGACCGACCGGATTTTCGCCGTCGGTAATTAGTGCGACCTTTTCCGCGAATGCGTGAATGGATTGAGCTGGCATTTTTCGAGCATACAAAATTGCGGTAAAAATACCAATCCGCCGCGCATTTTGATAAACTTAGAATGCAGGTTTTTCAAGTTCCAATCAGAGAGGTTTTCCGGATGAAAATTTTGTTTCGTTTCGCATTGTTGTCGGCATTTTTCTTATTCCTTTTTGCAAAAGCCGAAGCAATTCCCGTAAACATCGTTTCGGGCGAACTTTTTATCGGCGGAACTTCCTACAACACGCCCGATTATCAAACTTATCTGCGTTTTTATCTCGTCGGGCAAACGCGTGTCCCGAAAAGAAACTACATAATGTCGGTCGAACAAGCAGATGCGGTTTACTTAAATCATCCGGTTCAGCCGTCGGGCGATTACGAATACAGGGTCGGAATGCCCTATCACGGCAGCTCATTCACGGTCAACGACGAACTATTTTTCCCGGTCTGGTATTCCGCCTGCGTCTGGAAAATCCAAAGCTCCGCGCTGACGCCCGAAGCAACCGCCAATTCGCCCCAGTTTATGACCGTCAATGCACCCTTTACAATGAACGGAAGCAGTAATTTTTACGGCGCGTACAGCACCGGTTTCCGCCTCAAAGGACAAGGCACTTCGGAACTGAAATTTGAAAAGATCGGCGGGAAATATTTTCTGCTCCAGGCGCGCTACACTTTTACCAGCAACACTTCGCTAAACCAAAACTCGAAATAAATGGCAAAAACTCCAAACACGATTTTCGTCTGCTCAAACTGCGGCTCGCAACAAAGAAAATGGCTCGGTCGCTGTCCCGATTGCGGCGAATACGGAACGCTGATTGAAGAAAAATTCCGCCCTTCGCCGCAAACCACCGGCAAAGCCGTTTCGTCCGGTGCACGGATCGGCGCGGACGCTTTCCGCGTCGTCAAGCCGATGGCGTACAGCGAGATCGAATCTCAGGACGATGCGCGAAACTCAAGCGGAATCGAAGAATTCGACCGCGTCCTCGGCGGCGGGATCGTTGACGGTTCGCTCGTTTTGATCGGCGGCTCACCTGGGATAGGAAAATCGACGATCGTCATTCAAATGGCGGATAAATTAAGCGAATCGGGCGGGAAAGTTCTCTACGTTTCGGGCGAAGAATCGGAACGCCAGATAAAAATGCGCGGCGAGAGATTGGGCATCAACGCCGAAAATCTTTTTCTTCTGCCGGAAACGAACCTCGAAAATATTCTCACGGAGATCGATCGATTAAAACCCGATTACGTGATCGTTGATTCGATCCAGACGGTTTTCAGCGAAAAGATCGAATCGGCGCCCGGTTCCGTGAGCCAGGTGCGCGAAGTCGCGGGCGCGTTTATGATCTTCGCCAAGCAAACTTCAACGCCCGTTTTTCTGATTGGTCACGTCACGAAAGAAGGCTCGATCGCCGGACCGAAGGCGCTCGAACATATCGTTGACACCGTGCTCTATTTCGAAGGCGACCGCCATCACAATCACCGCATCATTCGCGCTACCAAAAACCGTTTCGGCGCGGCAAACGAGATCGGAATTTTCGAGATGACCAACGAAGGCTTAAAAGCCGTCGGCAACCCTTCGGAAGTCTTTTTGCAGGAACGTCCCGAAGGCGCGAGCGGGTCGGTCGTGACGGTTTGTATGGAAGGCACGCGCCCGATGCTCGTCGAAATTCAGGCGCTCGTTTCCGGCACGAAATTCGGCACTGGTCGGCGAATGGCGCAAGGTTTTGATTACAACCGGACATCGCTTCTGATCGCCGTGCTCGAAAAGCGTCTCGGCTTTCAGCTCGCGGGCGACGACGTTTTTATCAACGTCGCGGGCGGCTTGGAAATCGACGAACCGGCGGCGGATCTCGGCGTGATCGCGGCGATCGCTTCGAGCTTTCGAAATTTGCAGATTCCGCCCGACACCGCCGTTTTCGGCGAAGTCGGTTTAACGGGCGAAGTGCGCGGCGTTCTGCAGGCGCAATCTCGCGCCAGAGAAGCGCAAACGCTCGGTTTTAAGAAACTCATTCTTCCGATGTCGAACCGCAAAGGCTTGGAAAAACTGCTCGGAATGCGCGTCGTCGGCGTGCGCAATCTTGAAGAAGCGTTGGACGAATTGTTTTAGAAAATAATGACTTGCCGACTACCGCAAAGATTTCAGCGATTGATTCATTCGGTACATTTTTATAAAGCTCGCGAAGATAAAAAAGCAAACCGCGAGCACGATGATTGAAAGCGCGTTTCGAATAATTAGATAATTCGGAAATTCTTTAACTAATACAAAAACCGTAATTTTAGCGGAAGCAACCGCGGCTGATTGATGAATTATAAATACAAAGTCTTCAAGCACGCTTTTTTCAGGTTTCCAATAACAGAGCAGACCGATTATCAAGGCTCCGATCAGATAAGTGATAAAAAGAAATATATGAAAATCAGGCGAGCAGTAATTTGGGTAAATTAAAGCGTTTCCCAGATAAGCCAAACTAAGAACGGTTAATAAAAATGCCGGTATGAGCAAAAGGACACGGACAATTTGACCTGTAATTGATTGACTTTTCATCGTTGACGGTAAGTTTGAAATATAGAATTGTACAGACGAAAGTTAGGCAAAGTGAGTTTTATCAGGCTCTTTGCGAAAAGTTAAATTGCCGTTTTTAGTTTACCATTTTGAGCCGCCTTTTTCTAAGATTTTTCTATGAAAAGAATCATTCCAAAACAAGGACAAGAATCGGTCTGGGATTATCCGCGACCACCAAAATTAGAGTTGACGAACAAACATCTCAAAATTATTTTTGGCGGCGAAATCATCGCCGAAACAACGCGGGCTTTTCGCGTTTTGGAAACTTCGCATCCGCCCGTTTACTATTTTCCGCCCGAAGATGTGCGGACGGAATTTTTGCGCGAAACAGCGGGATCGTCGTTTTGCGAGTGGAAGGGTCGCGCCGGTTATTACGATTTGCAGGTCGGCGAAAGATTGGTTAAAAACGCCGCGTGGTTTTATCCGAACCCGACGCGCCCGTTTGCCGAAATTAAAGATTTCATCGCGTTTTATCCTTCAAAAATGGACGCGTGTTATGTCAATGATGAACTCGTCCAATCGCAGGAAGGCGATTTTTACGGCGGTTGGATCACTTCCGAGATCGTCGGACCGTTCAAAGGCGGTGCGGGAACTTTCGGCTGGTGAGCGGCTGAATTTCGGGCATTTAAATCTTCTTTTTTTCCGTTCGGCGATCATTTAAAAAGAGCTTGGCTTGATGCCCGGACGTCGCGAGCCTGAATCTGATCAGAGCTAATTTGATACTTCAAAGTATCAGCGCTGACACTTCAAAATATGGCGCTGATACTTCGAAGTATGGCGCTGACACTTTAAAGTGTGGCGCTGACACTCTAAAGTGTGGCGCTGATACTTCAAAGTATCAACGATGACTCTTTAAGGTATCGGCGCGACTCTTTTGAGAGCAAATTTGATACTTCAAAGTGTCGGCGCGACTCTTTTGAGAGGAAACGTCATACTAAAAAAAGTAATCGTTGACTCAAAAAGAGTGATCGACGGTTCGAAAAGACGAAACTATCCCGCTAAATCCGCGAAACCGAAACAAAATATTCTTTGAATCGTAAGACAACCCGTCTTATTTTATTTTTTTGAGGAATTATTTATATGAAATTGAAAGTTTTTATTTTTCTCCTGCTTTTGTCGAGCGTTTCCGCATTTGCGCAAAGCAGTAAGGACGACGATGCGCTGAAATCGCTGGTCAAGCAAATGACGGATGCGCAGCAAAATTACGATGCCGCCGTGCTCGATAAGATTTTTACGGCGGATTATATCGAGATTTCGCCCGTCGGAGAATTCGATCCGCGCGAGAGGGTTCTGGGATTTTACAAACCCGAGCTCAAACCGCCCGCCGATAAAATGTCGGCAAGCACGGAAGCGACCGAATTTTCGATCCGCGTTTACGACAAATTCGCCGTCGTCATCACGCGCTTGAATTACACGCTGACAAGCGACGGCAAACCGCTTCCGCCGCGCAGTATGCGCGCCACGATCGTCTGCAAAAAGGAAAAAGGCGCGTGGAAAATCGCTTCGGCGCAATACACGGGAATCCGTAAATAATTGATAGTGAATAATGGATAATTGATAATAATCTAAAAAATTATCAATTATCCATTTTCAATTATCAATTATTATTCGTTTTCCTTCGCGATTTCGCGAATGAGTGTGTCCGTGCTGTGTTGGGTCTCGATGATTCGCGCAACTTCCGCCTGGACTTCGGCGAATGTTCGTTCAACCAGATTTTCGCCGTCAAAAAATTTATTGGCGGTAACTTCCAGCACGGTGAACGGGAACGCAAAATCGCGCAATTCTTCGAGCGTTTCAAAACAAACCCGCGCCAGATTCAAGCCCCAGAGTTTTCCGAGGAAAACATCGATCTCGATTCGCTTGCCGTCCGACTCATAAAAATAACGGTTTTTGCGGATTTCCCTGCCCTCAAAGGTTTCAAAAGTGTGGTATTCAATTTCGTTCAGATACATTTCGGCAATCTTCCAATGCGCCGAATCTTCGTCGGTGGCAAATCGTTGCTGAAGAATCCAATTCCACTCTTTGGTTTCGGGCACGCGCACGGAACGAATGCGAAGCCGCGTATTAAAAATGTAATTATCAAAAAGCTGGAGATGCGCGTCTGCCCGCGTCATCGGTTCGGGCAGATGTTCGAGCAAAAAAAGCCGGCGTAATTCATTGCGATATGTTTTGTCCATTTTTCGTAAATGTTTTATACTCTGTTATTTTCAAATATATTAACAATTTTTGGAGTAAATTATGCGTTTTCAGATTTTATTTTTTTGCACGATTTTAACTTTTACCTGTTTTTTAACGGGTTGTCCGGGCGATCAGCCGACAACGAACACGAATTCGACCAACGGTCAGACAAATACCGCCGCTAATGCGCCGAAAACCAATTCGGCAATGGAAACCACTAAAGCCACGCCCGAAGCGCTAACGAACGAAGCACCGACACTCAAACCGGTGTTCAAAGCTTACTGCGATGCGATGACCAAAAAGGACGAAGCCGCGCTCAGAAAAGTTTATTCGCAAGCGACCTTGAAAGCTCTCGAAGCCGATATGAAAGCCGAAAACGAAAAATCGCTGATGAAATATCTCGAAATCGAACAAGTTTCGAATGAGCTCTGCGAAATCCGCAATGAAAAGATCGACGGCGATGTCGGAGTTGCCGAAGTCAAAACCAAAGGGATGCCGACCGGCGCGAAACTCAAATTCGTCAAAGAAAACGGCGAATGGAAATTGACGACCGAAATTCCCGACTTTGAAGCCGTCAAAAAAGCGGCGGAAAATTCAAATACCGCAAAATAAAAAGGTCAGAACCGCCTGCGTGAGCGGGCGGGTTTAAGTTTCATTTTGCGGGACCGGTTTGTATTGTAAGTAATTTCCCGCCCGCTCACGCAGGCGGTTCTGACAAATATTATGAACCAGACTTTTTCAGACCTCGCCGACCGACTATTTCAGGAAAAACTTTCAAATCCGCAACCCGTAACCCAAAATCCCGAATCGCGTTCGCCGGTTCACGTCGTCTATGGCGGCGCGAATCTTTTTAATGCCGGAACGATCGATAAACTAGGCAGGATCGCGCTCGCATCGCTGGAAACCTACGCGCCGAATTTTGTCGAATTTGCCGGAGCGATGTGGCTCAAAGGCGCGGACATTTTGCCGAAATTTACCGATCTTATCGAAGATCTGGAATTTCGTCTCGCCGACAATCCGGAAAAAGTAAAAACTGAGAATTACGAGGCATGGTTTGCGTGGACGATCTACAACCGCGTGATCGAAAAACTCAAACGCGAACCGATCGAAGATTTTCGCATTGATTTCGAAGACGGCTACGGAATCCGCCGCGACGCCGAAGAAGACGAGCACGCAATGCGCGCATCGGACGAACTCGCCAAAGCATTTCACCAAAACAATCTATCTGCCTTTACCGGCTTTCGCGTCAAATCCTTTCAAACCGAAACCTACAAACGCGCCGTGCGGACTTTGGATTTGTTTCTCACGAATTTTTTAGAAAAAACGGACGGAAAATTGCCCGAAAATTTTGTCGTCACTCTGCCGAAAATCCGGCAAACGGCGGAAGTCGAAGTTTTGTGCGCGCTGCTCGGTGAAATCGAAAAAGAAAACTCTTTACCCGAAAATTCGATCAAGATCGAAATAATGATCGAAACTCCGCAAGCGGTCTTGCTCCTCAGCGAGCTTGCCGAAGCCGGAAAAAAACGCCTGACTTCGGCGCATTTCGGCGCGTTCGACTACACGGCGAGCTTCGGCATCACGGCAGATCATCAGCATCTCGGTCACGACGCCTGCCGCTTTGCGCGTCAGCTGATGCAAATCAATCTCGCGCCGCTCGGAATTCGGCTTTCCGATTCGGTCACGACCGAAATGCCCGTTCCCGTTCATCGCGGCGAAAATTTATCCGAAAAACAAAGGGCGGAAAACAAACGCGCCGTCCGGCTGGCGTGGCGCAAACATTTCAACAACGTAACTTTCTCATTAATCAACGGTTTCTATCAAAGCTGGGACTTGCACCCCGCTCAGCTCGCGGCGCGTTATGCGGCGGTTTATGCCTTCTTTCTCGAAAGCGCGGACGAACAAGCCGCGCGATTGAAAAATTTCGTCGGCAAGGCGACCGAGGCAATGCTCACGGGAAATCAGTTCGACGACGCGGCTTCGGCGCAGGGACTTTTGAATTTTTTTATTCGCGCCGCCCAGTGCGGAGCAATGACCGAAGCGGAAGTCCAGCAAAAAACCGATTTGAGCTCCGCAGAACTCAAATCGGCTTCATTTGTAAAGATTATGGAATTAAAAAAGTAAGAAATGAAAAGTGAGAAATGAGAAGAATTAATTTTCAGTTCTCACTTCTCATTTCTCACTTAAATTTCGCTCGACATTATTTTTTCTAAGATCTCGTCCTGCTGTTTGCGGTTATCGGTGATCGAAGGCTCTTTTTTTCTCGACTCTTCGCCGAATCTCGGCGGTGGCGCAAACGGGTCGATCTGCATCGGCAAACCTACCTGCGAAAGGCTGTGGGTGATGATCTTTCCGACCAGTTCCTGTTCAAATTTTGTGATGTCGATAAATTTTGCGCCGATGCCGTTGTCTTCGAATTTATAGAGAACTTTGCACACGAGCGGCAGCCAATTATTGTTCGGCAGTTGGATTTCGAGCCGGAAAACTTCGCCCGTCAGAAGATTTTCGTCCCATTCGAGCAAACAGCCGCCGATGCTTATCTGGTGCAGCAAAGTCTCCTGTTTTTCGCCGAATTTTGAATAGCGAATCGCGGGAATATCAAGCGAAAACCTGATGTGTTGTCTTTGATTTATTGACATTAATAAATTTCGGCTGGATAAAACGGCACGTCCTAGATGCGTCTGCCTTTGAACATTTTAACCGCTTCGTTCGCTCTTTAGCAACAGTTTTCTTCATTCTTTGGCAAAATCGGGTAAAATTCCCGTTATGAATTTTCAAATTCTTCCGGTGATCTATTTTTTTGCCTTAAGCGTCGAAATTTTTGCGGCGGCAACGCAAAATCTGCCGCTGCAATATTTTTCAAAGCCTTCGCTGATGCTGATCCTGATTCTTTATTACGCGATCAACACAAAAAAATCCGGTTCGGAAAAATATCTGATCATTTCCGCGCTCACGTTTTCGTGGCTCGGCGACGTGCTGCTGCTTCTCGACAAACAATTTCAGACCCTGTTTATCTATGGTTTGATCGCCTTTCTCCTTGCGCATATTTTTTACATTTTCTACTTCTGGCAAATCCGCAAAGCAAACAACCCGGAAAAACTTCCGAATCCGCTGATTTTTGTTTTCGTCGCCGCCTACAGCCTGACGCTTTTCGCAATTGTCGCGCCGAATGTCAAAAACCTAGTGATTCCCGTCAGCATTTACGCTCTGATAATTTCAACGATGCTCGCCGCGAGCCTTGCGGCGTTTGATTTCGGCAGACAGTCTTTCGGCAAGATCTGCGTTGCGGGAACTTTGCTTTTTTTGCTTTCGGATTCGATCCTGGCGATCAATCGTTTCGTCGCGCCTTTTGAATACGCACCCGTTTTAATTATGCTGACTTACGCTTTTGCACAGCTTTTGATCACCGAAGGAAGCTTGCGAAATTTGGGAAAGATTTCAGCCACGAATAACACAAATAACACGAATTATTAAATCAATTTTAATTCGTGTTATTTGTGTTATTCGTGGCTGATTTCGTCTTTAATTATTGGCAGCTTCGGTTTTTGTGCAGACTTCGCCGAAAGCGTTGACCAATTCCTGAGCGATCATCAGCGGGTGACGACCTTCGAGGTCTTTGCGCTCGAACATTTTGACGAGCTTTCCGCCGCGTAAAAAGCCGATCGACGGCGACGACGGCTGATAGCCTTCGAAATAATCGCGGGCAACGTCGGTTGCGTCGATATCCGCACCGGCAAAAACCGTGATCGCTTTGTCGGGTTTGACTTCCGAATTCTGCAAAGCCATCGCAATGCCGGGACGCACGCCGCCGGCGGCGCATCCGCAAACCGAATTGACGACGACCATTACGGTTCCGTCCGTGTTTTCAACTGCTTCTTTCACCGCTTCGGGTGTTTTTGTTTCTTCGATTCCGAGCTGCGCTAATTCCTGTCGCATGCCGTGAATCATAATTTCCGGGTATGGCATAATATTTTTAATAACCTCTCAAATAAAAAGTATAATCTTTACTTTAATTTCTAGTATTCCTTTTAATTCATATTTCGTCAAGCGGACGATTTTTTTAAAGACCGAATCGGGATATAAAAACTCGTCCCCAAAGTGTAATCTTCAGTCCAAAACTTTGATTGATGGTCAACGCGGCTTTTAAACTTTTATTAAAAGCATTCCGCTTGATGTTATCTTTCCAAAGATTCGGCACAGACAGAATGGTATTGACCAGATTATTCGTCATTTTCCGCGATTCTTTCGCTTCGCCGCTTTCCGCAAGGCGTTTTATTTCAATTCCGGTTTCGAGTAAAAAGTAGAAAAACCTGTCCCATTCTTCCATTATCTGCGGATTTGTTTGCGCGTAGTATTGTTCCGCCGACGCATAATTTCCCGCGTGAACGTCTTCCAGACCAAGCATCATCAGATGCAAACTGCCGGTTCCGTCGTCGGGTAAATTCGCCGCTTCCTGATGAATTCGGAGCGCCTCCGCGTGCTTGTTCAGGCGTCTTAAAACGATCGCGTAATTCCAAAATATCCAGGGCTGGAGATTTTTCCGCTGCTCCCAATCGGCAAACCATTCAAAGCCTTGCCTAAAATCCTGCGCGGCGTTGAGAACGTAACCCGTCGAAGCCCAAACGGCGTCGTTTTGTTTTAACTTCTGGTAATTATCCTGAATAAAGCGGCGCACGACCTGCGAGTCTTCCTGAAGCAGAAGTTCGAGATATTTGATGATCGCCTTTTCCCAGACCTTGTTTTCGGGCAAACTTCCGATAAATTCCAAACATTCCTGATTGCTTTTTGTTTGGCGGCAGCGTTCGACAAAATAAGTGCCGACCAGCGGATTCGCGTTTTCTTCAAAAGCGGTTTTCCGGAGAGTTTCGATGACAAAATCCTGTTTTGATAAAGTCAGGGTCTTAAATCTCTGCAAAACATACTCGAAATGTGCCGTGTTCGCTTTTTCCGATAGACAAAGATCGCGCCAGAGATTTTCGGCTTTTTCCCAGTTTCCGTCCTTCGCGCTAAAAACGATCTCGCGCACGAGCGAGCTTTCACTTCTGACAAAGCGGCTCAATAATTCGACCACCGCACGGCATTCTTCCATTTCGCCGTCTTCAAAATGCAGATCAAAGAGCGAGCCGCCCGCAAAACTGTATTCGGGCGAAAGCGAAAATGCCTGTCGAAACGCCTGTTTTGCCTCTCCGCGCCGCCGGTTGAGCAGTAATGCTTCGCCGAGATAGCCGAAAACCAAGGGTTCCTGCGGCGAAAGCCGCGTCAGGGCACGGGTGACGCGCAAATAATCGAGTTTCTTCTCATCGCGTTCACGATAAATTCCCGCGAGTCTTTCCCAGGCGGGATAATAATCGGGCGATTGTTTGGTCAGTTCTTCCAACTGCCGGATGCTTTCCTCGTAATTGCCGCGGGCGGCTTCGATCCCGGCTTGAACATGACGCAGCCGCTCGTCGCGGTAACCGTCGGCGGAAAGCGTCCCGCAAACCTCGATCGCTTCGTCAAACCGGCGCGCATCGGCAAGCGAATTGGCTTTTATCGAGAGCGCGAGCGTATTCAGCGGTTCGAGTTTTAAGGCTTCTTCCGCCGCGTCGAGCTGTTCCTGGGAAAACTTTCCGCTATCGAGAATTTGCGCGTAAGTGATCCACGCCCGCACGTCTTTCGGTTTTTGAACGGTTAATTCCCGCGCCATTTCGATCGCCAGATTCGGCTGGTTCAATTCTTCCGACCAATTTTTTATCACGCGCCACGCCCATTCGTATTCGGGTTCGAGGGCGACGGCATTGCGCGCCGTCTGCAAAGCTGCTTCTTTTTCGCCGAGCTTCCACTGAACTTCTGCCAGACAGCCGTGCAAAAAATGATCGAGCGGCATTCGCGTCTGCGCGTCCTGCAAAACGTCTTTTGCTTCGGCAAATTGTCCGTTGCGCTGGAGCGCCTCGCCGAGCTGCTGAAAACCGTAGCTCCAGTTGACGTTCAGACTGACAACCTGCCGCAAAGCCGCAATTTCCTGCTCGTTTTCGCCGCGAAGTTTATGAACCGTCGAAAGATCGTGCCAAACCTGATAGATCAACGGAAACCTTTTCGTGTTTTTTTCCGCCAGTTCGAGCGCTTCGTCAAGCTCATACATATCAACGAGCTGCTGCACGACGACCGAGATCGAAAACCAGAAATCCTTGTTCGCTTCATAAAACTTTTTGAGTTCGTCGAGCAGTTTTTTCGGCTCTAAAATACGTTTTGCCTGTTCACGATAAGCAATGATTCCCGCGCCGAAATTGACCTGTTTGCCGAGCTCACCGCGCATAAACTGCAGAACCGACACTTTTTCTTCGTTCGTCCGGCAGATGCCCAGCCACGAACTCAGCGCAAAATCCGCATCAACCGAAAGCGATAAGGATTTTTCAAATGCCTTCGCGGCTTCGCTGTTTTTTTCCATCGCCGCCAGAACTGCGCCCGCCGTCCAATGGTTTAACGGATCGTTCGGATCGATACTGACGGCGCGGTTTGCGGCTTCCGATGCCTGATCGTATTTTTTGACAAACGTCAGCCACCGCGCTAATTCGCGCAATCCCCAGGTATCCTGCGGATTCAGCCTGACCAGATCGCGCAAAATGGCGATCGCTTCGGTGGTTTCTTCGCGCAGATACATCAGGCGAAGTTTTTGCAGATTCAGATTGAAAGGAAATTGCCGCGTTACTCGGCGGAGATAATCCTGCGCCGATTTTCTTCCCTCGTTGGCGGAAAGCAAAAATGCGATGCTTTCGTGCGTGTCCGGTGCAGTCGGTTCAAGCGCAACAACTTCGCGCCAGTAATCCAAAGCCTGCGGAAGATTGCCTGTCTGCTCGGTGATCATCGCGGCATTTCTCAGCCAAATCCCGCGCGGCGCCTGATTTTCGGCGGCTTTGAGCAAATCATTGGCTTCCGTCTTTTTGCCGAAACGCATCTTTGCGCCTGCCGCGAAAAGTTTCAGCTCGCCGTCAGCGGGACGTTTTTCGAGCGCAGTTTCCAATGCTTCAAAAGCCTCGACCGTCCGCCCGAGTTCGCGCAGAGCGTGAAACAAACTCTGAACCGGCAAATTCGAGCGCGACCCGAAACGCTCGAAGCGGTCGCGAAGAAACCGCAGGGCTTCTTCCTCTTTCTTTAAAAACCGTGCCG
>DATLOR010000348.1:0-6445 GCA_035536135.1 Pyrinomonadaceae bacterium | reverse complement strand
TCCCAATCGGCATTCATTTCCGCCTCGCTTTTGTAGATCCAGAGCGTGTAGCGAACGGTATCCGTACCGCTCTTGTATTCGCTTTCAAAACTCGTCGCCGGTTTATAGGAAGTCGGCTCCAGGTAATCGGGTTTATGGTCGATCGCGTAATTGCCGACCTTGGCGGGAAACGTTCCTTCGGGCGGTTTCGGCGAAAACGGGTTGAGACGGTTATAATCACGCTGCGACATCAGCGCGAAAACCGCCGTCACGAAAATCAGACCTAAAACCACCAAAGGAATACCGATCAGCAGCAATTTCGTGCGCGTTCTCATCGGCGGTTTCGCATCGCCGAACGGCACCGACGCTTCACGCGGCGTTGACTGCATCTGCGGCTGAGCAACGGTCGGCTGCGACGCGTCAAGATGCGCGCCCAATGAATAAAGGTCGTTATTCGAAACCTTCCGCCCGAGCTTCCCTTCCAGAGAGTTTTTCGCCGACTTTTCCTGCACGGCTTCCCTAATTGCACGAAACAAAAATCCCAGTATTCCCATTAAATTTTCCTCGCTTAGACAATATATGAATTGAACGGGAACAGACATCCGGCAGACATTTATTCCCTTTAATCACATATGCAACATTTTTCGAATAAGAGGCTCAAAAAAAATGAAAATATTTTTATATGAATCGGCACAAAGCCGGTAATTTACTTTTTTCGGACGGGCGCAGGTTTTGCGGTGCGGGTTTTGACGGTTTTTGCATCGTCAAAGTTCGGCGGTTTCGGTTTGAGAGATTTAACGATCGGTTTCGCGGGCGTTTCGCTTTGATTAACTACTTCTCCCTTCAAACCTTCGGGTAATTCCCATGTTCTGACCGATTCTTTGATCGCCTGCGCAACATCGTAAGCGGCGTTCTTGAGATCGTCCTGCTTATCCTCAAAATCCTTAAACTTGGTGTCCTGCAGTTCTTCTAAAATATCGCCGAATTCAACCATCGCATCTTCGACATCTTCGGTTTCGACGGTCGAAAGCTCGACCCAGTATAATTGCCAGAAACGTTCTAATTTCGCCTTGTATTCCGCAGATTTAAAGTCGTCGCTCACGGCTAAATAACCGATGATCGAAGTCGTTTCATTGTAGAGTTTGCTTTGCAGCTCTTTAAACTTTGAAAGAGTTTCCAGATTAGCCTGATTGTTCATCTTCTCAAGCTCAAAGTTTCTTTGATTGATCTCCCTGTCCTTTAACTCTCTCTGTCCTTTGTTAAATTGCCAGATACCGATCAAAACAGTCGCCAAAGCCAAAAGCGGTGTCACAATTCCGGCAATAAGTTCGATTATTTCCTTTGTTGTCATGTCGGTTATCATAAAATTTAATCAAGACTTTAATTCGTGGAAGCGCAAACGGATAACTGCTTTTCGTTTAATTTAATTTTTCCGTGTAGGTCATAAAACTTTTAAATTATATTCCTGTAATTCGGTAAAAAATTTTCCCTGTTGAGCGTTTATTCAATGCAGAATGCCGAAATTGCGGGGTTAAATTCGTTATAGGGCGATGACGGATTGAATAAGTCCTGCGAGAATAGCATTTTTTAATTTTTTATGTCAATAAAAATTTCGCCGCGTTTGACTGTTTAATGCGCGGATTTGCAAAAGGTTTAATGATTAGCGGTCTTGAATTTATGAAAAGAATCGCGCTTTTATTTATCGTTTTCGCGTTGGCAAATGCCCCGGCTTCGGCACAGGTGAAGAAATTTCAGTGGGAAGATGAAATTTGCGTGTTCGAAGGCATTTATGATGCGCGGCTTTATACCGAAAAGCAGTTGGAAAACACTTATAAATTGTGGTATTCGCAGGATTACGAGATGGAGCTCTACCAGGCGGCGGTTTTCGAGTATGAAGATATCGGAAGGCTTCGCACACCGTCTTCGCTCGACGCGGAATATGCGCGGAAAGCGGCGGCTTTAAGGAAGCTCGAAGTCGTCAACACGGCGTTTTGGAAGGCTTTTAAACAAAAGAAACTGAAAGCTCTGGAGCAGGATTACCAATTGGCGCGGGCTTCCGTTCAGGCGTATCAAAAACCAAAGGCTTTGCGTGAAGTGACGTTTGCCGAAGCGTGCGTGCAAAAGTTTGCGCCGCCCTTGATCGCGGGCGGCGACGAGCTGCTGCGCATCTGGCGCGAAGTGAATATCGATTCGCGGAAAAAGAACGCGAGTCCGGAAGCCGTCCGCAAGAATTTTGAAGAGCAGCTGGCTTCCGCCGACAAATTTAAATACGCGCAGGTCGAAGTCATCACGTTCGGCTGGTGGAACTGCGTCAATGCCCGGATCGACCGCGGCGGTGAGGGTTCCGTTCCCTCGAAAAACTTCTGGAAGTTATTCAAACACGTCAACCGGATCGGCTGTGATTATGCTTAGAAGGCAATAAATTTATTGTTTCGCCAGTTTACGTTGGCGTTCGAAATGTTCGGCGACGAGCTTTGCGGTTTTTTCGCCGACGAACGGCGTTAATTCTTCGACGCTCGCTTTGGCGATGCGTTCGATCGAGCCGAAGTTTCTCAGGAGCTTCAATTTACGCTTGTCGCCGACGCCTTCGATCGCCGTGAGTTCGCTTGTGAAATCGCGCATCTCGCGGCGTTTGCGGTGATATTCGACCGCCGTTTTATGCGTTTCGTCGCGGATCTGCTGGACGAGCCGAAAAACCGGCAAGCCCGCTTCAAATTGGACAGGGTTTTCTTCATTGCCGAATCGCAGAAGGTGCGAAATTTTGTTGTGATATTTGGGCGGTTTGACCAAGCCGACGATCGGGATCATCTCCAGATCAAGACTCTGCATCGCGGCGGCGGCGGCGGAAATCTGACCTTTACCGCCGTCGATGAAGATCAATTGCGGCAGAGGTTTTTCTTCGGCGATCAATCTTTTATATCTTCTGAAGACGGCTTCGTTCATCGAAGCGAAATCGTTGGCGCCCTCGACGGTTTTGATGATCAGACGGCGGTACTCGGCGCGGGCAGGTTTGCCGTTTTCAAAGACGACGATGCCCGCGACATTCTCCGCGCCCTGAATGTTTGAAATATCAAAGCTCTCGATGCGTTCGGGAAGGTGCGGCAGTTCGAGAATGTCCTGCAAGTCTTCGAGAACCTTCTGCGTGTCTGGCTGCAAAACTCTGAAGCGCTGCTCAAAAGCGATCCGGGCATTGTTTTCGACGAGCGCGATCATCTCGGCTTTCATCCCGCGTTTCGGATCGAGAATTTTCACACGCCGCCCGCGCCGTTCGGTCAGGGCTTTTTCTAAAAGCTCGCGGTCTTCGAAATCCTGCGGAACGTGAATTTCGAGCGGCACATAATCGGTCGAATAATATTGAGCGAGAATCTCGCCGAGGAATTCCGAAGCGTTGAAATCTTCCGCGTCCAGATCTTCCCAGAAAAACTCGCGGCGACCGATGATCTTGCCTTCGCGCATCGTAAAAAGCTGTAAGGCAAGCCGCTGCTTCTCGCGGTAAAAGCCGATGATGTCAACGTCTCGGTCGGGTGTTGTGACCATCTTTTTCTGCTGGTCGGCTAATGCCAGAACCGTTCCGCGCAGATCGCGGTATTTCGCGGCTAATTCGTAGTTTTGCTTTTCCGCAAACTGCCACATTCGCGCTTCGAGCTCGTCGGCGAGTTCTTTGTTCTTTCCGTCGAGCAGAAGCTTCACGTCGCGCACGGCTTCGACGTATTCTTCTTTCTTGCACAATTCCTTGACGCACGGCGCAAGACAGCGTTTCAAATGATATTCCAAACACGGGCGCGGAAGTTTTCCGTTGATCTCGATGTCGCAGGTGCGCAGCTGAAACGTGCGATTGATCAGATCGAGAGTCTTTCGCGCGAGCGCGGCAGGCAGAAAAGGTCCGTAATAATGCGCGCCGTCTTTGAGGAGTTTGCGCGTGATGACGACCTTCGGAAATTCTTCCTTCGTGATTTTGAGATGCGGATACTGCTTATCGTCCTTGAGCCGGATGTTGTAGCGCGGTTTGTGCAGCTTGATGAGATTCGATTCCAGAACCAACGCTTCGACTTCCGTATCGACGACGATAAATTCGAAATCGGCGATTCGTTTGACGAGTTCGCGCGTTTTCGCATCGTGATTTTTGCCCGACTGGAAATACGAACGAACGCGGTTTTTCAGATTCTTCGCTTTGCCGATGTAGATGATTTTGCCTTCATCGTTTTTATGGATGTAAACGCCCGCATTGGTCGGTAAGGATTTTATTTTTTCTTCCAGAGTCATTGATTAAATTTTACGCGAAATGCGGCGCAAAGTTAAAGCCAATTGAATCTTGCGATTTGCGATTTGCGGTTTGCGATTTAAGATTATGTTTTGCAATCGTCTTAAAACTTAAATATGCAGACTATTCTGACAAAATCTCCTGCGGCAGCCGCCGAATTTATTCGACGAGGCGGAATTGTCGCATTTCCGACCGAAACGGTTTACGGACTCGGCGCAAATGTTTTTGATGAAAAAGCGGTGGCAAGCATTTTTGAAGCGAAAATGCGCCCCGCAGACAATCCTCTGATCGCGCACGTCGCAAATCTTGCGCAAATCAAACTTTTAGCCAAAGAAATCACGCCGGACGCGCAAAAATTCATCGAAGCGTTTTTCCCCGCGCCGTTGACGCTCGTCCTGCCGAAAGCGGAAAAAGTTCCGCTCGTTGCGACCGCCAATCTCGACACGATCGGCGTGCGAATGCCGAAAAACAAACTGGCACAGGAATTTTTGCGCCGTTGCGAAATGCCCGTCGTCGCGCCGTCGGCAAATCTTTCGGGCAAACCTTCGCCGACCGGCTGGCAAGCCGTTTATGAAGATTTGAACGGACGGATTGATTGTATTCTGCAGGGCGAAGCGACCGAAATCGGCTTGGAATCAACGGTCGTCGACTGCACCGCAGATGTTCCGCTCGTTCTGCGTTCGGGCGCGATAAGTTTGGAAGATTTGCAAAAGATCGTTCCCGAAACAAAGCTTTATCAGGTTAAGGAAAATGAAGCGGTTAAAAGTCCGGGTTTGAAGCACCGGCATTATTCGCCGCGGGCGAAAGTCGTGTTGATTTCGGATTTCGGATTTCGGGTTTCGGATTCAAGCGCATTTATCGGATTAAGCAAACCGCCGGAAAAATTTGATTTGGTAAAAATCTGCGCGTCCGCCGCAGAATACGCGCACGAAGTTTTCGCGTTTTTTCGCCAGTGCGATCACGCCCGGATCAAAACGATCTACTGCGAAACCACGGAGGAAAAAGGCATCGGATTAGCTTTGATGGACAGATTACGCCGCGCTTCGGAAAATTAAAATGGCTCACAAAGAGCCAAATCCAAAATCCAAAATCTTAAATCCAAAATCACACGGCTGTCGGCGTATCGGAATGCGGCACGAAACATTTTCGGCAGCGCGCTTCGTATTTGTCTGACGCGCCGACCTCGACTCGGGCAGTCGAATCCGAGGTTCTCTGCGAGTAATTTGCCGTGTTGCCGCATTTCACGCAAATCGCGTGAGTTTTCGTGATAAATTCGGCGACCGATAGAAGCTGCGGCATCGGCTCGAACGGTCTGCCCATATAATCCTGATCTAAGCCGGCGACGATCACGCGTTTGCCGTCGATCGCCAGCTTGTTGACGGCTTCGACGATTTCCATATCGAAAAACTGTCCTTCATCGATCCCGACGACCTGCGTATCTTCTTCGATCTGCGCCATCAATTCTTTGGCGGTCATCACGGGTTTCGAGATATGCGTCATTCCCGAATGCGAGGCGATCTGCTCGATCGAATAGCGGTCGTCGATTTTCGGTTTAAAAACCTGCACTTTTTGCCGCGCGATCTGGGCGCGCCGGAGCCTGCGGATCAATTCTTCCGATTTCCCTGAAAACATCGAACCGACGATGACTTCGATCCAACCCGTGCCGCCGTTCTGGCGCGTTTTGCGGCGTTCTTCCGTATTGTCGAACGCAAATTCTTCAACCATAAAATATCTAAAACTATTCCTCTTGTTTGATAAACCGAACTTTCAATTATAGTGAAAAAGCGGAAAAGTGAAAAAGGTTAAAAGTAAAAAAGTTTGGGGCAAAATATTGCGCGGCTTTTTCAGCTTTTCACTTTTCCGCTTTTTCATTTTATTCTGTTTGTTGTGCAGTTAAAAATCTGCAAAAGATGCAAACGACCGTTTCTGGCAAGCAAGGAAATTTGCCCGAATTGTCCTGCTCCGTACACCTGGAATCAGGAATCTCTGGCAAACGTCGGCTGTCTGCTGGCGATGATCGCGCCGATTTTTCTAATTATTTTCGTCTGGCTATTTTTCTTTTTCGGAATATTTTTCAGATAAGATGTTCTGTATTTTCCGCCGACGTACTCCGCGCTGAGTGCTTATTTCTTTTCCTGCTGTTCGATCACGAAATTCGGCTTGTTCACATTTGAATTGGCGTTTGAATTTTTGTCTGCCGTATTT
>DATLOR010000347.1:0-8507 GCA_035536135.1 Pyrinomonadaceae bacterium | reverse complement strand
ATCCATTGCAGCTCGTACCGACCGTTTTGGCTTGTAAATTTACTTTTCCAACGCGGTTGGTCTGCTTGCGCGGCAAAAGGAGTTAATAACAGCAACATTAAAAGAATTGTCTTCATAATCCTTCAGAATTTAAATTGCTTTTGACATCTTGAAAACTGTCGCAAAAAGGGTCGTTTTTGACACAACTCATAGTATAGCGCCCCAAGCTTGCGGTTATCGGCGATAATTTAGGCAATGTCCTAAAATTTCGCCGAACAACAATCTATTACAAAACCGCTTTCAAAGCTTGTCCGGTGTAAGATTTTTTAATTTTGGCGACTTCTTCGGGCGTGCCGGTTGCGACGATTTTGCCGCCGCCTTCGCCGCCTTCGGGTCCGAGATCGATGATGTAATCAGCAGATTTTATGACGTCGAGATTGTGTTCGATGACGATCACCGTGTTGCCCGTGTCAACTAATCTTTGCAGAACGTCGAGCAGTTTATGAACGTCCGCGAAATGCAGTCCGGTCGTCGGCTCGTCGAGGATGTAGATCGTTTTGCCCGTCGCGCGTTTCGACAATTCTTTGGCGAGCTTGATGCGCTGCGCTTCGCCGCCCGAAAGCGTCGTCGATGATTGCCCGATCTTGATGTAGCCCAAGCCGACATCGAGCAGGGTTTGCAGTTTTTGTTTGATCTGCGGAATGTTTTCGAGAATCGGCAGAGCGTCCTCGATCGTCGTGTCCAAAAGGTCGGCGATCGATAAGCCTTTGTATTTGACCGCTAAGGTTTCGCGGTTGTAACGCGCGCCGCGGCAAACGTCGCAGGTCACGTAAACATCGGGCAAAAAATTCATTTCGATCGTTTTGAGTCCCGCTCCTTCGCATGCTTCGCAGCGTCCGCCTTTGACGTTGAACGAAAATCTGCCGGTTTTGTAGCCGCGTTCGCGGGATTCCGGAAGCATCGCATAAAGCTCGCGGATCGGCGTGAACAGCCCCGTGTAAGTTGCCGGATTCGAACGCGGTGTGCGACCGATCGGCGATTGGTCGATCTCGATGATTTTGTCCACGAGCTCCAAGCCTTCGATCGAATCGTGCGCGAGCGGTTCGACCGCCGATTTATAGACGTATTTGTACAGCGCTGGATAAAGAATTTCCTCGACGAGCGTTGATTTACCAGAACCCGAAACGCCCGTCACGACCGTCAGGAGTCCGAGCGGGAATTTCGCGTCAATGTTTTTTAAGTTGTGCGCGCGGGCGCCTTTGACCGTGATATTCGCGCCGTTCGGCAATCTGCGCCATTCTGGAACCTCGATCTTGAGTTCACCTTTGAGATATTTGCCCGTCAAAGATTCTGCCGAATTTTCAATATCTTTCGGCGTTCCGACGGCGATGATCTCACCGCCGTGCGTTCCGGCAAGCGGTCCGAGGTCAACGACGTAATCGGCTTTTTCAATGGTTTCCTCGTCGTGTTCGACGACCAGCACCGTGTTGCCCAGATCGCGCAAATTCTGCAAAGTTTCGAGCAGTTTTTGATTATCACGCGGATGCAGACCGATCGAAGGCTCGTCCAGAACATACAAAACGCCGCGCAATTGCGAACCGATCTGCGTCGCCAGTCGGATGCGCTGACCTTCGCCGCCCGAAAGAGTCTGCGAAGCTCTGTCCAAAGTAAGATAACCGAGTCCGACTTTTTCCAGAAACCGCAGGCGTTCGCGGATTTCCTTTAAAACCAATCCGGCGATTTTTTCTTCACGCGCATTGAGCGTAATTTCATCGAACTTAACGACCGTTTCATCGATCGGTAAAGCGGTATAATCGGCAATTCCAAGCCCGCCGACCGTGACCGCCAAACTTTCCGGTTGCAGGCGTTTTCCGTGACAAGCCGGACACGGAACAGGCGCGACGAGTTCGTTCAACGCTTCGCGCACTTTTTCCGACGGCGGCGTTTCCATCCGTTCGCGCATCGTCCGCAGCGCTCCTTTCCAATCCGATTCGTAGCGGTAAGTTCCCTGCCGAAATGTCAGACGCTTTTTCGTTCCGTTCCAGAACGCGTCCTTGATTTCCTCCGGCAAATCGGCAAACGGAGTTTCCATCAAGCTCAAAGTTTCACTGCTTTTCTTTTTGCCTTTGATCTTCGATTTTACTTTTTCAAGCAGAGTTTCGGGCTTGCCGAGCTTATCTTCGCCCGAAAAATGTTCGATGATCGCGAGCAATGCCGATTGCAGAAATTTTCCGCCCGCTTTGTCGGTTTCATCTAAAAATTTTATCTTCCCGGCGGGCTGCGATTGGTCGGGCAAAATTTTGCCGGCGTCGATCTCCATCACCGTTCCTAATCCCTGACAGCGTTTGCACGCGCCGTAAGACGAATTGAACGAAAAAGAGCGCGGTTCGAGCTGGGCGATATTGATACCGCAATTGACGCACGCCATACTTTCCGAAAAAAGTTTTTCCTCGCCGTCGATGATCGACACCAAAACCGCGCCGCCCGTCAGTTTGAGAGCGGTTTTGACCGATTCGCTGAGCCGTTCCTTGACGCCGTCTTTGATCAAAAGGCGGTCAACCACGATCTCGATCGTGTGATTTTTGCGTTTGTCGAGCTTGATCTCTTCATCGAGCTGGCGCATTTCGCCGTCGATCCGCGCCCGCGTAAAGTCCTTGGCGATTTTTTCGAGCTCCTTCTTAAACTCGCCCTTTCGCCCGCGCACGATCGGCGCGAGGATCATCACGCGCTCGCCTTCCGGGTTCTGCAGAATTCCGCTGACAATCTGTTCCTGCGACTGGCGCGTGATCGGCGCTCCACACTGGTGACAATGCGGCGTTCCGATCGACGAAAAAAGCAGACGTAAGTAGTCGTAAATTTCCGTGACGGTTCCGACCGTCGAACGGGGCGAGCGCGAAACGGTTTTCTGCTCGATCGAAATTGCGGGCGACAGTCCTTCGACCGAATCAACGTCCGGTTTTTCGAGTTGATCGAGAAACTGCCGCGCATACGCCGACAACGATTCGACGTAACGGCGCTGCCCTTCGGCGTAGATCGTATCAAAAGCGAGCGAAGATTTGCCCGAACCGCTCAACCCCGTGATCACGGTCAAAGTATTACGCGGAATTTCAACGTTGATATTTTTAAGATTATGTTGGCGTGCGCCCCGAACGGAGATATATTTAATGCTCATTGTCTTACAGATAAAATATTCGGCAACTAGCGAAACGATTATTTTACCAATTCAAAATGAGCAAAGCAAAACGAATGGAAAACGGAAAGTGGAAAATGGAAAATTAAACTGCAAATAATTTCTGCAAATTTTCCATTTTCCACTTTCCGTTTTTCGTTATCCAAGTTTTTCGTTGACGAATGTAAAAATTCCGGTGGCGACGATAACCACGATAAATGTGGCAATCGCCCGCCAAACCGTGTCGTAAACTTCAGTTTGCCAGATTGCCCAAATGCACAGAGAAGTACTCGCAACGAGCGAAACTGTGATGATCGTAAAGGAAATATTGCGGACCAGACGCGGTTCGAGAACGCCTTTTAATTCTTGTCTCGGTTTGGGTGCCTGCGGTACTTTTTCGTTTTCCATTTGGTCTAGGCTAACATTTTCACGCCGCCCATTTCAATTTTTTCAAATGCAGGGGATTTTCTGAGGTGCCTGTTGAAATCTTCGGAGTACATTTTGAAATTAAAAACCATCATTTTTCTTGACTGTCCGAATACAGTAGTTTTCGGACAGTCAGTAGGAAGCCTGTTAGAGATTAGTTTTGAAAAAATTCTTCCAATAACTAAAGTAAAGAAAAGATTGTTTTGGAAGAAATGTTCAGTATAATACGAAATTAAGATATTTTCGGGATGTTCGATTTAATTGTCCGTAAAATGAAAGGCAGACTTTCGGATAGACAATAGTGTTTTGGTACGCTGTTTCTCTGCGTAGTAATTCATAAATGGTATGAACAAATTCATTTTCGCCATCTTTTTATTACTGATAGTCTTTCAACTATCGGCGCCATCTCAAACTGCTCCGACAAAGCCATTAGTTGTCATAACGCTCGATAAGCAAACGATTCGAGATGATGATACCGTTCAAGCTCAGATACAGTTTTCCAATGAATGGGATCAAAATTTATCAAACGTTGTGCTGAGCATCGACGCGCCGCCTTTTTTGCACTGGAAAGATGCGAACTGTGCAGAGTGGAAAAACAATTCATATCAAGAGGAAAATAATCAGCCGTTAGTTTTCGGTCAAATTGGCGCACACAAAATTCTCTCCAAGAAATTATGCGTGAAAAGCGATTCCGATATTGTTGTCGGAGATCATATTCTCGTGTTTAATTTTGAATACTCGTGGATAGTTCAAAATAATGTTCAGCAATCGTTTCTGACAATTGAGAAACCGCTCAAGACAACTTTTTTCGGCACTGATAATATCGCCGGAATTCCGCTCGCACTCGCTGGCTTTATTGTTCCGGGGCTTTGTTTCTGGGTTGTGGTTTCCTGGTTTAAGGTTCCGTGGCTGCCTTTCTCGTCAACGGATGTTGCGCTTGGCGAAAGACTGATTTACAGCGTGTTGGTTTCAATTATCATACTGATACTTGACAGCCAGACCAAGGTTATAAATATCAGTAGTGGAATCAGCTTAACTAAATTAGCGAATTTGGCTGTAATTGGCGCATCTCTTGGATTTGCGCTTGGCATCACCACGAGAGGATTGCTTTATATTATAAAAAACCTGGAAAATACAAAACTGGAGGCTGCTGAAAAAGCCAAAGTTAGAATCGACGACAGCGAGCAAGACCTTCAGAAAAAACTTTCTCTCTCAGATTCTGTCATCCATAAACCCAAAGCCACTGTCGAACTCAAAAACGGTAAAGTTTTTATCGGTTCATTGGCAAAAAAAGAAACTGCTACAGGATTAATTGGTTGGTATAAATTAAGTCTGAGTCAGCAACCTGAGAATGTTAAAATTCAGTTAAGAAAACTTGTTCAGGAAGGCAAATGGAATCAAGCTTTCGTTTTGGCTCATAAGAATAAAATCCCAATTGTGTTAATTGACCCCATATATGAACTTGTTTCCGGAGAGGAAAGTATAACCGCTGAGGGATTTATGAAGTGGGAAAATGATCAAGTTGCTGATGTTGATATAGAGCCTGACGCACACAATCGAGAGCCATTGGAACTTGAAGAATAAACACCTGTGCCAACCCGCAAGCGGGTTGGCACAGGGAAATATTATGCTTGTAGTAATAAGCATTACTACCTTACTGCGTATTTGGATACAAGGGTTCGTACCCAAACTATGATACGCCAGTTGCATGATTTCGATGTAGGTCTTGGCGACCAGTCCATCGATCCACGCTAGCAGTGGATAACTAAAAATTACAGAATAGCCAAAGCAAAGTCAACGATACCGGAGCTTAATAAAAATACTATGGCATACGAATTTCAAACAGTCGATATTTCTATTTTTGATTTTCATGTTGTAATTGAGGCACTCCTGAACAATAATGCTATTCAACCTCAATTTCGTTTTCTAACCAGCACAACCGACTATAATTTGCAATATCAATCGGGACAAGCAGTACAAACCGCAAACTTGAAAATCCAGCCTTTAAGCTGGCGGATGCTCGAACATCATCATTTCTGGAAATACTACAAATTTTGCCAATCCGACGGAGGAAGACCCGATTTCTGGAAGCTTCAGATGCCTTTCGTCTGTGTCCAAAATCAATCGCAAAACTTAATCAATCTTCACACTGATTCATCAAATTTTGCCGGCACAGTTCGAGCATTTGTATTTCTTTCGGGAATGGGATGGTCAACAAATTTGGAGATTCGTCTGCGCGGACAAATTAAGCCGGAAGAGTTAACAAATTTTGTGCAGCGCTTGCCTAGAACCAGCGCCTCTCTTTTTGAAATAAACGGCAATCGCAAAAATTTACCTGATACTTTTGAATATTTTTCCAATCTTTTAAAAAAGGAAGTATATCAGCCAAATATTGCTGAGCATCTGACGATTCCGCGACACCATGTTATAAATCTGACACAATTTACCGGTGACATTGCTCACTTTCGAAAAGGGCGCGCCGATGATAAGACAATGCCAGCCGCGGACCGCGCTTTGATGCATTCTATATTGCTGGGCGAGGAAATCGGAATCCCAAGATTGGCGATCCTTGAGAAGGAAAAAAAATTTTTGTTAACCGAGTTTATTGAAAATGAGCCGGATTTTGCTCTTAGCTATTTTGACCGCGGGACTTTGCTGTTTATGCAAAAAACCGCGCTCACAAGCAACTACGCAAAATGGAAAGCGCGACGAAAATCAATGCGGTGTCATTCGTTCAATATTCGCAATTGTCTTTTAATGATGCTGACGCTTCAGCAGTTTTATCGGTTTATTGAGAAGAGTGCTTTAACAAACGCAAAAATCAAATTGTTAAGAGATGATATTGGAACCACTATTCGGGAGCTACCACATTGGTATAATAATCGATTTTGTCAGTCTTTTTACTACAATCACGGACCGTTGCAAAAACTTTTACAAACCTTTTGATGGGGTTTTCAAGATTACCTTAAATAAATACAAGTTTTAAAGTCGACTTTTAATTTGGATGGGTTCTCAAAAAAGAGCGTTTTTTTTTATTTTTACTGAAACCATAAGAATTACTTGCAAATTAATTTCTTTAAGGTAGGTAAACTCAGCAATTATTAAGCTTATAAAATTGCTGCTTACGGATGTTTATTGAGCAAATAAAGATATATTTTAAGTCACGCCAATAATTTCAATTTTGCTTTGAACTCAACGGCTCCGAACACCAGGTTGAAAAACCGTTTTTCACCCCCTGCTTCTCTTAAGACTAAATAATTCCTGTCATATAACAACACTGCAAATCAAAGCACCGATCAAAGGCACGAATTTTGCACGTTTATCAAAAATTCAAAACTTGTTTTGTTTTAATACGGATTTATAAGGGAGCAATTAATAAATGTTTGAAAATAAAAATTCACTGCTGTGGGGCGCGGCAGTCGGGGTCGGAGCCATATCGGCGCTGGCATTCTGGAACAAATCGCGCCGCTATTTTGATTTGAAGGAAAAGACGGTTTTAATCACCGGCGGTGCCCGCGGTTTGGGGTTGGTGATGGCGCGTGAATTTGCCGCGCAAGGCGCACGGATTGCGATCTGCGCCCGCGACGCCGAAGAATTGGCTCACGCGAAAGAGGATTTGGAAGCACGCGGCGCGGAAGTCTTCGACGCGATCTGCGATGTGCGGAATCCGGAAGAGATCGACCGTCTGGTCGGCGATGTTTGTATGCGTTTCGGGCAGATCGACGTTCTGGTCAACAATGCCGGCGTGATTCAGGTCGGACCGCTCGAAGCGCAAACCGAAAAGGATTTTGCGGAAGCGATGGACATACATTTCTGGTCGCCGTTTCATATGATCAAAGCGGTTCTGCCGATAATGCGCGGCAAAGGCGCGGGCAGAATCATCAATATCGCTTCGATCGGCGGAAAAATCGCCGTGCCGCATCTCGCGCCGTATTGTGCGAGCAAATTTGCGCTCGTCGGTTTATCGAATGCGCTGCGCGTCGAGCTTGCCAAAGACAATATTTTTGTGACGACCGTATGTCCCGGTTTGATGCGCACGGGCAGTCATACAAACGCTTATTTCAAAGGACAAAACGAAAAGGAATACGCCTTGTTTTCGATCAGTAACGCGCTCCCGCTATCTTCGATCAGCGCGGAATCCGCCGCGAGACAGATCGTCGAAGCGGCAAAACGCGGAGACGCGGAAGCGATAATTTCCGTGCAAGCCAAGTTTGCCGCGAAAATGAATGCTCTGTTCCCCGAATTTACCGCCGATATTTTATCGCTCGTCAATCAGTTTTTGCCGTCGAACGGCGGTATCGGGCAGGCGAAACTTCGCGGAAAAGACAGCAAATCATGGGCTTCGCCCTCAATTTTGACCGCTTTGGCGGACAAGGAAATAATCCAGAACAACGAACAATTTGCAAATTAGAAAGGAGAATTTTATGCAGGAAATCAGCACAATCAAAGACAATACAACGGAAGCAATTTCAAAAATTGCGGAAACTGCGGGCAAAAAACTTACGGATTTGAAAGAATCCGCAGGTCCCGCAATCACCAACTTCATCGGCAGTCTGGATCAAAACGTCGGCGACAATGAGCGCATCGCATCAGTCGTCGCAGGCGGCGGTTTAATAACCTACGGTTTGTCGAAAGGCGGATTATTCGGGACGGCGATGTCGCTCCTCGGCGGAGGTCTGCTATTTCGCGGCGCAACCGGACATTGCCACGTTTACAAAGCGGTCGACAAATCCACCGCTGCACCGACCGAAACACGGATTCACGTTCAAAAATCGGTGACGATCAATAAATCGCAAGCCGAGCTTTATCAATTCTGGCGCAATTTCGAGAATCTTCCGCAGATTATGAATCATCTCGAATCGGTCACGGTTCTGGACGACAAACGCTCGCACTGGAAGGCGAAAGCACCGCTCGGCTATTCGGTCGAATGGGA
>DATLOR010000346.1:0-14657 GCA_035536135.1 Pyrinomonadaceae bacterium | reverse complement strand
GTTTGGCAAGCGATGACGTTCAGCAAATCGAAGAAGATACCCGTCAACAGATCAAACAAGCGGAAAAATTAGCAAAAAAAGGCAGCGTGGCGGAAGCCGAAAAGCTTTTACGACAAATACTCGAACGCGAACCGTCGCATTCGACCGCGAAACTCAAACTCGCCTATCTTCTACTAAAACAAAAACGACTGCTCGAAGCCTACAATTTATCGTTTGAGGTCGCCAAAAACGAACCGAAAAATTCGTATGCTTATGCCGTTTTGGGCGCCACTCTTTTGAGCGCGGGCAATTTTAAGGAAGCCAACCGAATTCTGATCTCCGCGATAAGTTTGAAGCGGAACGAAGCCTTAGCCTGGGCAGGACTCGGAATGCTGGATTTTTACGAAAACCGCATTTTTGATTCGATCGAAAATTTAAAGGCAGCGGTCTATTTTGACGGTGAAGAGCCGGACTATATTTTTGCGCTTGCCCAGGTTTCGGCGCGGGCTGAAAAATACACGGAAGCGGCTGCTGCCTACAACAGATTTTTGCAGGTTTCGCCGCAGACCGACACCGAAAGGCGCGACCGGATCAAAGGACTTGTCAATTTTCTACGCTTTTTGGGCGCAAAACGCTCGCTCTATGATTTGAACGGCGGCGAACGAACGGCGGTTACGTTTGAGCTGATGCGCGACCGTCCCGTTATCACGCTTAAGGTCAACAATGACGAAGAGCCTCTGAGATTTGTTCTCGATACGGGTTCGGGCATTTCCGTGATTTCGAGAGAAACGGCGGAAAGATTGAAGATCAAACCGATCACGCGCGGCGGTCTGGCACGTGCGATCGGCGGCGACGGTAAGTTCGAGATCGTTTACGGCTTTTTGAAATCGGTCAGTATCGGCGATGTCCAGATCAGAAGCGTGCCGGTTTATATTCGTCAATTTCATTCGAACGATGAGAAAATTGACGGCTATATCGGGCTCTCGCTGATCTCAAAATTTTTGACGACGATCGATTACGGAAACTTAACTTTTTCGCTG
This sequence comes from Pyrinomonadaceae bacterium, assembly GCA_035536135.1. Classification (GTDB taxonomy): domain Bacteria; phylum Acidobacteriota; class Blastocatellia; order Pyrinomonadales; family Pyrinomonadaceae; genus JAFDVJ01. The sequence goes on along the minus strand of DATLOR010000346.1, from coordinate 13,638 downwards.
GTCAGAAAGGATGTCGCGGACGAACAGAATCTAGTCGAAAACAAAAGTTTGTTTTTACCGCTTCGTCTGACTTCGAGCGGATTTTTAAGCGGCGAAGTGCAGCTTGAAGGCGTCGAAGATTCGCTGAATTTTATCGTTGACACGGGCGCGAGCATTTCGGTCATTTCCGCCGAAGTCGCCAATCTGTCGGGAATCAGCCGTTTTGTCCGCAATCAAAAAATGCGGGTTGTCGGAGCCGCCGGCGTCACCGAAGATGTGCCGTCATTTTTGCTTCCGCGCATTACGTTCGGCAATAATTCGCGCGAAAGTATCACGGCGATCGCGCTTGACCTGGACATTATCAACGAGGCTTCGGGATTTCGTCAGGCGGGGATTTTGGGCGGAAACTTTTTGAAGAATTATCGTTTGACGTTTGACTTCAAAAACTCGAAGGTGATTTTTACGCCCGTTAAAAAGTAATTTAGGGAATGAACAATTTGACTTATATGTTTCATCCGATTGCTCTCACCCTATTTATCTGCGGCTTTGTGCTGAGCGTTTCGGCACAAAATGATGGGAGATTGGTTGAAACTGTTGACATTCTCGGAAGCCGCCGAATTGCAGTCGAGGAGATTCGTCCGCATATCAAGACTCAAGCCGGCGATTCATATAATGAAAAACGGGTAAAGGACGATTTGCAAACGCTTCTTTCGCTTGGTCTATTCGATCAAAGGAAAACTAAGTTTCGGATCGAAGACGGTAAGCGGGGCGGTGTTTGGGTGATCTTCGAAATTTATGAACTACCGTTGATCGCGAGCATTGAGTTCAAAGAGATGAAGTTCGTGACATCTGCCGAACTGATTAGCGAATTGCAAGCCCAAAATGTAAGAATAGAACGGGGGACAGTTTATACGCCGGAAATTCAATCTCGTATTCGGACGGTAATTTTAGATTATTTGGCAAAACGAGGTTATATCAATCCGCAGATTTGGATTACTACATCCAGCGCAAGTGCAACCGAGACAGAGGTTCAATTTCACATCGTAGAGATTCCGTGTGACGATCCGGACGGCGTTTGCTCCAATTGAACTGCCTCACGAAATATAATGAAGCAGACTTTATACCTCGAAACGTCGGTGGTCGGCGCATATCTCGATAACGGCGAACCTTTTCGGCGCGATTTGACGATTCGCTGGTGGGAACACGAACTTTCGGAATATCAAGCCTACAGTTCGATTCTCGTCGAACGCGAGCTCGAACGGGTTGCCGAACCGCACCGTACGGGATATCTCAATTTGATCAAACCGCTCAAAAATCTCGAACTCGTCGAAGAAGTCGCAATTTTAGCCGAGGGTTATATCTCACGCGGAATTTTTCACCGTAAATTCATCGCCGATGCGCTGCACGTCGCCTTCGCCTCGTTTTACAAAATTGATTATCTCGTGACGTGGAATTTCGGGCATCTGGCAAACGTCCGCAAACAGGCGCGAATCAAACTTTTCAACACCGCCGCCGGATTTTTTTCGCCGGTCATCGTAACACCCGAATTTTTAGTGCACAGCTAAATTGAAGGATGAGGGATAACGAAAAAAAAAGGATTTAAATTCATCCCTCATCCCTTATCCTTCATCCCTCAATTCGGGTTGACGATTGGCGGTTGAAGATTAACAATTAAAGATGTAATGTATCGTCGTCCGAAATTTTTAGAAGTATTATTGGAAATTCGTCAGGAAATGGCGCGTGAAGCCGATTATGACGTGGATTTATTCGCGGAAATGGTGCGCGGCGGAAAATTTTCGACCACCGGAAACGGTTTTAATTTGACTGAAACCAAGATTGAGAATAATCTGAACGGCAAAAAGGTTAAAAATCGTAAAATGCAGTAATGGATATAGGTTTTGACGCAATCGGTTTTGAAATTCCGAACGAGAACGCCTTTCATGATTTGGCGGAAGATGTCGGCAAGCGCGGTGAAGTTTCGATTTTGCCGCGCAAGGACGGCGTTTTGCACGGGCGTTGTTTGAAATTCGGCGCGGGACTCGAAGTCTGGACGCTTTTTTACGAATCGGGCAAAGGCGAAATGACCTACGCCGATTGCCGTCCGGCATTTCGCGCCCGTTACGCGCAGAAAGTTTCGCCGTGGGCTTTGACCGAATCCGATAAAGAAGGCAAATCCGTGATCCACGGTTTTATCGAAGACACGAACACCGAAGTTTTATTTCAACTGCAAAACTTAACGGAAGTCGGCACGCGCTTTCTGGAACAGACAACTCTCAGCGTCGGACTGTGCGGTCTGGCGTACCGCGCGGAAATTTTTGACAAAAATGCCGAATCGCGCTGGCAGTCTTACGATGAAGCCGCGGTCAATGTGATCGAGGACGAAAACGATTGGAACGTCGCGGGTCGCATCCTTGCTTTTAATGCGCTTCGGAATCCGCAATCGGGCAACGATCTATTCTGGATTTACGTTGGAATGGGCGGACTTCAGCTCGAAATTTTGGTTAATCAGCGGGCTTTGCGCGGCAAAAAACCGCGGATCGGCGCGTTTATCGAAGCCGATGTCTGGCTGCAAGGTCATATTTTGAACGAAACCGCCAAACGAAACGGCTACGAAGGCGTTGATTGGTCAACCCGTCCGGCTGATTACTGGAAGAGTTTCAAAAAACCAAACTAACTTGATTTGGGATTTGGGATTGCGGATTTGGGATTTATTTTTCAAATCCGCAATCCCAAATCTCAAATCCCAAATCGAATGCGTCGTTATTTACCCCTTGTTTTAATTCTGATCTTCATTGCCGCCGCGTCAGCCGTTGGACTTTATTATTTCAACGAATACTGGATTCACCGCTACGACGAGCTGATCGCGCGGCAGGCGAAAGTTTACGGTTTGGAAGAGAAACTGGTCTGGAGCGTGATTTACGAGGAAACGTATTTTCGCGCCTGGAAGATCGGCGGCGCGGAAGAGGTCGGTTTGATGCAGGTGACGCCGACCGTTGCGCGGATGTGGGCAAAAGAAACTGGATTTCAGGAATTTGAAAAGCAAACCGCCGGCAACGTCAACGAATTTTTGCGCGATCCCGAAAGAAACATACAGGTCGGCTGCTGGTATCTCGAAAAATCGCGCGAAAGGTATCGCGGTTACGCCGCGCAGGACGCGATGATGCTTGCCGCCTATAATGCGGGCGCGAGCCGCGTCGAAGAATGGACGAAAGTTTCCGCGAATCCTTCGCAAATGAGCGAACAATCGTTCCTCGAAAAAATCAATATTTCTTCAACCAAATCCTACGTTACGTCGATTTTGGAACGCTATAAAAACGAGAGAAGCAAAAAGTAAAAAGTAAAAAGCAAAAATTTAAATTCACTTTTTCACCGCCAGCCTTTAAAATTTCAGAATGAAAATCCTTTCCGCCCGCTACGTTGTCCCGATTTCGTCCGCCCCGATCGAAAACGGCGCGATCGCGTTTGAAAAAGACAAGATCATCGCGGTCGGAACACAAGCCGAAATCATCGAAAAATTTCCCGAAACCGAAATCGAAAGTTTAGGCGAAGCCGCGATCTTGCCGGGTTTCGTTAACGCGCATTCGCATCTTGAAATCACGGCGATGCGCGGTTTTGTGGACGAATTCGACGACGATTTTACTTCGTGGCTTTTAACGCTCACAAAGGTGCGCGGCGAGATCTTAACCGACGAAGACGTTCAAAACGCCGCCATTTTGGGCGCGATCGAAGGCGCGCACGCGGGCGTGACCTGCTTCGGCGACATCGGGCGTTTCGGCAAAAACGGTTTTGAAGCCTTAAAAGCGGTCGGACTGCGCGGCGTGGTTTTTCAGGAAACCGAATTTTCGCCCGACGACCGCACCGCCGACGCGGATTTTGCAAAGCTCAAGGAAAAATTTCTCGCTCTTCGCGAAACCGAAACGAATCTGGTCAAAGCCGGAATTTCGCCGCATTCGCCCTACACGGTCGGCGCGCGCCTTTTCGAAAACATCGCCGCTTACGCGATTGAAAATGACGTGAAAATCTCGGTTCACGCCGCCGAATCCGACGAAGAAAACGAATTGATGCAAAAGGGAACGGGATTTTTTGCCGGAATTTATCAAAAATACGGGTTCGAGTGGCGCACGCCGAATTGTTCGTCGATCGAATTTCTCGACAAGCTCGGCGTTTTGCGGGCAAAACCGCTGCTTGCGCACTGCGTCAAAGTTTCGGAGCGCGACCTCGAACTTATCAAAGCTTCGGATTCGCGCATTGCGCATTGCCCGAAATCGAACGCCAAATTCGGACACGGCATCGCGCCGTTTGAAAAGTTCCTCGACGCCGCGATAAAAACAGGCTTCGGCAGCGATTCGATGGCGAGCAACAACACCTGCGACATCCTGGAAGAAGCGCGTTTCGCGACGCTTTTTGCCCGCAATCTGCCCGCCCGGAAACGGTTTTTGCAAGCGGAGGAAATCATCGAAACCGCCACATTCGGTGGCGCAAAGGCTCTTGGATTAGAAGACGAGATCGGTACTCTGGAAGCCGGCAAACAAGCCGATCTGGCGGTCGTTTCACTTGAAAATATCGCCCAGATGCCGGTTCACGACGTTTATTCGGCTCTGCTTTTCGCGTCGAACGCCCGCGATGTTCGTTTGACACTCGTCGCGGGCGAAGAAGTTTTTCGCGATGGCGGCGAAGCGCGCAAAATTGACGAGCGCGAAATTAAGTCGAAGATGCGCGAAATAAGTCAGAGGATGAAATCTTAAGTCCCAAGTCCCAAGCCTCAAGTCTCAAGTCCCAAGTTAAAAGCCGGACTCTTAAAATATCTTGGTTTTGACTTGAGACCTGGGACCTGGGACTTTTCAAGGCAGATAATTATCCAGTTTCAAGACGAACTTATTCTTTTCCGCGTCGAATTGATACGAAGAAACCGCGCCGTTTTCGATGTCGCACGATTTATCGATCGCCATAATTTCCGCTTCGGTCATTTTTTCGACAATGTAGCGAAAAACGCGGATGACGACTTCGTGCGTAATGATCAAAACCTTTTCGTCCGCGTAATTCAGACATAGATCGCGCCAGAAAGAACGCAGGCGCAGACCGACATCCGCCCAATTTTCGCCGCCGAGCGGACGGTAATAAAATTTCCCGAGAAGTTCGCGTTTTTCGCATTCTTCGGGATATTTCTGCATCGCGCCGAGCTTTGTCAGACGGTCGAAAATCCCGAGCTCGCGTTCGCGGAGTCGTTCGTCCTGAATGATTTCGACGTTTTGAAGCTTGGCGTTTTCGGCGATCAAACTCGCCGTTTCAAAAGTCCGGCGATACGGCGAAGTAAAAATTACGGTCGGCTTGACGGGCTGAAATTTAAACCAGCGACCGACCGCGATTGCCTGACTAATTCCTGCTTCCGACAAAGGAATATCCATTTCGCGCTCGGTGTAATCGATCGTCAAAAGTTTTTCGGCTTCCGCCTTCTGCCGCGCCAGATTTGCCGTGCTCTGCCCGTGACGAACGAGCCAGAGCGATTTCGGATTTGAGATTTGGGATTTCGGATTGTTCATTTCAAATCGTAAATTCGGCGACGACGGGCGTGTGATCTGACGGGCGTTCCCAGGTGCGGGGCTCTCGGTCGATCCAGCAGCCGACGCATTTTTCCGCCAAACTTTTGCTCGCCCAGATGTGATCGATCCGCAATCCCTGATTTTTCGGAAACGCGCCTTCGCGGTAATTCCACCACGAAAACTCCTGCAAATCGCCGTTGATCTGGCGGAAAACGTCCGTGAAACCCCATTGTTTGACGTGATGAATGGCGGCGCGTTCGGGTTTTGAAAAATGCAGTTTGCCTTCCCAAAATTTGACATTCCAAACGTCGAGTTCTTCGGGCGCGACGTTAAAATCGCCGCAGAGCAAAACGTCGCCCGATTTATCGCAGGTCGCGTCGAAAAGTTTGCGAAGTCTTTGCAGCCAATCGAGCTTAAAGGTGAATTTGTCGGTCCAGAGCTCCGTGCCGTTCGGAATATATGTGTTGACGATGCGCACGCCTTTGACGGTCGCGGCGATCAGACGTTTCGGCGCGTCGAGCTCGTCGTCGTGAAAGTTTTTCTGCACGTCCTCGAGCGGATGTTTCGACAAGATCGCCACGCCGTTGTAGGATTTTTGTCCGATAAAAGCCGCGTCGTAGCCGAAATTATTGATGGCTTCGAGCGGAAATTTTTCGTCAACGCATTTTGTTTCCTGAAGGCATAAAACGTCGGTTTTCGTTTCGTCGAGCCATTTGAAAACGGCTTCGAGCCTGATAGCGATTGAATTTACATTCCAAGTTGCAACTTTCATAAATAATTAAAACAATCCGACGACCTCGCCGTTTTCGTCAATGTCAATTCTTTCCGCTGCCGGATGCTCCGGCAAAGCGGGCATTGTCCGCATATCGCCGCAAATCGGATAAATGAAACCGGCACCAACGCTCGCGCGGACTTCGCGGACGGGGAGCATAAAACCTTTCGGCGCACCTTTCAGGCTGGCGTCATGGCTCAAACTCAAATGCGTTTTTGCCATACAAATCGGCAGATTACCGAAACCGTTCGATTCGTAATCCTTGATTTGTTTGGCGGCTTGCGGCGTGTAGGTCACACCGTCCGCGCCGTAGATTTTAGTGGCGATTGTTTCGATTTTCGCCGAAATCGGCTGTTCCAGATCGTATAAAAACTTAAATTTGCTCGGTTCCTCGGTCGCGGTAATGGTCATTTCGGCGAGTTCGATCGCTCCTTTTCCGCCGTCTGCCCAATGACGCGAAACTGCGGCGCCGATTGCTCCGGCTTCGATGGCGATGCGTTTGATGGCTTCGATTTCTTCGGCGTGATCGGTTTCAAAAGAATTAATGGCAATGACCGGCGTGACGCCGTGAATTTTGATGTTTTCGATCTGTTTGCGCAGGTTTGACGCGCCGGCTTCGACATCCGCCACGTTCTTCTCGAGCATTTCCGCCGGCAGAGCTTTTCCGGCAACGATTTTATATTTTCCGCTATGCGCTTTGAGCGCCCGAACCGTGACGACCAGAACGCAGGCATCGGGTTTCAACCCGCTGTAACGGCATTTGATGTTAAAGAATTTTTCCGCGCCGATATCGGCGCCGAAGCCCGATTCGGTAAACAGAAAATCACCGCACTTAATACCGATCAAATCGGCTAAAATACTGCTGTTTCCGTGTGCGACATTAGCAAAAGGCCCGGCGTGAACGAGGGCGGGGGTGTTTTCAAGCGTTTGCATCAGGTTCGGGCGAATCGCGTCGCGCATCAAAACCGCCATCGCGCCCGCCGCCCCGATTTCTTCCGCCGTGACTGGCGTTTTATCGTTTTTCTGCCCGACGACGATTCTCCCGAAACGGTCGCGCATATCCTTGAGCGAGGTCGTTAGAGCAAGGATCGCCATGACTTCCGAGGCGACTGTGATATCGAAACCGGTTTCACGCGGAACACCGCCTTCGGTTTTACCGCCAAGACCGATAATTATGTGGCGAAGTGCGCGATCATTGATATCGACCACGCGTTTCCACGTAATACTGTACGGATCGATATTCAAAGAATTTCCGCGCATCAGATCGTTGTCGATCATCGCCGCGAGCAGGTTGTTGGCGGCTCCGACGGCGTGAATATCGCCGGTCAGATGCAGATTGAAAGTTTCCATCGGAACGACCTGCGCGTAACCGCCGCCCGCCGCGCCGCCTTTGATGCCGAAAGTCGGACCCTGCGAAGGCTGACGTAAAGTAATTACGGCGCGTTTGCCGATCAGTTTCATTGCTTCGCCGAGACCGATCAAGGTCGTTGATTTGCCTTCGCCGAGCGGGGTCGGCGTGATTGCCGAAACGTCTATGTATTTTCCGCTCGGGCGGTTTTTAACTTTTTCAAGAACACTCAGACGAATCTTACCGATGTGCTGACTGCCGTAAAGGTCGAAATCTTCGGGCGTTAATTCCATTTGCTCGGCAATTTCGTAGATATGTCTGAGTTTGGCTTTTTGGGCAATTTCTAAATCGGAAAGCATCCTACATTTTCTCCTATTTTTTTATTTGCGTATTTCTTTCATAAAAAATTCCCTCTGAAAACCCTTGAATTGTTTTATCTTTTTCCGCCAGCATCAGGCGTTTTTGCGCTAAAAGACAGTAATTTTCGTCTGCTTCGATGCCGGTAAAATTTCGCCCTAATTTTTTTGCGGCGACCGCCGTCGTGCCGCTTCCTAAAAACGGGTCAAGAATCAGATCATTTTTATTCGAACTGGCGAGAATGATCTTTGCCAGAAGTTTTTCGGGCTTTTGCGTCGGATGCTCGGTATTTTCAGGCATTGACCAGAAAGGAACGGTCAGATCAGTCCAAAGATTCGACGGGTGCGTGACGCGAAAATTTCCGCCGGCGGATTTTTCCCAGTCTTTCGGCTTGCCGTTTTCGGTATACGGCGCGAGAACTTTGCGCCTTATTTTGACGGCTTCCGTGTTGAAAACAAATTCATCCGAAACGGTAAAAAACCAGATGTCTTCCGAAGAGTTTTTCCAATTGCTGCGCGCGCCGCGTCCTTTTTCGCGTTCCCATGTGATCCGGTTCCGCAATCTGAAAAATTTCATCCCGACGCGCTGAATCGCACTTGCCGAACGCCAGTCGCCGCAAATATAAACCGAAGCCGTTTCTTTCAAAACCGAGGCGCAATCTTTCAGCCAAGCTTCGAGCCACGTTTCGTATTCATCGAGCGAAGTTTGCTTGAACGAATTCTCACCGAAGTTTTTGGTCAGGTTGTAAGGCGGGTCGGCAAAAAGCAGATCAAAGGATTTTTCGGGAAGTTTCGGAAGAATTTCAAAGGCGTCGCCGCAGACGATCTTATTTTGAAAATTGTGCAAATCGTCCTGAAAAATGAGCTGCTTCCGGTAAATTTCTATTTCTTCCGCGCTCAAATCAAGCGTGCGGTTGCGCGGTGCGCGTTGTTTTTTTTGAGCGGTCATAGATTCTTTGTCGGAATCGCCTGCATCAGCGGGCGGATTGTTTTTTGCCGCGGATGAACGCGGATGACGCGGATTAAATCAAGATTTTTCCAAAACTTAAAATCAAATTCGAATCCGCGCTGGTCCGCGTTCATCCGCGGCTGAAATATTTACTCGGCGAGCAGAAGTTTAGCCAAAAGCGTCGCGCGTTTCGGAATATCTTCGATAAAAATAAATTCATCGAGCGTGTGCGCGCCCGCGCCCGAAACGCCCAAGCCGTCGAGCAGCGGAACGCCTAAAGCGGCGACGAAATTTCCGTCCGACGCGCCGCCGACCTGCGTTTCGCCGAGCTCGTAATCAAATCCGGCGGCGATTCGGCGCGCTTTTTCGTAAAGTTTGACGACCGCCCGGCTTCGTTCCATCGGCGGACGATTTATCTCGCCTTCGATCTCGATCGTTACGCGTTCATCGAACGGCGTCAGATTTTTGATCGCATTTTCGATCCGTTCGGCTTCCTTCATCGAAGTAAAACGCACGTCAATTTCGCACTCGGCTTCCGCCGGAATGACGTTCGAAGTCGTGCCGCCCGTGATCGTGCAGGCATTTGCGGTCGTGCCTTTCGCAAGATTATTCAGTTTATGAACTATTTGAATCTGCCGCGCGATTTCTAAGATCGCCGACGCGCCTTTTTCGGGTTCGAGCCCGGCGTGCGCGGGAATGCCGCGCGTCTTTATCCGGAACATTCCCGTTCCCTTGCGCCCGGTTTTGACGCTGCCGCCCGCAGAAGGCTCGCAAACCAGACAAAATTCGGCGCCTTGGGCTTCGCGTTCGACAATTTCGCGTCCCGAATAACTGCCGATTTCTTCGTCGCAGCTCAGCAGGATCGTCAGCGGGTTTTTCGGCGCGAGCTCCAGTTCCGTAAAAGCGCGCAGGACTTCGAGCATTAAAACGATGTTCGCTTTCATATCGAACGAGCCGCAGCCGTAAAGGCGACCGTCCTCGATGCGCGTCGGATTTTTTTCCCGCGTGCCGCGCGGATGCACCGTGTCCGTGTGTCCGAGAAGCAAAACCGGTTTTCCGCTCAAAGATTCAAAAGCGCGGATGATCAGATGTTCGCCGTAGCCTTCAACCAAAATTCGTTCAACTTTAAAGTTTTCGGAGATTTTTCGGGTTTCATCCGTGAGCCACGTGGCGACCATCCGGCTTCCGGCTTCGTCGCGCGAAGGCGATTCGATCTCGACTAATTGTTGAATTCGCCGAATAGTTCTTTCTTGTGTATTTTGAAAAAAATCGAGAAGTTTATCCATTCAATTTAAAAACTAACATCTTTGACGCCGTTTTTCGCGGCGTAATCACGCGCTGCTCTTTCGGTTTTGAAAACTCTGTCAACGTCGTATTCGAACATTTTAACCGCGCCGTTGATCATCAGGCTCGTCATCGGACGCGCCATCATTCCTTTATCCTGCGGGCAAAGATTGAGCAGGGCGATTTCCGTTTTTGACGACGACGGATTTGTCTGCGTCACCGGATAGGGTACTTTGCGGATGATCTTGCACGGAACATTATTGTCCGAATCCGCCATTTCCGCTACGTTTCCGCCGAAAATTTGATTGAGCAAAGTCCCGAGACGATAGCCGGCAAGCGCGATCTGTTCTTCGGCAATCCCGAAAGCCATTTTATTATAAGCCGCCGACGGCATTTGATTGCGAATCAATGTTTTCGGGTAAAGCCGGGTCGAAGCGATCTTGAAGCTTTCCTGCTGCCACGCGTCGAATTTTCCGGGTTCCAAACGATTCTGCATTTTCGTTAGCGGGTATTTTTTCATTATCGCATTGCCGATCGGTAAAAGATATTCGGCGTCTGACGCGTCCGCTTTGCGCGGAACGGTGCGGACGACGATCGAATCCCAAAACCAGTGCAGGTTTTCCTTAACTTTTGCATCTTTCGGCGTGAGCAAAAAAGTATTGCCGCCCTGATCGCCTTTCGGTTCTTCGCTCGTGACTCTGCCCGAAGCGTGCAAAGGCTGATGAACATCGCCCGAAAGATGCAGAATCCAAGCGAGCGCGATTGCCTTTTCCGCGTCTTTGGCGTCCGAACGCAGGACTTTGTCGAATTCAAAAAGACGCTCGACGACGTTTTCCTTATCGTTTTCCATCTCGGGAAGCGTTTCGATTTTGCCGTTCGACTCGCGCCAGTAAGTATCGAGATAATGCCACGTTCCGTGATGATATTTATAGCGTTTTTCGTATTTCCGGTTACGAACGATGTCCGCCCAGTAAGCGACGATCATAAAATAATCGCGCTGTTTGGCGGCTTTTGAACGCGCGCCGATCGGGTAAGTCGTAAAATCCTCGTCCGGCGGCGTCGGGTAAAGCGCATTTAACTGCGAATCTTCGGGCGCATTCAAAAGAATTTTGATCGCTTTTTCACGGGCTTCGGGCGACATCTGCTGCCACGCGATGTAAGCCACGAGCTTATGCCCCGAATCGTCCCAGGCAAACGCCGGAAAGGCAAAGGCAAAAAGCAAAAGGCTGACAAGCAAAAATTTTATAATCGGGTTTTTCATCAATTTATCTCCTGAATCTATTTGGAAGATTTTAACGAAGTTAGGGAATTAACAAAAGGCGTTAAGTGCAAGTTTTAATTTTTGCTTATATTTAACCGGTAAATGCAAATTTTTTTTGAAAATTTTCATCAAATAAAGTGCAAAAGTATTTAGTCGAATCGTCTAATAAACAGTTGCAATCGGAAGGACAATTGGACAAGGGAATTTGGGGAGATTTTTATGAACACAGTATTGGAACAAAATCGGATAGCGCAAATGGTCTTAAATAGAACTGACCGCGTGTTTGGTGACAAAATCGGAATCATGGGCAAAATTTTCGGTTGCTGGCACAAGGAATTGAGCCGCCCGTTCACCAACCAAAAAGCGTCGTATCGGGCGTGTCTCAATTGCGGTGCGTTAAAACATTTCGACACTGAAACTTTGAAAACATACGGAGCGTTTCATTATCCCCCGATAATATCGCTTGAAAAATAAATCAGGCGATAAACTGACCCCCGGCAAACTCCACTTGCCAATTACCCCCTAAAGCGTAGCTTACAAAATTAGTTACGCTTTTTTTTTGTTTAAACGAAATATTCTCCGCAAAAAACCAGATCGGCGCGTCCCGTAATCATCATTTCGCCGTCTTCGCGCCAAACGGCTTCGGTCGTTCCGCCTTCCGCGCGGACGGACACTTTCCGCCCCGTCTTTTCCGTGTAATGCGCCGCCACCGCCGCCGCGATCGAGCAGGTTCCCGACGAAGAAGTTTCTCCCGCGCCGCGTTCCCAGATGCGGATTTCGACGTTTTCGCGGTCGAGAACTTTGACAAAAACGACATTCGTTTTTTCGGGAAACAATGAAATATTGGATTCCATCAATCGCCCGATTCGCCGCCAGTCAAGTTCGCCGAAATCCTCAACGAAGACGCAGGCGACCGGATTGCCGACATCGACCGCGACAAATTTTACGACCAAACCTTCGCGCGGAATGATGAACGAAGAAAATTTAGCCGGTTCCAGATTGTTGATTCCGGCTGCTTCGGCGTCATTTGCTTTGACGGGCAGACCGAATTCCGGTTTGCCGATTTCCGCATCGAACCAGTAACTCCCAGCCGAAATCTTTTCGGTCAAACGATAATTTTTGACGCCGCTTTTTGTCCGCAAGCGCAGATTTTCGTCCGACCAGAGATTTTTGTAAAAAGCGTAAGCGACCGCGCACCGCGTTCCGTTACCCGAAAATCCGGCTTCACTTCCGTCGGGATTGATGATCCGGCACGAAAAATCCGCCGTATCGCCCGCTAGTTTTTCCAGAATCGCGATGCCGTCCGAGCCGACGCCCGTGTGACGATTGCAGAATTTTTTGGTAAATTCGCCAATCTCGGAAATCTCATTAAGTTCGCCTGCTTCGATCACGACATAATCGTTGCCGAAGCCGTGAAATTTGCAAAAATTTATCGGTTTCATTGTGTTTTTTTGATACTGGTAATAATTTCGGTCGGATGTTTGTATTCAAGCGTAAAATCAACCCGGTCGCCGACCGCCAAACCTTTCAGCAGGGCTTTGTCTTTGACGAAAAATTCCATCCGCATCGCGGGCATTAGATCCTTTATTTTTTCGTGGTCGATTTCAATCGAGCCGCCTTCGTTGTTGATTTTCGTGACTTCGCCTTTGCCGTCATAATTTCCGTCTTGCGGGATCGAAGGCGTCGTTACGGGCGAAACAGTTGTTGATTGCACTGGTTTGACGTTTTGCGGTTTCTTTTCCGAAACGCTTTTTTCGCAAGCCGAAAACGCAAAAACAAAAACAGAAAAAGCCGAAATTAAAGTTTTTCTCCCCATCTCCTCTTCTTTCTCCCCGTCTTATTTCCGCGCCGCCGGTTTTACTTTTAAAACTAATCTTTGCGCGCCGCGAACAACTTCGATCTCGTATTCCGTGTCGGCTTTTAATTCGCCGAGAACGAACGTGTAATCCTGCACGTTGCGGATTTCCTTGCCCGCAAATTTAACGACCTTATCGCCTGCTTTAAGTCCGGCGATCGCTGCCGGAGAACCGTCGCGCACGCCGTCCAGAAGCATCCCGTCGGTCGATTCGCCGTAACCCGGAATCACGCCGATCGTCACGTTGAAACCAGTTCGTCCACCGCCCGTTGACGAAGATTTGGCAACCGCATA
>DATLOR010000345.1:0-5307 GCA_035536135.1 Pyrinomonadaceae bacterium | reverse complement strand
AAAGCGCGACCAATACCGTGCGGATCGAAGCCTTCGGACAAACGGGCGACGACCCGAGCGTGGTTGACGATTACGACGGCGACGGGAAAGCCGATCCGGCGGTTTACCGCGCGGGCGCAAATTCCGGCGATCCGAGCACCTGGTTTTATCGCGGTTCGCTGAGCAATCCGTCGGGCAATGTCACCTATGTAAATTGGGGACAGAACGGCGACTTTGTTGCCCCGGGCGACTACGACGGAGATGGTCGTGCTGATTTTGTCGTCCAGCGCAATGACGGGATCACCTCCTGGGGAAGATTCTGGATGTTTCAAACAACTGCCGGATTTAGCTCGATTCGTTTTGGAAACGCGACCGACCGAATTGCGCCGGGCGATTACGACGGCGACGGCAAAACCGATCTTTGTGTAACTCAAACATCCAGCGGACGAATTAGATGGTGGTATCGGTCGAGTCTAAACGGCTCGACAAATTTTGTCGATTTTGGTATATCAGCAACGGACTTTACGGTACAGGGCGATTATGACGGCGACGGCAAAACGGATTTTGCCGTCTGGCGACCAAGTGCGGCGGCTGGCGCGAGTGCTTTCTGGGTTTTAGGTTCAACCTACGGCGCATACAGCATTGGGTTCGGCGCCCAAACCGATTATCCGCCGGCAAATTATAATACTCATTAAATTTGTCAGAAACCGTTTAAAAAGCGTCACGCCTTCATTGTGAAGGCGTGACGCTTTTTTCGAAGGATCTTATTTTTTTTCGGCAACCGATGTATTAGAATTCGTATTCGGATTTGTCGCGGCAGTTTGATTTTGCGCATCCGCCTGAATTTCTTCGGGCGATTTCCAACCGGCAAGTTTTAACAGATCAACCGCAAAACGGATCGGAATTGCCATATTCGCCGCGTTGCTTTCGGTAAAAACGCCGAAATTCACGCCGATCACCTTGCCCGTCTGACCGAAAAGCGGTGCGCCCGAGCCTCCTTCCGCCGTTTTTGCGTCGTGGACGATACGTCGCTGATCCAGATCGGTGATCGTGCCCTGCGTCGTCAGCGGCACGATTTTCCGGCTTTGCGCCAGATAAGTGATCAAAGCCTGCCGCGAACCGCCGAAACGCGCGTTGATCGATTTTGCCTCCGCGTCGTCAACCATCGCCAGAAGCCGGTCGGGTCCGTTCGGATAACCCATCGAAACCACCGTTTTGCCGACCGCGACCGCGTCCGAACCGGTATCGAGCGGGAGAACCGGAACGTCCGAAGGCAGAAGCGTCGCGTCGATCGAGGCAATCGCCAGATCTTCGCGTCCGCCGGTCTGCCGGACTTTGAGCACGAACGGCTGCGGAATATTCGGAAAATAAATGACCAGGCGCTTGATGCGCGCGCGACCGTTCGAAGTGCTCATCATTTGTTTGACCAGATCGTCTTCGCCCCACGGCTGCAGAACGTGACGGTTCGTAATGATATAACCGCCGCCGACGTGAAAACCCGTGCCGATAAAATCGTATTCGATCGGCGTCCCGTTGCCTTCGGTCGTTAAACCCAGCTGCTGCTGCGGAACCTGCGGAACCTGATCTTCCTGCGGCATCGGTTCATACGGGTCGGGCTGCGCGGCTTGCGGGTCGGGATAACGCAGGGTTTTGCCGTTTGCTTTGCTGACCAGATCGTAAACGCCGACGATCAGACAGACGCCGTTGCCGTAATCGGAACGCAGCCGCGGCGCGAGCGAAAAAATATCGATCACCGTCTGGTTGCTTTGTTTGATGTTCCCGATCTGGTCGTTGGTCTGATTGAGTTTTTCTTCGAGCTTGCGGACGACCTCGTTCTGCTCGGCGGTTTGTTTGCGAGCTTCTTTCAGTTCTTTGTTGAACGACGAGCCGAGATATAAAATTCCGCCTAAGAATGCACTGACCAAAACCAGTACGATCAATTTCGTCGTCCAGCTGATCTCGCGCGACAGCTCGCGGACGAATTCGCGCAAAAACGCCTTCGCATCGTCGCGTTTCGGCGAAACTGCCGATTCCAGTGCGGCTTCTTCGATAAATTGCGCGACGTGCGTTTCGCGGTTGGTCGTAATGAGCGCGGATTTCGAAGCGAGCGAAAAGAACGAAAAGTTGATGCCCGTTAAATCGACGGAAATCGTATCGCCGTCATTGATCGCGATGTAGCGGCGGACAGGCTGATTATTGTTGTATGTCAGTTTGAGCGATTTGTTGAGGTTGACGATCCGGTAATCGCCTTCGCTCAATTCGAGCTCAAACCACGTTTCGCCGGCTTCGACCGAGTTCGAGTGAATTTGGATATCATTATCTTCGTTCGTGCCGATACTGATCCGCTCTTCGGAAAAAAATTCCGTGCGCTTTTCCGTGCCGACCGAGATGTGAATGATAATACCTGCTGCCATTCCTTACTAAAACCAATCTATCAATATACATTATCCGACAGGCGAAATGGTAGCACAAACCATAAGCGAAAATCACTTTTTAAAAGAATTTATGATGGCAAGATCTTAGTCAGAACCGCCTGCGTCAGCGGACGGGTTTAGTTCGATTATTGTATAGTTTTAAGTATAGACATTTTACCCGCCCGCTGACGCAGGCGGTTCCGACTTCAAAGTATGAGCGAAAGAAAATTTATCGAAGACCGCGAAAAACTCGAAAAACTCGCGCCTGTCGCCACCGCACCGATCAAACGGCACGTTTTTGTCTGCAGCGGTAAATCCTGTTCGGCGGTCGGCAGTGCCGAAGTCAAAGCCGCGTTTGAAAAACAACTCGAAGAAAAACGCTTGCGTTACGGTAAGGAATCAAAGGGCAGAAATCCGCGCGGCGAAGTTGTTTTGACCGATTGCGGCTCGGTCGGATTTTGTTCGATCGGCACCGCCGTACTGGTTTATCCCGAAGGCGTCTGGTATGCCCAGGTGCGCGAAGCGGACGTGGCGGAAATCATCGAAGAACATCTCGAAAAAGGAAAAACGGTCGAGCGGTTGGCTTTGATAAATATGGACGAGTAAGAGCTGAAATCTTTAATTGGAGCGGGGACATCCTTGCCCGCAAGTCTCTTTTATTCATTCACTTGCGGGCATATTTCAGCCAACGCTCCAATTAAGTTAGAATCTGACTTTGATTCCGCCGTTGAAAATCCTGCCTTCGGTGTGCGTGTAAATTTCGCTGAAGGTCGGATTTTGATGCGGCGGGAAAACTACGCTGCCAAAGCGGCTTTGACGGACATCCGTGAGATTTTCGGCATTGAAAAACAAACTGAATTTACCGAAGGTTTTTTCGGCAAAAAGTCCGATTTCCGCGAAAGGTTTTGTCCTGAAACCATTGCTCAAAAACTGGCTCGTCGAGTAGTAGGCTTCGAGTCCGGTTTTGAAATTTTCTTCTTTTTCAAAGACCAGCGCCGAATTGATTCGATGTTTCGCCAGAAGCGGCAAAAATTGATTGCCCGCCAGATATTTTGCCCTGGCATTTGTGTAAGTGTAACCGATAAATAATTTGGCAATCCGGTAACCAAACCGCGCATTGGTTTCAAAACCCTTGCTTTCGATCGGCTTTGCCGCATTTGAAAAACTGTAAATTCCCGCCGAATCGCTTTCGAGCACCAGCGGCTTGTCGATTTTCGTGTAGAAAAACATCTGGTTCAGGCTGTAGGAAAAATTCTCGCCGATCGTGTTCCGATAATTAACGTCAAAAGTTCCGCCGACGCTTCGTTCGGCTTCAAGCGTGCTGCCGATCGGCAGGACGTTTCGAAAAAGCAGAATTTCCGCGTCTTCCGTGAAAATACTCGGCGTTTTGTAGCCGAAACCGAAACCGGCGCGGCTCGTTAAATGATCGTTGAATTTGTAAAGCAAAGATACGCGCGGAAGAGCAAATGTACCGTAATCTTTGACGAAATCGAGCCGCAAACCGGCTTCGAGCGAAAGTCTGTTCGTAATTTCAAACCCGTCCTGTACGAAACCGCCGAAAGTCGTCCGCGTTTCGTCGCGCCTGATTGGATTTGTGCTATTCAGAGCTTCTCGAAATTGATCGTAAACGGCGTTAAATCCGAAAACGAGCGTGTGATCTTTAACGGGTTTGAAAAACGAAACGTCCGTGTAGGAATTAAACTGCCGACCTTTGAAACGATAGTTCGGAGTTTCGATTTCGCGGTTGTAAACGGCGAGACTTTGTTTCGCCGTGAGCTTGCTTCCGCTCGAAAATTCGCGTTCAAAGTTAAAGGTTGTGATGTTGCGAAACGAATCGTTGTTTTCAAAATATTGGTGAAAATCGTCCGCCTGACCGCGAATCGCAAAAATATCGCCGCCTTTGCGGGTTTGGTAAGAAGTAGAATTTCCGATCGTCAAGCGTGTTTTTTCGTCGACCTGAAAAAAAAGGCGCGGATTGATGCTCAAAGAATTCGTGCGCGGCAGCTCGGTAAAGTCGTTATCGTCAACGTCGTATTCTTTCTGATAATTTGCCGAACCGAGCAATGTGTAGCCGAAGCGTTCGAACTTTTGCGAACGGAACACGGAAAAATCCGTCCCGAGCGCGGAAGTCTGGTTGAAAATCAGCGATGTCGCAGGCTTATCCTGCGGTTCTTTGCTGACAAAATTGACGACTCCGGCAATCGCGCCGCCGCCGTAAAATGTTGCCGAAGGTCCTTTGATGATCTCGACCTGCCGCAGATCGAGCGGCGGAATTTCCAGAATGCTGAGGCTTCCCGAAAATCCGCCGAACGCCGGAAAACCGTCCTTTAAGATTTGCGTGTATCTGCCGTCAAGCCCTTGAATCCGCACGCTTTGCGTATTCGATGCGGCGGAAGTTTGCTGAACCTGAATGCCCGTGCTTTCGCTCAAAACCATCGAAACATTGGCGGGCAGCATACTGATCTTTTCGTCGACTTCTTCTTCGTCGATCGCTTCGACCCGCGTCGGTTCGTCGTCAATCTCGCGCCCGGTGCGCGTCGAGCTGATGACGACCTCGCCGACTTGCGTGTTGACCTTCAAAAAGACGATTTTTTCGCCCTGATCCGTCAAAGGAAAAGTTAATTTCAGTTCGACGGTCTCATAACCGGGCGATGAAACAACGATCGTTTGTTCGCCGTCGGAAATATTTTTCAGTTCGGCGGTTCCGTTTGCGTCAGTAGCGGCGGCAATTTCCGTGTTTTTCACCGAAACATTCGCTTCGGCGACATTTTCTTTGGTTTCTTCATTTTTGACCGTGATTTTCAAAGTGTTTTGAGTTTGTGCAAAAACGCCCTGTGCCGCTAAAAAGACGGCGATAAAAATTATAAATTTATTCATAAAAACTCCTGATTTAATTCAATAAGTACTTCAAAAA
>DATLOR010000344.1:0-7455 GCA_035536135.1 Pyrinomonadaceae bacterium | reverse complement strand
CAAGCTCGAAGAAGCCGAAGTTTATCGCCTGTGGATCGTCAACAAGTTGAGCCGTCCGCTGGTTGATAACGTGGCATCTCTGGAAGAAAAACGTCAGAAAAAAGCGCGTGAAATCGAAGAAGTCGAAACAAGGCGCGCGGCATAAATTTTTTACGAAAAGAGGTTAACAAAATGGGTTTAGAATTAGTTGAAAGTCCTGTCCGCCAAAATACTTTAACGATCGGACAGGCAACTTTGGAAGATGTGCAGAGCGAACCGAGTCTGCGTCCTAAATCTTTGGACGAATATATCGGGCAGACGAAGATTGTCAGCAATCTGAAGATTTTTTTGAAGGCGGCACTGCGCCGGAGCGAAGCACTCGACCATTGTTTATTTTTCGGTCCGCCGGGACTCGGCAAGACGAGTCTCGCGGTGATTATTTCAAACGAGCTCGGCGCGAGCCTGAAAACGGTTCACGCGCCGTCGGTCGAAAAAGGCGGCGATCTGGCGGCGATCTTGACCAATCTCGAAGAAGGCGACGTGCTTTTTATCGACGAAATTCATCGCCTGCGTCCGCAGATCGAGGAAATCCTGTATCCCGCGATGGAAGATTACAGCCTCGATATTATGATCGGGCAAGGCACGGCGGCGCGTTCGATCAAGATCGATTTGCCGAAATTTACGCTCGTCGGCGCCACGACGCGTGCCGGGTTGATCTCCGCGCCGCTCAGGGGGCGTTTCGGGATCGTCAATCATCTGGATTTTTACCCGCGTAAGGATCTGGAAATCATCGTCCATCGTTCGGCGGAGATTTTAGGAATCGAGATCGAATCGAGCGGCGCGACGGAAATAGCGCGGCGCGGGCGCGGAACACCGCGCATTACAAACCGTCTCCTGCGCCGTGTGCGCGATTATGCCGAGGTTTTAGGCGACGGACGGATTACGGGCGCAATGGCGCAAAAAGCTCTGGACGAGATGGAAGTTGACCGTTTCGGGCTCGACGAAGTTGACCGCAAACTTCTGCTTTCGATCATCGAAAAATTCGACGGCGGTCCGGTCGGCATCGGAACGATCGCAGCTTCGATCAGCGAAGACCGCGAATCGATCGAGGAAGTCATTGAGCCTTACTTGATTCAAACCGGATTTTTGAACCGCACGCCGCGCGGTCGCGTCGTCACGCCGCTTGCTTATCAGCATTTCGGTTTTGATCCGCCGAAGGTTGAAGAGATAATTTCTCTCGCAAGCTAAAGTTTTTAGCCGCGGATTAACGCGGATTTCGCTGATAAGAAGTATTAAAAAATCAGCGAAATCCGCGTTAATCCGCGGCTAAATTTATTTTAAAGATTATTTCGCCGGAGTCGGTCCTGCCATATTCGCTTCGACGTTCAAGATAACCGTGATGTTATCCGACAGCATCGGCGAGCCGTTCGGCAAATTTCCGCCGTAATTGACGCCGAAATCGCGGCGGTTGATAACGGTTTCGGCGGTTGCGCCCATCCGGGTTGCGCCGCTTTTCGCGTCTTTGATAAAGCCGATGACGTTAAACGGGAACGAGATCGATTTCGTGACGCCCTTCATCGTGAAATCTCCCGTTAAGACAAGACCTTTGCCTTTTTTCTCGATTTTCGTGCTTTTGAAAGTAAGTTCGGGATAGGTTTCGACCTCGAAGAAATCCTTTGTGCGCAGATGATTGTCGCGCGGCGCAACGCCCGTATCAACGCTCGTCGTTTTTGCCGTAAATTCGACGGTTGATTTCGTCACGTCCTTCGCGTCGTAATTGACCGTTCCCGTAAAATCGCGGAAATAGCCCGGAACTTCGACCAATCCCATATGTCTGACGCGGAAACCGATCGAGCTGTGCGCTTTGTCGAAACTGTATGCGCCCGAACCGCCTTCGTCCTTTTTACCGTCGAGATCCAAAAATCTCTGTTCGAAACTCAGATTCGTTGCATCGGTGCTGAAGCCGAAGAACGCCGCGCCGAAAACGAACGAAAAAACGATTAATGATAAAAACAATTTACCTTTCATAGAAACTCCTGATTAAATTTTTTGAAGACTTGAAACTATCTTTGAATTAAATTGTAATTCAAACGCAGTTTGTTCGCGAAGCGAAAATCCGGCTTTCAAAAAATACCGGCAGAAATCAATAAATTCAAGGCTTTTTTACGAATGGTCGTGAATCATCTTCCACCCCGTTTTGGTTTTCGTCCAGACGGTTGTGAACCAGCCTGTACGGTCGGGTTTTCCCGCGCCCGAAAGCACGTATTGACCCGTCACGAGTGCGTTTTTCTTCCCGAGAGGGCGCACGACAATGTTTTCATAACGCAGAGTTTGCAGAGGTCGTCCAGACTTCCAGAAGCCTTCCTTCATCGTCTTTTCGATTGCCTCGACGCCGCCCGCCGGACCGGTCGAAAGCATCTCGGTCGCTTCTTTGACATACGCCGACAGGTATTGGTTCAGATCGCCTTTGTTCCAGCCTTCCGCCGTCACGTTGAGCGTCGCCCGAATCGCTTTTTCGTCTTTACTCATCTGCTGCCCGAACGCGGCGCAGGCGCAAACCGTCAACACAAAAACACATAATAGAAATGTTCTTTTCATTCGTTCTCCTTTTGATTTATTAAAAAAATAGACGCTCTCATTTACGGCAAAAAGGAATGAAAAGTTTATAAATTTAACCTGAACTATTCGTCCGCCGCAGTTTTTCCAAGCCCGAAAAAAATATTGAAATTTTTTGATAATAAAATGACAATTCTCGCGCGTTAGTAAATGACGGCAAAAAAACGCCGCTGTTGATACTAAAAGCCGTGAAATTTCGCTTTAAATTTTGAGAAGTTTTGAAAGGAGAGTTTTTTTATGTCAGTTCAGGAAATCGTTGTGCCAAATAATGAGGGGTTTTTGGTGTCAAATCGTGTGCTCGGCGCGATCGGGATGATTTTGAGTCCGATGTTGATTCTCGCATTTTTTTTCGCGCCGCAGCTTGATCAGCCGAGTCCGCATCCATTTCTTGCGGGTCTCGGCGGCGTTTTGTATCTTTTTGGCGCGATGGCAAGCGCGACCGGAATGAGAAATTTGCGCGTGACCGGAAACGGCAAAGGCGCGAGGGTTTTATATTTCGTGCAGATGACCGGATTGTTGCTGGCGATGTGTTGTGACGTTTTAGAAAACTCCGCGCCGCAGCTTCGGGAAACGACCGTCTTTTTTATCACCGACATGGCTTATCCGTTCAGCCACATTTTGATGATAGTCGTCGCCGTCGCTGTCATTCGTGCCGGAGTCTGGCGCGGCTGGCGGCGAATTCCGGCGTTTCTTGTCGGGCTGGCACTGCCTTCGTTTTTCGGTCTGAGCGCTGCCGTCGGGCGCGCAAACGGCGGTTTTATTTTTCCGTTGATGGTTACGGTCGGATTCTTTCTGCTCGGGCTGGCGGTTTTCACGACCAAAACCGATCAGGAATAAAAACGACTCTTATGTAAAATTCCGTGTTCTGCGGTCATTTTGAATGAAATAAAAGACTTATCTGAAATTAATTTATGGAAATGAACCTTTTCACGGCAAAATTACGCGTAGTATATCGGTCAGTAATTTGTCGCAAAAGGGTAAACCGATGAAAATAGCGCAGATATTCATAGTAGTTTTAATGTTCTCGATAATCTTGATGATCGCCGTCAACGCCGATGCCGCGACCGTCAAGACCACGCAGAAATTACAGCTCGGCGACAGCCAGGTGAGCGTCAACGTTTACGAAAACGCGGGCGCGGGCGTGACGTTTTTTGCGCCGCATCATAATGAACAGATCGGGTTAAATTTGGCGAAGGATTTTGTGAATAAAAACGGCGGGCGACTTGTCGAGATCGAATCGTTCGATGAGAAGGGCAGTCCGATGCGCTACGTGAGATTCAATTACGGCGGAAAAGCTTATTCGATCGACCCGAACCGCATTTACACCGACAACGGCAGAAGCTGTAACGTCGCCGGCGAGGTGAGCGAAACGGTCAAAAACTTTGCGGACAATCTTTTACAAATTATTCTCGCGCCGGACGGCAGGACTCTGCGCGCGAATGAACGGTTTATCGTCGCCGTGCACAATAACACTGATGTTTCGGCAAAAGCGGCGAGCGCGCAAACGGGAGATCTAACGGCAGTTGCTTTTATCAGGGCGCAAAGCACCAAAAATCTGACACACGGCGCATTTGAAGCGCAAGCCGACGGCGTTTTTCTTTCAAATACTGAAACGGACGAAGATAATTTTATATTTCTCTCGGGTCCACAGCACATCGGCTATTTTGCGGAAAAGGGTTTTAACGTCGTCGTGCAGAAATCCGCAATGCGGCTTCAATCAAAACTTTGCACGATTGACGATGGTTCGCTTTCGGTCTATTCGGGACAAACTTCGGTTCCGTATATCTGTCTCGAAGCCGACGGCGTGACCGGTTACCCGCGCCAACGCCAGATGCTCGAAGCGGTTTACGCGCTTCTCCAGCCTGACCAAAAACAAATTGAAACGGCAGTTGTTGCCGCTAAAAAATAGTTACCCGAATCAGCCTTTTATTTATGGCGATACGTGATTCTGCCTTTCGTCAGATCATACGGCGACATTTCAACGTCGACGCGGTCTCCGATCAGGATCCGAATCCGGTTGCGGCGCATTCTGCCCGAGATCTGCGCCATTACGATATGGTCGCTGTCGTTGACCTTGACCTTAAAGCAAGCGTCGCGCTGTTTATCCACAATAAGTCCTGCTACCTGAATTAATTCTTCTTTCATAAATTACTAAATTTTCTCTTGATCGTTATCTTAAACGGGCTGCCCGAATATGACAACTTCTGCTGCCTAAAATCAAACAGTGTCTCCGGCTAAACATTTTAACCGGAGACACGTTTATTAAAACCGGTTTTTATAAACCATCGGTTCAGGGCTGCTTACCAGCGTGAACCGCCGCCGCCGCCGTAGCCGCCGCGACCACCGCCGCCACCGCTTCCGCCGCGACCACCGCCGCCGCCGTAACCACCGCCGCCGCCGCCGCCCGTGCGATTTTCACGCGGTTTGGCTTCGTTAACAGTTAATTCGCGTCCGTCGATTTCCTTGCCGTTAAGCTTGGTGATCGCGCTTTGCGCTTCTTCGCTCGACGACATTTCGACGAATGCGAAACCGCGTGAACGTCCTGTTTCACGGTCTTCGATGATGTTGCTTGAAAGAACAGTGCCGACTTCGCCGAACATTTGATCTAAATCTTGGGTTGATGTGTTGAAGGAAAGATTTCCTACATAAAGTTTCGTTGACATAATAATATATAACCTTTGTCTCCTTTTCGGAGAATTTCCAAAGAAGTTCGAATCGAGTTGGCTTCGGAGAAAAACGGTCAGCAACGAAGATTTCGGGTTTCGGATGCTCAAAAAAAATTCAAGAGCGACTTCTATATAACTAAAAAATGAACCTGCTCTCGAACTTATCCAGAAAACCGTCTTTGACGAGCGCACCTAAAAAACAGATGCAAGAGAAGGACTAACACTACTAGGATGCCCTTTAAACCAAATAGTTGCAAACAGAATTATCGATTAGTCCGATAAAACCGATTAATTAAACATTCACCCGCCAAAAACGGACCGGCAGTTTTTTCAAAAGTATTGAAAAGAAATCCAAAAAGCGCGACTTTTTCCAAAAAATTGTGATGAACTGTGGAAAATTGAGAAAAATTGAGAAATGTCAATTTTTATTGAAAGACTTTTTGCATCGTATTAATCGAAAATCTTAGATGTTAATTCATAAATTCATACTTTTTGGGTTAATTCATACATAAAATTCATAAATTTCGAGGTAGTAAAGATGTACACAAGACAAAATCCGAACTTAGCATATATCGAACGCCGGATGTGGCAGCAGTCAACTACGCCGCGCATCGGTATCGTCAAGCAATTATTGAATAAATTACTCAGCGAACTGGAAACGGTCAACGAGAACGAGCGGGTTAATCTGGACGATAATTTTAATCTTTATGAACAGATGAAAAATTTTGAGATGGACATAATCCGGCAGGCTTTATTTTTAACGGACAACAATCAGCGACTTGCGGCGCAGATGCTCGGGATCAATTACACAACGCTCAATGCCAAGATGAAGCGTTTCGGGATCGGAATGAAAGGCGAATTGGCTTTGAGTAAGGAGGTTTAAAAGAGATGTATCTGCAAATTGCCAAAAACGGCTACCGGAACACGAATGCGCCGCCGGTCTTGGGTAACGATTATTTTTACAAGAACCAATCCGACATACATATTTCGGAAGGCGCGGAATTTGATTCCGCGTCAGGCGTCAGCCTGCCGATCCTGGCGACCGCCAACGATCTGCGCGAAGTCGTCAAATTCTTCAAACATAAGCCGAACGGCGTTTCAGGCGTTGAGATGACGAACGCCGAACCGCGCCGTGTGTTTGATGCGCGAAAGATCGCGGCGTATGAATTCTGGGGAATTTTAGCCCGCGATAACGAGCGTTTTCAGCTGACCGCGCTCGGCGAAGAGCTCGCGAAAAATACCGAAGCCGAATGCGAGATTCATCGGCGAATTTTGCGTTCGGTCGCGGCTTACCGGCTGGCGGTCGAATGGATCCACGGGAAGAATCTGAAGATCGCCACGTATCTCGACGTCGCCAATTTCTGGCAGTTGTCGGGCGGCGATCTGGATCTGAGTCCGCAAACGGGCGAGAACATCGAATCCGTGATCGTCAGTTTTTTCAGTCTTTGCCACGCCGCCGAGCTCGGCACGGCGACGGTCGGCAAGCGCGGTCAGCCCGCACGTCTAAGCGTGCGGCTCGACCAGATGAAGGCGTTTCTCGAAGCTCCCGTGGAATCGGTCGAAACGGTTTCGCCGATGGTTTTTAACCGCCCGAGCGTTTATCAATTCGAAAAAAGCGCGGGCGAAAATATCGCAACCGTTTACATTTCGGCGGGAAAACGCGAAAGCGAATCGCTAAATCTGCGCGCCGCGCTCGAACTTGCCGATTTTGCAAGCATCGCGTTCGGCGCAGAGAATTTCGAGAACGGATTTTTACCGCTCTCGCACCGTGCCGCGATGAAGCAGTGCCAGGCGGCGATCTTTCTTCTCGACGAGAAGGATTGCCGCGAACTGGAGGACGGCAAGATAATGCTCCGCTGCGACCGCGTGACGGAAATCAGCGTCGCGCAGGCGCTCTTCGGCGAGCGCGTGATCCTGCTCTGGAACAGCCGCGAACCGATGCCGGCGGTTTTTAGTCAATCGGGCTTTAACGTGATGAACGGCGATGTCACGGATTGGGAATCAAACGTCAAACTCGTCAAATGTTTGAAGAGTTTGAAGGGCTAAAAACCCTTAAAGTTCACGCTTAAACCGGAACCGTTAACCGACGACGCGGTTTTGGTTTTAGGGACGGATGCCAGCAGTCCGTCCTATTTTTTTGTCTGCTTGTCCCGCGAAAACAAGATTCGGTTCAATATTTGATTTTATAAAATAA
>DATLOR010000343.1:0-11515 GCA_035536135.1 Pyrinomonadaceae bacterium | reverse complement strand
CGATATCCAGATAAGGCGGCGCAACTGCATCCTTGAAACCTAAGTGTTCGCCGGTTGCCCTATCGAACGAATAACCCAGCAGCCAATCCATCAGCTCGGGATTTGACTCAAGTTTTTTGATCGTTTCCGCCTTGACCCGGTGAAAACCCGTTAGAACTCCCATAAAATCTCACGCTTCATCATTATTGATGACGAATTGCCGTGACCTGCAAATACTCCGATTTAACAAGCGTCGAGCCGTCACTCGCCAGATTGTTTTCAGCCCATAAATTTTCCAGATCGCGCCGCAATGCCGCCTGTCCCTCCGGCGTAGCGAGCGCGGCAAAGGCTTTGTGCGTCGGACCGTAAAACTGGCGCCAGTATTCGATGGTTTCCTCGACGCTGAACGGAAACGCCAGGACCAGCGAGTGCGGCTCGAATTTAATCTCCGAAACTCCGTCGCCGAGTCGCTGCCGAACGGTCGCTTCATCGCCCCAGAGCAGCGGCGACGGCATATTCGCGGGCGGCGGAACATGCTTTCCGGTGATCTTGAACATTTGCCCGACAAAACCGCCCGGTGTCCAGTTTGCCATCGCGATCACGCCGCCCGGACGGCAGACGCGGACGAGCTCCGCCGCGACAAGTTCGGGACGCGGAGCAAACATCGCCCCGAACATACTCATCACGACATCGAATTCGCCGTTTTCAAAAGGCATATTTTCGACATCATATTCTCCGAATTTGATTTTCAAACCTTCGCTTTGCGCCCATTGCTGCGCTTGTTCAAGAAGATTCGGCGCAATATCGACGCCCGTCACGTCAGCTCCGGTGCGTGCCGCCGGGATCGATTGATTTCCGCTCCCGCACGCCGCGTCGAGAACGCGCATACCGGGTTTCAAATTCAACGTTTCGACAAATTCCGCCGCCCCGCTCGTAAAAGATTCGGCGATCTTTCCGAAATCGCCCGAGACCCAGGTTGCTTTCAGCTTTGTTTTTAACGTTTCCATTTCCGGTGTCATTTGTAATTTTGCGTTATCCATAATTTTTATTTCCTCTCAATTTAATCTAAAGTTGTTCGTTCCGGAATCTAACCGTCATTGCCCGTATCAACCATCGTCGCCGTTAAATGACCGTAGGTCGGATTGGTCAAAATAGCATTTTTCAGTTTGGTCAATAACTCGACTGCCGGTGTCTTTCCACTGATAATGGCGTTTCCGATATCTCTTGCTGTTAAATAAATGTCCGATGAAAACCGGCTCCGGCTCATCCCGACCCGACGATAATAAACGGCTTGCGCGATATACGCAATCGCCTCGTTCTCGACCCTTAAAGGTCTTAATTTGCTTTTGTCGATCCAGGCGTGAACCGCCTCATGAATGACATAGCCTTTCCACATCCGGGAATTTACCGCGTCCAGCCCGACTTCCATCGTGTTCGTATTCTTGTAATAAAGCGCCGCCACGCCCTCTTCAAATTTCTCCTTGACGAGAAGCGTGCGCGTCGGTTTATCGCCGGTAAAATCGTTAGCGATATCGGGAAAGATCGTTCCCCGAATATTAATGCCGAACGCCGTAAAATTGATATTTGCCGCCTCGCGGCTCATTAAAACGGCGCGCACTTTACCACGATAAGCGATATTTGTTTTCACATATTTCCAGAATTCCGAAAAAATCGACATAAAATTACCTCGTATAATTGCTCTTAAAAATTAAAATTATTCTCAAACTCCGGTCACTTATTGCCGGTTTACATTGAATCGTTAATCATCTCTTTCGTCTTCGGATCGAGGTGACCGTACATTAAATCGGGTCTCACGATGCGCACTTTGACCATTAGCAGCGCCGGCGTACCTCCGACCGGCACCGGAGTTTCGCGGATCGAAGCGGCTCTCGATGACAGCGTTAAGTATTGCGTTACTTTGCCGTTCGAAAAGACGTTGACCGTAAAACAAAAGTCGAACGGCTGCCAGTTTGCCCCGGCTAAATTCATCAGTTTGACGCCCAAAAAATCTTTGGTCGGCGGGACGTAGAAAATGAGCGTTTGATAATTGCGCGCCTGCTCGAATTCGGAAAAGACGACCCCTTCCGTCGTCGAAGTCAGATTGATTTTCCGGTTCGCGCCGCCCTCGACCTCAAAAGAATGAACGGGAATCGTGATAATATCGATGCCCTTGCCCGTAGGTTTGCCATTTTTATCGAGCTGCTGATGGGTCACGATATACAGCTCGGATTCATATTTAGTTTTTGACATTTCTTTTTCCTCTATTAAAAATGTTCCGGAGACGGCTCTGCTCAAACCGTTTCCGGAACGGTCAATATATTTACCTCTTCAATGTTTTTACCGTCACTACGTTTGTGTACGGGGACACGGCAGATGAATTGAACGCACGCACCCGGTAGGAGTACTGCGTGTTTTTCGCAACCGTCTCGTCGGTGTAGACCGTAAAGTCAGGATTTGCGCGTCCGATTTCGACAAAGTTCGTGCAGCCGCTGCCCATACAGCGTTCGATCACAAAGCCGTCTTCGTTATTGGCGTTGTCCGTCCACGCCAGCCGCACTTGAGCCGCAGTGACGAGATCGACCCGAAAATCAGTCGGCGCGGCGACCGGCGCAACACTCCACGAAGGCTCGTCGTCGTAACTCGCGTTGTTAGACAAATTGACCTGACTCGTGCCGTCCGGGTCCATCACGTAAACTTCGTTATTACCGTCGCGGTTAGAGCGAAAAGCGAGCTTTGTCCCGTCGTGATTGAAAACGGGCTGCGATTCGAACGACGACGGAGTGTTGGGTGTGATATCGAGCTGGTCGGAGCCGTCGGTGTTCATCAGATAAATATCGATCGTGCCGTTGCGCAAGCCCCGAAACGCGATCTTATTGCCGCTCGGGTGCCAGACCGGTTCGGTGTCGTTGCCGATCGTGTTAGTTAAATTGACCGGGTTCGTGCCGTTCGCATTCATCACGAAAACCTCTGCGCCGTCGCCGGTGCGGAAAGAATGAAAAGCGATGCGCGTTCCGTCCGGGCTGAACGCCGCTTCCTGATCCTGGGCGGCGTTGTTCGTCAGATTGACCGGATTCGTCCCGTCGGCGTTCATCACGTAAATCTCGTTGTTGCCGTCGCGTCCCGACGTGAACGCGATTTTTTTGCCGTCCGGGCTCCACGCGACTTCGCTTTCACTGGCGGTCGTCATCGTCAAACGCGTCTGCTGCGTGCCGTCGGCGTTCATCACATAAATCTCAAAATTACCGTCGCGCGAGGAAGCAAACGCGATCTTGCTTCCGTCCGGGCTGAATGCCGGGTCTATATCGTCGGCGGCGCTGTTGGTCAGATTAACCGGGTTCGAACCGTCAGCGTTCATCACGTAGATTTCAAAATTGCCGTCGCGCAAAGTTTCGAAAGCGATCTTTTCCTGCGCCGTTAAAACGGTCGAAAACATTAAAAACAGCGCCGTCAAGCCAATGGCGCGTGCCAGTTTGTTTTGTATAAATTGTTGTAATTTCATAATTTTCCTATTCCTCAAATAATTTATTAAGCCCTTCCCTGTGTTCGAATATTAAAAATAAATGCCGGGTTTTACGGGCAGGCGACCGGCGTTGACGCGAAACTGCCGGCGTCCGTAACGGTCATTTCAAAGCATAAGCCGCCGGGCGATTTCAGGATCACGCCCTGACCGTTTGCCTCGATGTAGATTTTGCCGTTGGTCACCTGCAGCTTTGTTTTGGGCGCGGTCGTGCCGATGCCGATATTGGTGTCGGTGCCGCCGTTGATGCCCGAGATGCCGCCGAGAACGAGCGAATTGCTGCGCGAAACGAACGCGCCCGCGCCGATCGCGGTGGCAAATGTCAGATTGTTCGCGCCGAAATTTGCGCCCGCGCCGAACGCGGTGTTATTGCTGCCCGTCTTATTCTGGTCGCCCGCAAAAACGCCGAAGAATGAATTGCCGCTGCCGGTCGTATTCGCACTTCCCGAAGCATTGCCGAAAAAAGCGTTCGCACTGCCGTTGATATTTAGTAATCCGGAATCCTGCCCGAAAAACGAGTTGGTATTTCCGGTCGTGTTGTTCAAGCCCGTGCTTCTGCCGAAAAACGAGTTAAAACTGCCGCCCGTGTTGCTCATTCCGGCTTCGCGCCCGAAGAATGAATTCTGAAAACCGCCCGTGTTGGAGAGACCTGCGCTGCTTCCGAAAAACGAATTGTTATCGCCGCCGAGATTGGCGCGTCCGGCACCGCTGCCGAAAAACGAATTGAACTTTCCGACGCCGTTCGCGAGTCCCGCCTCAGTGCCGAAAAACGCGTTATTATTTCCGACGCCGTTATTCTGACCGGCACCGGCGCCCGCAAATAAATTATTCGTGCCCGCATTGCTCAAAACGCGCTGGTTATTGATATTGAACTGCGTCGACGTATTGATCGCGCCGTTCGCCGAAATCGCCGCGCCCGCTCCGGTATTGGCAACCGCAAGCGTCGAATTGCTATCCGCACTCGTCAGTTTTAAGGGAACGGCAATTTTTGTCGAAGTTACCGAATTGTCCGAAAGCTTGGCGGTCGTCACCGCGTTGTCTGAAAGCTTATTGGTTTCGATCGAATTATTCGCGAGCTTTTGGGTAGTCACCGCGCCGTCCGCCAAAAGGGGCGTCGTGATCGCGTTCGGCGCAACGCCGAGCGGATTATTGGTCGTGCCGTCGCCATTGAGCGTCGCGTCCGTCGTTACGGTTTGAAGTCCGTTCGGCGTATTTTCGAGCTGCACGCTCAGCGCGCCGTCGTGGCTCGTCTGCGAATTTTCCTTGCTGTCGAGATTAATATCGGCAAGCTGCGGCGTCTCCGCGTCCGGCTGGTGCGGCGCGAGGGCGAACCCGTAATTCGGCAGCGCGGTCTGCGGACTGCCGTCGCCGAGCCATTGTTTGACCAGGCTGGTCAAATCGATCAGAAGATAATTGCCCTGCGCGTCCTTGCCGATCTGCGCGGTCGTCTGTAAAAGCGCACCGACGGCAGGTGCGTTGTTCGCTGTGATCGTCTTCTCGTCCCAGTCCGCCAAAACCGGGTAAATGTCGAGTTTACCGGCGGTCGCGACCTTGCTCACGTAGAATTTGACCGTCGCTTTCGCAATATCGTCGGATTTCGTTCCGGCTTTCAGCGTCGCCGAAAGATTAAATTTGACGTAAGCTACATTGTTTGCCGAAACGGTCAGCGTCGGATTGCCGCCGAAATTTCCGTTGACGGATGTCCCCGAAGTGTATGAATCGGCAACCAAAACGGCTTGACCGAAAATTCCGGCGGTCAACAGCAGCAGAAAAATGTTGATTACAGTTACTCTCTTTAAAAATTTTATTATTCCAATTTTTTTATTCATAAATTCCTCCATTCAATCGCCCGCAAACGGGACGTTTATTCTTCGCCGGACCTGTTTTACCGGTCCGGCGAAGCTCATCAGGTGTCATTTTTTTGACTTCCGGCGACACCTGAAATCGGACACACGCGGAGCTTCGGTTATCGTGTTCTGCGTGCTTTGAATAATTTGGTCGCGCCGCACGATTTGACCTTGCCCGAAATGTCAATGACTTAAATAAGTTTGCTGTTTCAGCTCAGGATTAACGCGCGACATTCGAAAGAACATTTTTCGAATGTCCGGCGCAAATCTTCCTCCTCCTCCTCCTCCTCCTACTGCGCGGTCGGCAAATCCTCCAGATAACCCGTAAAGGTAAATTGTGCCTGCGCGAACGCGGCAGTCACGGCGTTGAGCCGCGCGGCAACACCGACCGAGAAATGCTCGTTCCCGATCTTTTCGTCGGCAAAGATGAGCCCGCTTTCGCTCGCGGTAAAAATCGCCGATTCTCTGAAACTTCCCTGTTTTTGAAGCACCAGTTTATGAATCGTCATTTGAGCGGCGCCCGCGCCGTTACCGGCATAGGTCGAAAAATCCACCTCCATCCGCTGGCTCTCCGAACAGCGCACGACGACCGAAACGTTCTCGATAACCAGACGTTTACCGGTAGGAATCTGCATCGCGACGACATTCAGCTCGAGCCCGGTCGGATTGATCGTAATTTGTTTTTGAAATGGCGTGCGCCCCGCGATTTTTTCATCCTTTTCGGACAAACGGTCAAGCGGCAGATTCGCTGATTGACCGGTGCTTTCCGGCGCGTTGCCGCCAAACATCGACAAGCCTGATGTCCCTGCCGGTTCGTCAAATTTTTGCCCGAAAGCCTGTTCGGCAAGCAACGTCACGAACATCATCGAAAATAAAACGGGTATCATTAAGTAAATTGATATTTTGTTCATATTAATTGTCCTCCTCAGAACGATAAAAATAATATTCCGCCGTGTATGGAACTCTTCTTTCTTCGCCGACGGTCGAACCGGGCGCGGTCGGAGCGACACCGCCGGTCGTGGCGACGCGCTGAATGTATGAAA
The DNA here is from genome assembly GCA_035536135.1 of Pyrinomonadaceae bacterium. Classification (GTDB taxonomy): domain Bacteria; phylum Acidobacteriota; class Blastocatellia; order Pyrinomonadales; family Pyrinomonadaceae; genus JAFDVJ01. The sequence goes on along the minus strand of DATLOR010000343.1, from coordinate 5,129 downwards.
CTTTATTGAAAATGCCGGGTCCGTCGGTCGAAACCTTTTTCAGCAGAAGCCACGGAATCGCCGTTGCGTCCGGCGTACAGCCCGTATTCTGAACGCGGGCGGCGAGAACCTTGCTGCCGCTGTTGCTTTCCCACGTCGGACCGCCGTAATGGAAACCGACTTTTCCGTTGTAACCCGCGTCGGCGTAAAGATTTGCCGACGGCGCGACAAACACCCACGCACTGCCGTTCCAGCGATAGATCTGCACACCGATCGCATAGGCATGAAAAGCAACTTCATTGCCCGCCTCGACCTGAATGCTGCCGCAGCCTTCCGGTAAATCCGGCGGCAGAATTTCGCTGCTCGCCGCCCGCGTGACCGAATTAAAAGCCAGAACCGTTAAAGCAATCGCGAATACCGCGGCTGCCTCTCTGATATTTTTTAAGTTAATAATATTCATTTTATTTCTCCTTATATTTTTTATTCGTATCCTGTTTGGACTTCCCAAACCTATTTTTTAACGAACGCTCTATGAGCGAACGCAAAAGCTTCTAAAAACCGTAACTTCCCTGCTAAACCTTTATTTTTTCGCATAGTTCTCCCTACCCTGCTCGCGCCGGGGTCGAAATCGATCTCGATTTTTCGGGGAAATTAGTTGTGCTCGCAGCCCTCGTTCTTCCAGAGCATGCGCATCGTACAAAGTGTTTTCGCGCCGATCCGAATCGGCGTCATCGGCTTGGCGTTTTTGTCCGCCAAATACTCGATCAGCCCGTCGCCGTCAACCTTCATATTCGCGACCATGATGCCGATGTCATCATGATCCATGTTCGGATGCTGCCCGCCGCCCGGTATTCCGCCGTCTAACCCGCTCGCGTGAATCAATTCGTGGACGGTAATCACTTCCTTCTGTTTGGGTGTCACATTTTGAACTTTTCCGGGCAGAAAAACACCCGCAAAGTCGATTTCCGGCTCGCGTTTGCGGCTCCCCGACGACGCTCGCGTTCGCGCCCGCCCGTGAAGCTGGTCTGCCGTAAACCCAGCCATCAGCTTGATTGCTCCTTTCTCGATAAAGTCAGCTCCGTTCGACAGCTTGACGTGAATATCTGCGACGTCTTTATCATTCACCGCAACCAGCTGGACGCCCAATCCGAGTGTGTTGAACGTATTGATTGCCGCGTTTACGGCAGCGCTCCAGCCGCCGCCCATGTTGTAAACTCTCAACTGCCCGCTTTCTCTGGCTCCTCTGTTCCATTTTGTCGGCATAACTCTGTTCCTCCTTAAATATCGGTCATCCGCGTGATTGCCACGGTCAATGTGAACGGCACTGACCTGCCGCCGGTTGAACCGACAAAAATCGTAATGCCCTGACCTTCCTCAAAATACAAAACGTATGAGCCGCCGCGTTCCTCGCGAAGCAAAACATCGCCGCTGCTGCTGTCAACCCTGATGCCGACCTTTGCCGACGGTGAAAGATTAAGCGTCATTTTCTGCCCGCCTTTGACGCGCAAATTGTAGTAAACGCCGCTGCTTCCCGTAGTGCCGCGAACGGTCGCCGAAGACCTGCCTTTGGCAAATTGAAGCACTTTCACGGTTTGCGCCTCAGCTTCAAAATTATTTGAAAATATCATTGCGACTAAAACCAATAATGAACCGATTATATTTTTCATAATTCCTCTTATTTATATTTATGATTTCTCCATCAATAATTTTTTTTGAGTTCCGCCCGTGAAAACCGCCCTTTCGGGTTTCAGGTTAAGTGAGGCTTAAACCTTGAAAGCCGGAGACAATTTGCCGCCTTTCGCCGCGCGGAACTCAAAACTTTTTAACCGAAAACGGGCGCGACCTCCTCGATTCGCTGACGCTGTGCCGGGCTCAATTTTTCGAGCGTCGCCAAAAAGCGCGGATGCACGAGTCCCGAACCGAGATAAGTCCAGCGGTTCGCCTGGTGATTAAGGGCGATCAAAGCTTCGCGCTCGCCATCACTCAGAACGCGACCGGTCGCCCGTTCGAACGATTCGGCGTCGAAGATCGCCTGCTGCGCCAAACCTTCGTCGAGAAAACCGCCGATTTCCAGAAATTCGTCAACCGCTTTTTCGATCTCGGCTTCGGTCATTCCGTCCGCCAAAGCTTCGACCATAATCGTGTCGAGCTTGGCGTGCTGGGCTTCTTCGAGCCAGTGATTTTTCAGAAGGCTCTTAAATTGCGCGTCCAGATTCTGGTTATCTTTAATGCTGTCGGTGTAATGGATCTGCGACATCCATTCGATCAAAAGGATCGCCAGCGCGACCGCGAGCGGCTGATGCGCCAAAACGGCAGTCGCAACCGACGACGGCGGACCGATCACTTCGCATTTGACCGGAAACGTTTTATGAAATTCCTTCGTGAACGTTTTAAAAAGCTGAATGTGTTTGGCTTCTTCGCTCGCGAATTGCAGGAAAGCACGAACGCGGTAATCGTCTTCGTCGAGCGACGGGCGCACGTGGTCGAGCACGAACGGCAGAATAAATTCCTCGACCAGACCGAAGATCTGCAAATAGGTATGACCTTTGATCTGATTGAGAACGAGCTTTTCGTCCGCGTTCAGAAAATCGAGCCGCGAGACGCGCGCCAGCGAATCGGGCATGAACGGTTTGGTAAAATCCAAAGTTTTATCGCCGCCGATAATGTCTTCGATCCGCCAGTTGACTTTTTGCGATGTCGCTAAAGTTTCCTGAAAATTGTAGGCAATCGCTGCCGAATTGGCGTTATTGATTGCTGCCGTGTTTGCGTTGTTGATTGTTAAATTTTCTCCTAACATTTATTTATTTCTCCTTATTTATCTGAATTATTATTTTTTACTGAACCATAAATCCGTTTAACGGATTTCCGTAGAATGCATCTGTTTTCCAAGCCGCCGTGTTGAATTTTTCGGTATTGCCGATCGCTTTGACCGGCAGGATCAGACGGTAATAGGGCAGCGGGATCTGATTTGAATAAGCCGGCGCGACGATTCTGCCGTCCGTGCCGACGGTGAACGAGAGCTCGCGAATCTGCGCGTTGCTGCGGTAAATTTTGACCGTGTATTCGCCCGGATTCTTGTCGACGTAGTGCGCGTTCGGGAAATTGTCGCGGTTAAAACTGCCGTTGTTGTCAAAAAGCACGTCGTTCCACTGAAACTGCCAGCGTTTCCAGATGGTCGCGGGCGCAACGGGCGCGGCGTAATCGGCGATGCGTTCGTCGTAATCGGAGACGCCGCCGTTTTCCCTCGTCGTCGCGATCTGTTTTCCGTTATAGAAAATGCGCCCTTCGAGCTCGCTCGCCTCGACCAAACCGTTGAGCCAGACGCTGACGAGCGGCGGCATTCCGCCGACATTGTCGAGGCTGAAGTGAAATCCGATCTCGCCGAGCGGCGCGAGCCAGTCCTGTTCGACATAGAACATATTTTTATTCTTTTCCTGCGCGCTAAAGGCGCGGCTCGCTTTGCCGACCTTGAATTTGCCCTGAAAAAGAACGGCTTTCGTGTCCTGATCGGTAATTTTGAACGAATAAACGCCCGTTCCGGCGGTTGATTTGGTCGCGAGCGCGTTGCTGTCGGATTGGCGCAGGCTTTGATACAAAACCGTGCGGTCGGCGTTTCTACCCGAGGATTCCAGTTTTTCGCTGTACCACGCGGAGCCGTCCGGATTGAAATATTCGACCGCGTAATTCAAAACCTTTTCTTCGTTGTAATACTGGTTGAAACGGATCACCGGAACCCAGCTCGAATAATTCGACTGACCCGGCATTTTCCAGTATTCGTCCGTCGTTTTCGCCTGCACGTACAGCGAATTTTTCATAAAAACCGGCACGTTCGTCGGCATTTGCGGCGCATAAATAAGCTTTGAATCCGACGTTTTCGTCTTCGCATTGTTGGTGTTTGTGACGACATTTTCGGTCGTGTTCGCGTCCTTATTTTTCGACTGCTCCTTTTCCGGTTTGTCGATCTTTATTTTCGGTATTTTGATCGTGAACTGCGCCGTGACATTCACCACAAACAGTGCGAACGCGGCTAATAATATGGCTGTAATGACTAAATTTCTTTTCATGGTTTTTACTTCTATTTCTTTCTCCTTATTTCTATCTCCTGCTTTTTCACCCTCAATTTTTCCCTTTGTGGAACCGAGCAGTTTTATCCGCCGGCAGCTGAGAGCGATGACTTCTCCGTTTTCAAGACGGGTCACGGTATCGACATAAACCGACTGGAGTTCGAAAATTATCGAACGCACCAGATTTCCCTGCGCCGAATAATCTTCGAGCGTTAACAGTCCTTGAAAACTCCGTCCGCTTTTCGAGGCGACCCGCAAGACCGGCGATGTTTTGTCCGCCTGTTTGATCACCGTGATATTGTTCATCACGGCACGCCCGTGCCCCGCGCCGTTTGAAAACGACGGCTGATTGCCGCCCCAGTAAAAGCTCGCCACTTCGATCTCGCCGCGATGCCGCGCAATCGGCGACTCGCCTTTTATTCCGTCTAATTTCAAAAATACTTTTTGCATCTTTTTCCTCAGCTTGATTCGATTAACAAATCCTTCTTAATAATTTTTCTTACCCGGCAAACGGCTTCCTCGGCGCGTTTTTTTTGTTTCTTCTACAAATCCGAAACTTCGGGTAGAATGTAACTGTCATCCACTTTACAGAGGTTCGAAACTTTTAATCTTGAGAAAGAGATGAGAATTAAATTAGTTATTTCCTAGCGGCTTTTTTTCTTAGATTAGAAATAGATTAGTTTTTTCTTAGAGGCGTTATGTCTTTACCCTTCAATCATTTGTACGAGTTCGGAGAGTTCTGTCTCGATCCCCGTGAAAAGATTTTGACGCGCTCGGGAAAGCCGGTCGAGCTGACGCCGAAGGGTTTTGAACTGCTCTGCCTGTTTGTCGAAAATCACGGACGCCTGCTCGGCAAAGACGAATTGATGGACAAGATCTGGGCGGATTCATTTGTCGAAGAAAGCAATCTGACCTTTAACATCCGCCAGCTTCGTGTCATCTTAGGGGACGACGCGCACGAACCGAAATATATCAAAACCGTCCGGCGGCACGGTTACCGTTTCATCGCCGAAGTCCGCGAGATTTCCGAAGAAAATAAACTGTCGTTCGAAACGACCGCGCCGCCCGCTCATCAACCGGATCAAA
>DATLOR010000342.1:0-31732 GCA_035536135.1 Pyrinomonadaceae bacterium | reverse complement strand
TTTTTGAATTTCGTCGATCGATTCAAAAAAATCCGAACCCATAATGATCGAATTCTCGATCCGTGCGCCTTTATCAACCCGCGAACGCAAGCCGAAAATCGATTTTCGGGCATAAACGCCGTTCAGGATACAGCCTTCGCTGATCATCGAATTATCGATGTCGCATTCGTGAACCTTCGACGGCGGCAGATAGCGCGAACGCGTGTAGATCGGCGAATCGGTGTCGAAGAAATTGAACTTCGGCAGGGGCGCGGCGAGATCGAGATTCGCTTCGTAAAAGGCGCGGATCGTTCCGATGTCTTCCCAGTAATTTGTAAAGAGATGCGCCTGCACGTTGTATTTTTCGATCGCCGACGGAATGATCTCCTTGCCGAAATCGACGCGCTTTTCGTCTTCTCCTAAAAATTCGATGAGCCTATCATAGTTGAAAACATAAATTCCCATCGAAGCCAGAAACGGACGCTTCCCGCTTTCTTCGGCAGACAAACCGAATTTCGTCGTGTCAACACGCATTGATTCGAGCGCGTCGCCTTTCGGTTTTTCCTTGAATTCGACGATCCGTCCGGCATCATCGGCTTTGAGCAAACCGAATTCGGTCGCTTCATCGGGACGGCACGGAATGACCGAAACCGTGATGTCCGCCTTCGTTTCAAAATGCCTTGCTAAGAATTTGCGGTAATCCATCCGGTAAAGATGATCGCCCGAAAGAATCAGCACGGTATTGATGCGCCAATCGCGAATGTGCGGGATCATCTGCCTGACGGCATCCGCCGTTCCCTGAAACCATTCCGGGCTGTCGAGTCTTTGTTCGGCGGCGAGCACTTCGACAAAGCCGGTCGAAAATGATGAAAACCTGTAAGTCCGCGCAATATGACGATTAAGCGAAGCCGAATTATACTGCGTCAAAACAAAAATCTGCGTGATGCCCGAATTGATGCAGTTCGAGACGGGAACGTCGATCAAACGATATTTTCCGCCGAGCGGAACAGCCGGTTTTGCGCGTTCCTTGGTCAAAGGAAACAATCTCGTACCCGCACCGCCGCCTAAAATCACCGCTACAACATTTTCGTATTGAGACATAGAATTTTGGAATAAGTAATTCACACGATTTGGTTTATAAAACTATAACTTTCAATTTCTACAATAGCCTGTCTGATACCCGAATTTCAAGCCGTTTTCTCACTTTAACTTTGACATTTTCCGCCAAAGCGTGATAACTTGCCTTTCACTCTTCGGTAAATTGGTTTGCAAGCGGAAAATATTTGTCGAAGTCGTTCTTTTTCAGACTAAAATGCTTTTGTTAGGGGAAGTCGGGTGAAAATCCCGCGCGGTCGCGCCACAGTGAAAGCGATTTCGGATTGCTGATTTCGGATTTCGGATTTTAATTAAATCCCGAATCCCAAATCCCAAATCCCAAATCGCGCAGTCTGGAAACCTTTCGGAAGTTTTTTAGCCTAAATCGTCTCGCGTCAGGACGGTTGGCTGTAAGGGTCGTTTTTGTTTTTCTTTTACTATAAAAAAGTCCTGTTTAGCTTGTTTTTGACGTTTTTAAAATGAGCCGAAAACAGGACTTTTTTATGTTCTATAATCAAAAATTAGCAATCAAAAACACACACGGCTATCAGCTATCAGCTATTAGCTATCAGCTATTCCGAATCGTTTTCCCTGCCAAAAATAATTTACGAAAAATTCATTTTGTCATATTACTTTTTATCTGTTTCTTTTCGCTGACCGCTTGCAAATCCGCAAATCAGACGGCGCAGACGGAAGTCAAAATGCGCGACATTGCCGATGATCTGGGGCGCAAGATCAAGATTCCCGAAAAGGTCGAGCGCGTCGTTTCGCTTGCCCCGAATCTGACCGAAAACATTTTCGCGATCGGCGCGGGCGACCGTCTGGTCGGCGTCACGACTTTTTGCAATTATCCCGAAGACGCGCAGAAAATCCAGAAGGTCGGCGACACGATGAACCCGAATATGGAAACGATCATCGCCTTAAAACCGCAGATCGTTTTTGTTTCGACCGCCTCGCAGATCGAAACTTTCACAAAAACGCTCGAAGCCAACAACATCACGGTCTTTGTCACGAATCCGAAAGATTTGAACGGTGTTCTGACAAATCTCCGCCAGCTCGGCGAGATTTTCGGAACGCCCGAACGAACGACGATTCTGCTCAATGAACTGTTTGAACGCATCGCCGCGGTTGACGAACAGGTGCGCGATCAGCCGAAAACGAAAACCTTCGTCCAAATCTCGAAAGAACCGCTTTTTACGATCGGCAAGGAATCGTTTCTGACCGAGATCGTCGAACGCGCCGGCGGAATTTCGGTGACCAAAGACGTTGCCACCGCCTATCCGAAAATCAGCAAGGAAACTGCGCTCGCATTTAACCCGGACGTACTGATTCTTTCGGAAAGTCCCGACAACACGGAGCCGAACGACGTTTTCAAAAACTCTTCGGCAGTCAAAAACAAAAAGGTTTTTAAGGTCAACGCCGATATTCTTTCGCGCCCGAGCCCGCGAATCGTTGATGCACTGGAACAGATTGCAGAGGACTTGCATCCGCAAACTAATGACAATTAACGGAAGAAAAGAAGAAGAGGAGCGGGGAAAAGGAGAGCAAAAATTCTCCTCATCTCCTCATTTCCTCATCGCCTCTTCTAAAATGTTACCCGTTCTCGTCGGATTGTTGATTGTGTCGCTTTTGCTGGCGGTTTTTCTCGGCAGTGAAAACTTAGCGTTCTTTGAATTGACCGAATCGCAGGCGACGATTCTTTTCGATATTCGACTGCCGCGCGTTTTGCTTGGCGCGTGTGTCGGCGCAAGTCTTGCGGTCGCGGGCGCGGGTTTGCAGTCGCTCCTTAGAAATCCTCTGGCTGAGCCGTATCTTTTGGGAGTTTCAAACGGCGCGGCACTCGGAACGATGCTCGCTTTCGTCTTTTTTTCGCAGTTTGAATTTGCACGACCCATTTTTGCTTTTGCGGGCGCCGGTGCAGCGACCTTCGCGGTTTACCAGATGGCGAAATCACGCGCCGGAATGAATGTCGAAAGGCTCGTGCTGTCGGGCGTGATCGTCACGACCTTTCTTTCGTCGATCATCGTTTTGCTGACAAGTTTGCTGGATGCCGCGAAGCTTCGCTCGTTTACGTTCTGGCTGCTCGGCGATTTGTCGCAGGGCACGAAGAACGGCTTTTACCTGACGTTTGTTTTGGTGATTATCGGCACGGTTATTTTAAGTTCGCAGGCACGGGCGTTGAATTTGATGATGATCGGCGAACGCGACGCTTTTGATTTCGGCGTTGAGGTCAAAAAAGTCCGCCTGATCGTTTTCGCCGTCGCGAGCATTCTGGTCGGAAGTTCCGTTGCAGCAAGCGGTTCGGTCGGCTATGTCGGCTTGATCGTGCCGCATCTGATCCGTCTTCTGGTCGGAAGCGATAATCGGCTGGTGATTCCGTTTTCGGCAATTTCGGGCGCGATTTTCGTGGTTTTGGCAGATACCGTTGCGCGGACGGCGATCGCGCCGCGTGAATTGCCCGTCGGGGCGATCACCGCGCTGATCGGTGCGCCGATGTTTATTTATCTGCTTCGCAGAAGTTAATGGTTCATGGTCAGTTGTTCGTTGCAATAAGAAATCAGCAACGAACAACTAACCACGAACAACGAACAGAATGTTAGAAGTTCAGAACATTTCGATAAATTACGGCGTCTGCGCGGTTGTGCAGGATGTTTCCTTGTCGCTTGAAGCGGGCAAGATCATCGCGCTTCTCGGTGCGAACGGCGCGGGCAAAACGACGCTTTTGAAATCCCTAAACGGCGGTTTGCCGGTTGCGAAAGGCGTGATTTTATTGGACGGAAAAGAACTGAAGGCTTTCTCGCGCCGTGAGATCGCGCAGAAGATCGCCGTCATCGCGCAGGAAACCGAGACGAAATTTCCCGTCTCGGTTTTGGAGTTTGTTTTGTCGGGACGATTCGCGCACGGCGCGGCATTCGGCTGGGAAACGCCGGACGATTTACGGATCGCGGTTGAGTGTTTGAACTCGTGCGATCTGGCGAATTACGAATCGCGGCAGATGAACCAGCTTTCGGGCGGTGAACGCCAGCGGGTTGTGCTGGCACGCGCTCTGGCAACGCAAGCCGCCATTCTTTTGCTCGACGAACCGACCGCGAATCTCGATCTGGCGCATCAGGCTTTGATGTTTCGCCTCGTCAAAGAAAGATGCGAGCGCGAAAACGCGGCGGCGGTTCTGATTACGCACGATCTAAATCTCGCTTCGGAATTTGCCGACGAGATTCTGTTAATGAAAAACGGTGCGATTGCCGCAAAAGGCGCGCCCGAAAAAGTTTTGACCGAAGAAAATTTAATCGAAGTTTTCAAGGTCAGAGTCCTGCTCGACGAAAATCCGCACAGCGGAAAACGCCGGGTCACGACCATTTATTGAACGAATTACGCGCTTTCAAATTACGAATTACGAATGATTAAAACATTTTCTTTAAATTCGTAATTCGTAATTTGAAATTCGTAATTGAAAAAAAGCAAACGGCGCAGGGGAAGTTTGGTGAAATTCCGACACTGCCCACGCAACTGTAAGTTCGATTTCGGATTGGTGATTTCGGATTTGGGATTTGAAATAATCCGCAATCCGCAATCCCAAATCCCAAATCGAAACAAGTCAGAAAATCTTGTCCGTTTGTTTAGGCACAAAACCAATTTCCGCGATGGGCGGAAAAGGAGAGATATGAAAATTATAAAAATATTAAGTTTAATCAGTTTTTTAACAATTTGCGTTTCAGCACAGCAATCAACGCCGACCCCAACGCCGACCCCGGCTATTAAAGAAACCGTCACGGTTTCGGCAAATACCGACCAAACAATCGAACAGGTTTCCAAAACCGTTAACGTCATTGACGCGCAGGAAATGCGCGACCGTGCGGATTTTTCGCTCGTCGAATCTTTGCGCACGATCCCTGGTTTTCGCGTGCAGCAGCTCGGCGGTTTCGGACGCACGGCGAATATTAAAACACGCGGTTTGCGAAATCAGGACACGGCTGTCTTGATCGACGGAATCCGTTTTCGCGACGCTTCTTCGATCACGGGCGACGCGTCGGCGTTCCTTTCGGATTTTACTTTGACGAGCGTCAATAAGATCGAGGTCTTGCGCGGTTCGGGTTCGTCGCTCTACGGCACGAACGCGATCGGCGGGACGATCGATTTTCAAACGCCGAAGCCGCAAACCGGCTGGCACGGACAGATCGGCGGCGCCTTCGGCGGTTTGGGCTTGGGACGTTTTCGCGGGAATACTTCTTACGGAACCGATAAATTCGGCTTCAATGTCGGCGGTTCGCGCACCGTTTTCACGAAAGGAATTGACGGCGACGACGATGCCCGCAATACGAATTTTCAATCGCGGATCGAATACAATCCGTTTAAAAAGACGAACATCTCGGCGCGTTTCTTCGTCTCGGACGCGTTCGTGCGGCTTAATTCAAATCCCGACACGTTCGGCGTTCTGCCTGCTTCGAACGCGACAATCATTGACGCAAACCCGCGTGTCAATTTTACGTCCGACCGGGATGACCCCGACAATTCTCAGAAATCGAAGTTCTTTAACGGGCAAATCGTGCTGACGCAGATCATCAGCGACCGGATCATCTTTCAAGGCTACTATTCGGGCTTGAAAACATCGCGCAAAAACGATAACGGCACGCTCGGCATCGGCTTTCAAAGCGCGTCGACAAGCATTTTTGACGGCACGATCCAAACCGCCAACGGGCATTTCAACTACACGCCGAATAAATTTAATGAAATCACCGCCGGTTACGAGTTCGAACACGAAAAATACGGCAACGACGGTTTCACGCCTTCGGGAGCAGGCAATTTCTTCACCCGCGCCAAGCAAGCGAGCAATACTTTCTACGTGCAGGATTTGATTAGCCTTCTAAACGGCAATCTGCAAATCGCGGGCGGTTTTCGCACTCAAATTTTCAGCCTTAAAACGCCGGCTTTCAGCTCAAACAATGCGCCGTATGCGAATTTAACGCTCGAAAATCCGCCGACGGCTTACACGTTCGACGGTTCTGCCGCGTATTTCTTCGACAAGTCCGGCACGAAACTCCGCGCGCACGTCGGGAACGGCTACCGCGTACCGTCGCTTTATGAAAGATTCGGCACGTTTTATGCGACTTTTTTAACTCCGAACCGTTTCGTTCCGCTTGGCGCGCCGGATTTGAAACCCGAAAAAACGATCGCCTTTGACGGCGGAATCGAGCAGAACCTGTTTAGCGATCGGGCGAAATTGACGGCGGTTTATTTCTACACAAAACTGATCGATACGATCGGTTATGGAAATTTGCCGCAGCCTGACCGTTTCGGACGGAGCAATTCTTTATCGGGTGGCGGTTATCTGAACACGAAAGGCGGCATCGCCCGCGGCGCGGAATTCAGCGGCAGGGTTCGCGCCTCGGATTCGACCGATATTTTCGCGTCCTACACGTTTACGAACAGCGACCAGCGCGTTCCGCAGGTTATGGGCAATCGGAACATCTCGACGCTCGGGATTCCCGATCATCAATTCACATTGGTCGCCACGCAGCGCTTCAAACGCGCCTGGGTCAATTTCGATTTTCTGGCAACGAGCGATTATCTCGCACCGATCTTCAGCAATACGACCTTTGCAACCTACATTTACCGTTTCAGAGGCAACCGTAAAGCCGATCTGACGGGCGGCTATACGTTCCCGTTCCGCAACGACAAACTCGCCTTGCGCGTCTTCGGAACGATCGAAAACATCTTTGATGATGAATATTTCGAGAATGGTTTCCGCACGGGCGGCGCGACCGCCAGACTCGGCGTGAGCTTCGGCTTCTAAAATTTTTGCCCGCGAAACACGCGAAAATAAAATATAAATTCTTTTTTTTGTATCTTTCGTGTGTTTCGCGGGCAAAAAATTCTTACATCTTTCGCATCCAAAAGAGTGTTATAATTTAAAAAAACATAGAGGTGCGAAAGATATGAAGAAGTTTGCGATCGTGATTTTGAGTTTAGCGGCGGCGGTTTCGGCATTTGCCCAGACAAAGACGGTGACGAACGCGGATCTGGAGAAGTTTCGGGCGCAGCGCATCGAATCCGAAAAGAATTTAAGGGCGGAATACGCGCGCAAAGGCTTTCCTTCGCCCGAGCAGATCGAGCGGCAGAACCAACAACGCCGCGCCGAGCTCGAGCAATTCTCCGATCAGCTTCGCGAGCAGCGTTTGCAGTCGGAAAATGGCATTCTCGCACAGGCAAACACGCTTCGCACCCAGATCGCTTCGATCGACGCGCAGATCAATTACCTGCGCCGCAGCGGCGGCGGCTATTCAAATCAAGGCTTGACCTATCTGGATCAAGGTTTTATCTATTCGGGCGGCTACGCGCCCTACGGCTTGCGCCGCAATCGTTCCGTCCTCCCGCAAATTCAACGCCTGCCGCCGAATATGCGCACCGTGCAGGAATATGCCGCAATGTATCCGACTTCGCAAAGCCTCTATAACCAATCGATCGGCAACGTCCGCATCGGCGGAAACGTCCGCGTCGGCAGCGGCAATGTTCGCATCGGCGGTCGCTTCAATTACGGCACCCGCAACGGCTATCGCGGCGGCTACATCGCGCCCGTCATTATCGGCGGCGGCAGTTACGTCCAATCGGAAGCCAATCAGCAGCTGATCTATCTCGAACAAACCCGCGCCGGACTCCTCGCCCAATGGCAGATCCTCGAAGAACAAGCCCGCCGCGCCGGAATCCGGATCGATTAAGCATTTAACGCAAAGTTCAAAGCAATTTATCAATCGTCGAAGCGCGGGCATCCCTTCCCGCGTGTCTTTTTTATCGAAACTATCAAGAAATTCACACCCGCGGGCATCCCTTCCCGCGCTCCAATTTATCACTCAAACCAAGCAATAATCGGCTTCGAAAATTTTCTTGACAGGAAAAATAAAAAAATGTTACGCTCTCAGAAATTATTCAAGCAGGATCGCCCTTTTTCGGAATTTACACCCGCAGTTTCGGCGTTTTGTATTGGATAAATGCTCTTTGACATCGTAATTTTAGCTTTTTTATATAAAACAAACGTTTTTTGATGCCGCGCAATGCTCATTTGCATTGAAGCAAAGACAATTGTCCGTGAAGCAAATACGCCGCCAAAACGCCAAACCAGCGCACCGCCATCGGCAAACGCAAAACCCAAACCGCCCAACGCCGCGAACTTTTTCGCCAGGGCGACACGATTCTCAAAAAACAAATCGACAATCTGATCAAAAACTTCCGCATTACCGAACCCGGTTTTTACGACACGTATTTCAACCTTCGCGAAATCCCCGACCCGTCGACGACCGCGACCTAGTTAAAAGGCACGATCACGGATTCAGCCGACGGAAAACCGATCAAAGGCGCAACAGTGACAATCGTCGAACCGGGTAAAACAGCAATCACCAATTCCACCGGCAAATACTCCTTTAAACCCGTCGAACACGGAAAATACACCGTCACTGTTACGAAGGAAGGCTATCAACCGTTCGAGAATGACGAAATAGAAGTGAAATTGGGTGATATAAAACATCTGGATTTGGTGTTATTTAAACTGGGTTGAAGTATTGAAATTTAAATCTAACTCGTTTGAACGAGAAAAAATACTTTTAGCCCGACGGTCAGCAAAAATTAGGAAGAATAAAAATCAAGAGAGAAAAGTTATGGCAAATAAAACAGATAGACACAGAACCGATCGATATATGACTGCGCGTGATTTAGGTGAAAGATTATTACCAGACCTAAGAATGAATGAGTTTATTCTTTGGGCGCCTGATTTGTTTGCCTTTACAAGTTATATTTTAAGCCATACCGGAGCATATCAATTAGTAATTTCTCCTCCGAGAGGAAGAAAATGGTATCCGCGAAACTATGAAATAAGAAATTGGTTCAATAAAACAAAGGTCTCGGAGATTTTAGATCTATGGTTTGAAAATGTTTGTAATGAATGGAGTTTTAAAGGAAACAAAAAAACATTACTGACACTTCTAAAGGACAATATCGAAAAAGATTATAAAAAAATAGAACATTATTTTGAAATTGATTCCGCAAGCGGCTGGCGGGATTTGGTAAAGGAGATCAGCGATAATTGGAAAAAAAGATTAAAAACAGTTAAGAATGACGATTTAAAGATAATTGATGCCGTTTTAAAGCTGCAGGAAGATTTTTCAAACGATGAATTTGAACAAGCCTCCCGGGAACGTGAGAAAAGTTTATTGGAATTGATTTTAAAGCACGTTCCGCCGCTTTTAATTGCCTGTTGGGCGGGTTTTTATAATGAGATCAGCGGGTTAAACATCGATAATGTTTTAACCCCCGAAGAACGAAATCCAATGGCGATCTGCGACTTGTTGTGCAATATGGAAGATGAAATAGATGATAATAAGTGGAATCTTTCAGAGCTTCTGTTAACGATGCACGCCATTGCCGATTTAACCTGTCTTGGTTGGGGAATCCGAACACCTGACCCCGGTGAAGAAAGCAACTCGCAGGAATATGCGGAAGACTTATTATTTAAAAAAGGAAGTTTATCGACAATAAATCCTCAACGCTGCCGCATAATGCCGAAAAGACATAATCCCGAGTTGGGAATAACCTTGCGCTCAGTTTCGGGCAATCTGGCTTTTCACCGCTCGTCGGTTGATGTCGTTTGGCGAAAGGCTAAAAATAATCCGTTAGTTGAACGGCTCAGCAACAAAAAAAACAAAGAAAAAGAGAAAATATCGGTTTTGCTTATTCCCTATCCCTTTAATATAGAAACTAAGGATTTTAGCGAAGATAGCGACAACACAGTACTTGAGTTTCCGACAGATGAAAGCGGATTGGCAAAATATGGATTCTTTAAATACGAACCAAATGACACATCATTCGATTCGATTCAAAAAATAATCGAAAAAGCTAATAAAGAACTGCCCGAGAGAGACGCAAATGAAACCATTAACCCCAAGAATGTCGATATTGTTATCTTTCCTGAAACTTCTCTAAGTGAAAAACAGGAAAGGCAATTAACCGAAGGTCACGATTCAGTGTTGGAAAGATTGGCTCGAAAGGGACAGGTAACGAGTCTTGTTGTCGCAGGGGTGAGAGAAGACAAGGATAGCTCGGGCAATTTTTCAAGAAATGTTGTTTATTGCAAATATTATGATAGGGATGGCAATAAAAATAGAACTCCCGCCGTTCCGCCGGGATACGGTCAGCTGGGAGTTAAGCTGACGGATAAAAATCCTAAGTATAAACAGCACAAACATCATCGTTGGAAGTTAACTCAATCCCAAATCAAACAATTCGGTTTAAGTTTAGTCCTCGATCATCAAAAAGTTTGGTGGGAAGCGACAAAAGTGCCGCGCCGTCGCGTTAGTTTTCTTAATATCGGCGAGAAAATGACGATTTGCAGCCTGATTTGCGAGGATTTAGCCCGGCAAGACCCAATCGCCGATCTAATGAGACACGTTGGTCCGTCGTTGGTCATCACAATTTTGATGGATGGTCCGCAAACCCGCAATCGCTGGGCTTCAAGATATGCCACCGTCTTATCTGATGACCCCGGAAGCTCGGTTATTACGCTCACCTCGTTCGGAATGGTTAGAAGATATAATTCTCCATACAATGAAATGTCCAGAGTTGTCGCAATGTGGAGTGAAAAGGACAGCATCGCCAGAGAAATTGAATTGGCACAAGGAGCACGAGGGATTCTTCTGACAATAGAAATTGAAAGCGAAAAAGAACGAACGGCAGATGGTCGCGAAGAAGCGGTTCCAACATCAGTTCTAAGATTATTGGACGTTATACAGATTTATCTTGATTGAGACAGTAACCTCGCCGGAAAAATTAAGACAGGCAAAAGAGAGGTATCCGTTTGTTCGTCGGCGGAAGCCGTTGGCAATGGCACGAGTGTTAGTTGCCTGTTTATCAATTTTGTCTAAAACTTTGAATTTAAACGACGCGCGGATTATGATTAAAGCATTAATCCGCGTTTTATTTGTTATTATCGAAAAATATTATGAAAGAAGGTTGGGAAGTAGTTATTGGAATGGAGATTCACGCGCAGCTCGCGACGGAAACGAAGATTTTCTGCGGGTGTGCGGCGAATTTTGGGGATGAACCGAATGCGAATACTTGTCCGGTTTGTTTGGGATTGCCGGGGGCGCTGCCGGTTTTGAATGAAAAGGTCGTTGAATACGGCGCGAAGGCGGCGCTCGCGTTAGGACTTAATATCAACGAAACTTCGATCTTTTCGCGCAAGAATTATTTTTATCCCGATTTGCCGAAAGGCTATCAGATCTCGCAGTACGACAAGCCTTTTTCGTCGAACGGGACGCTGACGATCATGACCTCGGAGCGCGACGAGCAGGGACGCGCCGTCGAATGGAAGCCGATGACGATTCGTATCGAGCGGATGCATCTCGAGGAAGACGCGGGCAAAAACGTCCACGAAGGTCTGCCCGAAGTCGATAAATATTCGTATATCGATCTGAACCGCGCGGGAACTCCGCTTGGTGAGATCGTCACCGCGCCGGATTTTCATTCGTCGTGGCAGGCGTATGATTATGTCAATCACGTCCGAAGAGTTCTGCAATGGGTCGGCGCATCGGATGCGGATATGGAGAAAGGAAACTTACGCTGCGAAGCGAATGTTTCCGTCAAACCGATCGGGCAGGAGAAGTTTAACAACAAGGTCGAGTTGAAGAATTTGAATTCCGTGCGGTTTATGCAGAAGGCGATCGAATACGAGATCGAACGCCAGATCGCGGCGCACGAATCAGGCGAAGGCGTGTCGCAGGAAACAAGACTTTGGGACGAAAAGAACAACCGCACGCGCGTGATGCGCTCGAAAGAAGACGCGCACGATTATCGTTATTTTCCCGAACCCGATCTGCAGCCGCTGGTCGTCACGGCAGAGTTTATCGAACGCGCCAGGGCGGAAATGCCCGAATTACCCGACGCGATGCGCGATCGGTTTATGAGTGAATACGAATTGTCGTACTCGGACGCGTCACAGCTTGTTTCGGACAAAAGTTTGGCGGAGTTTTACGAAAAAACGGCGCGCGCCTCGGGCAACCCGCGCGTGTCGGCGAACTTCATACTATCGGAGCTTCTGCGCGAGCTGAACAATTCAAACAAAACGGCATCGGATTCGCCCGTTTCGGCGGAAAATCTGGCGGAACTTATCAAAACTTTGGACGCCGGAAAGATCAACAATAATCAGGCGAAGGAAGTTTTGGTCGAAATGTTCGCATCGGGCAAGACGGCGGCAAACGTAATCAGCGAAAAAGGCTTCGAACAGATTTCCGATTCGGGTCAGATCGAAAAAATCGTTGACGAAATCATCGAAAATAACGAAAATCAGGTGAACGCATACCGCGGCGGCAACGAAAAGCTTTTCGGATTCTTTGTCGGGCAAGTGATGAAGGCTTCACAAGGGAAAGCGAACCCGAAAGTCGTTAACGAAATATTAAAAAGTAAACTTTAGATAAATGAATTTTCACAGAATTTTTTTGGTTTTAGTGTTTTTAGCGGGCATACCCGTTTATTCTTACGCGCAAGGTCTGCCGCCTGATGCCCAAGGACAGATAAACCGGCAAAACGAGGAACGGCGCATTCAAAGAGAGAACGATGACCGGATGCGAAGGAGTTCGCAGATCAACGGAATGCAGAACCCGAAAGGCAACGGCGTTACCGTTTATAAAAAACCGACCTTAAATAAAAAAGACCGCGAACTGCGCGACCGGATCGTCGCCCCCGATGCCGATGATCTCGGTCTTTTGCAGGATTTCTTGAAACAGCCGAACACGGGCGTTTTCCGCCTTTTCCCCGATTACGATTGTTATACAAAAGGAATTTTAAAAGTTGACGGCAAATGTCAGGGCATCTATCCGGGAACGTGGTTTTATTCCTTTCGTGAAAAGGATTATTCCGACGGCTTCTTTTTCGATCTTCAGTTAAAGAACGGCAAACTCATCACCGACGGCTTTTTGTCGCAGGGAATTTTGACAAGACTGGGCAATTTTTCGCTCGATAAAGTAACTCTGCAAACCAAGGGGGCGGGCTTTCTGGTCGGGTTCCTGCCGGCGAAAAAAGAGTCGGACGTTAAAACCCAAACTTTGCAAATTGCAGACGGAATCGAGGCGGACGGCTTTAAATATTCAAAAGAAGCTCCGGCAAAAGTCGGCGAAGTTTATTTATTGCGGGTCGTGGCATACCGGATTCAAGGAAGGTTTTTGGCGCAGGCGACGGAAAAAGAAGGAACCACGCCGATGCTTTACAGTTTGTTGAATCAGGACAAAAGAGATGATCTGACCGTTGCCTTTCGCATCATCCGGGCAAAAGCCGACGGCAATCTGACAATTGTTTGGAAAGTGCTTGATAAAAAGAAAGCACCCGAAATCATATTTTCAAAATAATTAAAGACTTTCCCGGCAATCGAAAAAATTGTTGACGAAATCATCGAAAATAACGAAAATCAAGTAAACGCATATCGCGGCGGCAACGAAAAGCTTTTCGGGTTTCTTGGCGGGCAAGTGAAGAAAGCCCCGCAAAGCGAATCCGAAGATCGTTAATGAAAGCTTAAAGGCGAAACTTTAGGGAGATAAAACCCGTGAAAAAAACAGCTTCAATTGTTACCTTTTTATTAGGTTCCTGCATAATGATAGCGGGGCAATCTTACCCTCCGAATGTTTATGTTTCGACTAGCGGCAGCAAGCGGTCGGCGCAAGAAGTAGAAGCAATGAAGCGCCTTGTAGATCTTCAGAGAGGTCGAAGCCTGATTCTTGAGATTAATAAACTTACAACCGGGAATTTAGGCAGAAATTCAACCGTCTTTTCAAAAAACTCGACGGAATTGATGAACAAGGCAAAGAAGTATGTCGTGCCGGATCGTGAAGTTCAAACAAAATACGCGGATTTTCTAAAGTTGCCGAATACTGGCATTGTTAAGCTCGTATCTCAAAAATCATGTTCAACAATCAGCGGAAGTGACAAAAAAGAGAAATTCTCGGAATATCTCAAGCGTTGTGCGCCTGATTTTATTCGAGGTAACGGAAAGTATTTTTCGTTCCGTCAGAAGGAGTATGTTGATGAGGACTTAGCTGACATCGGATTTATGAATAACCGGTTTTTCTCTCTGGGATGGATGAATCAAGGGATTTTGGTTGTGCTGGGCGATGCCGATATTCAAGATCTTTCCTTGACCAGTAAAGGGATTGATTATCTCACTGGATTTGCGCCTTCGTTTAATCTGGATGGCGCGTCAAAGGAATTCGGACAATTTGAAGAAGGCTTGAAAGTCAATGATTTGAGTTACCGGAAAATCGTGGATATTGAAAAAGATAAAACGTATGCGCTTAGAGTTATCGCATATAATAGTTATTTCCTTATTGAAAAAAATGGAAATGAACCCAAGCCGACGATATTCTTTCCTTTGAAAGAGGATAAGCGGGAAGATGTAATTGTGGTATTTCGCGTCGTTGAAAAGAATGAGGATGGAAGTATTATATTGCTTTGGAGGGAGTTGCAAAGAAAACCATCCCCCGAAATAATGATTTCCACAATAAAAACAGATTAATAGGCACAAGTTTTCGTAAACCTATAAAGTTAAAAACGGTTCAGTTGTGCCGCGAATTGTTTGATAGATTTATTGGTTTTGCATCAGCCGAAAAATGTATTGCAGACAAAGCGAATCCGAAGATCTTCAATGAAATTTTGAAGTCAAAATTATAAAAGCAAGGTTCTATGAAAAGGTTTTTTTTCTTCATATTATTGGTTCTCGGCAGTTCGGCAAGTTTACACGCTCAATTTGCGAGAACCGATCCGCGGGTGGAATGGGAGCTGACGTTTTTGAAAAAAAATGTCGAGCCGCTTTACCGCAAACCGACCAGAAAGGAGTTGAAGGCGATCGAACCGCGCCGCGCTCTTTTCGATGAATACGCCGGATTTCTGCGTCAACCAAAGACGGGTTTGACAAAACTGATTGACGATAAGGGCTGTGCCGAAAATACGAAAGTCGTCGTGGCGACGGACAATTGTCTTAAATATACGATGCCCGGTGCGGGCAGTTCTTTTTCTTTTCGTACCCAAACCTACCGCATTCCGCGTCTCGCGGATCTAACCTTTACCGACAAAAGCTTTCAGGCAGCCGGCGTTCTGCTTCACGGCATTTTTGCGAATATCGGCAACGTCCCGCTCGAAGAGGTTTCTCTGCAAACCAAAGGCTTGAAATATCTCGTCGATTTTCAGCCCGAACCCGATTACGAAAAAGGCAAGGAACTTGATTTGCAGCTGATAGAGGGCATCAAAAGCGACGGCTTTTTATACCGGCGCGGTTTATTTAGTGTCGAGAATACGACTTTCGCTCTGCGCTCGATCGCCTATAGCGGGAAATATTTTCGGGCGGTCAAAAACTTAACTTATAATGAGTTTGATTTTGACAAGCGCAGAGACGTGATTGTGGTTTTCCGAATCGTCGAAAAAGACGAAGCGGGCAATGTGACGATTTTATGGAAGGAACTTCAGGAAAAAGATTCGCCTGAAGTAAAAAGATAACTCAGGTCGTTAAAGCATCGGAGGAAATATGAAACAATTAATGCGTTTGATCGCGGGATTAATCGTTCTTTTTGCCGTTCAATCCGCATTCGGACAAGGAAGTCTTCCGCCTGACCCGAATAACCGGGAACCCGAATATGTGCGGCGTATGAGAGAGAACCGTGAATACTGGGACCGTATCAACCGGGGAATGATCGCCAGCCGCAACCTTCAGCCGCGCATTGTGCCGCGCAAATATCCGAACGGAAAACCTTATACCAAAGAAGAATTAGCCAGAATCGAAGCTCTGAAAAAACCAGATGCCGCAGATGCCGCGAAATACGCCGGTTTTCTCAAACAATCGAAAACCGGATTGTTTCGTCTTTTTCCTTTTCTGGCGTGTGAAGAAAAAAATCTGATCCGCGTTGACGGTGAATGTGCGAACTTTATTCCGGACGGCTGGGCATATTCTTTTCGCGCGAAAGGCTATTCCACGAAAACCTTCTTTGACCTCAAATTTGAAGACGAAAATCTCGTGAGCGGCAGTCCGCTTTCTTTAGGCGTCCTAACTTCTCTGGGCGATGTTCCGCTCGAGAATGTTTCGCTGGCAAGCGATGGAATGAAATACCTAGCGGCAATCAAACCCGAAACCGGAAGTGAAGAAAACAAGGATCAGACGGAAAAATTTGCCAGGGGCGTTGAATCCGGCGGTTACAAATATTCGGATAAAATAAAGATCGAAGAGAATGTCACCTACGGGTTGCGCGTTGTGGCGTACCGGTTACGCAATGTCAGACTCTTTCTGGTTTCTGAAGACAAACTCGAACAGGGCGTTTACAGTTCGTCTGAGTGGAACGAATATGACGAAAGAGATGATGTCACGCTTGCTTTCCGCATTGTAAGAAAGGAAAACGATAATATAACAATTCTCTGGAAAGAACTGAGCCGTCGGGATGCCCCGAAATTGGTTTTTCCTAAAGATACGAAAAAAATAACCGTTATCGTGAAATCGAATTAAGATCAAAGCCGGCAGCGGGTTTTGAAGTTAAAAACTGACACGGCGCGCGGCTCGAAAAGTTATGGTGTTTGGGAAAGATGAATGAAATTTTGAGAAATTTCTGACGAAAAAATTTATGATAATCCGGGTTATCACAATTTTTATTGTTTTGCTGATTTTCCTGAATTATTCCTTTGCCCAATCGCCGCGACCGGGAATACTTTTGCGCCGGACAGGCAATTTTATCCTGCGCACCAACCCGACCAAAGAACAGAAAAAAAGGCTTGTGCCGAACCCGCAGGATTTGAGAAAATACGAACAATTTCTCGAACAGCCGCACACGGGAATCTTTCGTTTGATGCCGGACATCGGCTGTACGGAAAATATTAATGTCATCAAAGCCGATGCCGTGTGTCTGAGTTTTATTCCCGAAAGTTCATATTATTCTTTTCGTGAAAAAGAACATACAATTGAACTTTTATCCGATATTCGCCTGAAAAACGGGGTTTTTATCAGCGACGGAATTCTTTCGCAGAGCATTCTGGTTCATCTGGGCGAGATCGCGCTTGAAGAAATCGCGCCGGCAAGCGAAGGATTGGCATTTCTGACGGAATTTTCGCCGAGCGCGCAGGGCGTCGAAGCGCAAAATCAATACACTCAAATGATGCGCGGCGTAAAGGTCGGTAAATACGAATACAAAAAAGCCGTGCCGATGATCGAAAATGCGACTTACGCTTTGCGCGTTGTTGCTTACAAAGGCAATGTTTTTCGCACTTTTCGCGGCTATTGGTTTGATCTTATCGAAGGCGATAAAAGAATCGATCTGACAATTGCTTTCCGTGTTATCCGCAAGGAACAGGACGGCGCGGTGACATTGCTTTGGAAGGAAATCGGGCGGAAAGATTCGCCGCGTCTGACTTTTCCAAAGCGCAGGAAATAATTTTTCAGTAATTTAAGCGAGGTTTATATGAAATATTTATTTTTGATTTTGGGTTTAATTTCCGGCAGTTTTACGGCAGTCTGCGCCCAGCGGAATCCGGCACCGACATCAACTCCGATTGTTGAAAGCTCACAACGGCAGCAGGGTTTAGACCGCCAAGCCGACATCAATCAGCGTTCGCAGGAATTGCGGATGAACGAAAATTTTCCGGTCAAAAACGATGCTGAAGCCAAGATCTTTCGGGATAACATTCAGCCGATCTACCGCGCACCGACCAAGGAGGAACTAAAAGTGATCGCGCCCGACGCGGAGGTCGAAAAGTTGTTTGCCGATTTTTTGCGTCAGAAAAATACCGGGCTGATCAAACTGATTCCCGAGAAAAATTGCGGCGAAACGGCAAATGTCGTCAACGCCGCGCCCGAATGTGCGAAATATACGATGCCCGGCGGCGGCGCGTCGTTTTCGTTCCGCACGGAAAATTACCGGATCCGGCATCTCGGCGATTTGAACTATACGGGCAAAAGTTTTCGCGCTTTCGGCACTCTGGCGCACGGGATTTTCGTCAATCTCGGGGATGTTCCGCTCGAGAAAATCGATCTGAAATCCGCCGGAATCGATTTTCTGGCGAAATTCGAGCCCGCCGCCGATTTTAAGGAAGCGGGAGAAATCGCCGTCAAGCTCGACGCGGGCATCAAAAACGAAGCCTTTACTTACAAAAACCTTTTGCCCGTCGCCGAAAATACGACCTATGCCTTGCGCTCGATCGCGTATCAGGGTACGGTTACGCGGTCGATCCAAACCATAACTTATAATGAACTCGACCTTGATAAACGCAAGGATGTGATCGTCGTTTTTCGCGTTGTCAAACGCGGCGCGGACGGCAGTGTGACGATTCTCTGGAAGGAATTGTCGAACAAAAACGCCCCGAAATTAAAGGAAAATAAATAAAAGCACAAGATGGAAAATAAGATCGAAAACAAAATTGCCGTCGTCACGGGCGGCACGAAGGGAATCGGCTATGCGATTGCCGAAAAATTATTGGAAGCGGGCGCGAAGGTGTTTATCTGTGCGCGGAATAAGCCGGAATTGAAACACGCTTTAGAGCAGCTTTCGGCTTCGGGCAGGGTCGAGGGCGAGATCTGCGACGTCAGAAGCGAAGACCAGGTACGGATGATGCTCGAAGAATGTCTGCGCGTTTTCGGCGGTTTGGACATTCTCATCAACAACGCCGGAATCGGTATTATCGGTAAAACCGTCGAAGAGCTTTCGGGCGACGAGTTTCGCCAGACGCTCGAAACAAATCTTTTCGGCGTTTTTTACGCCTGTCATTTCGCCGTGCCGATGCTGCGCGAGCGCGGCGGCGGCTACATCATTAATATTTCAAGTCTCGCGGGACAAAACGCGCATCCGCGAATGGCGGCGTATAACGCTTCAAAATTCGGACTCAACGGATTTTCAGAAGCCTTGATGCAGGAAGTCCGGCAGGACAACATTAAACTCAGCTATATTTGTCCGGGTTCGGTCAACACGTTTTTCGGCGGCGACACGCCGAGCAAAGAAAATGCGTGGCAGCTGCAGCCCGAAGACATCGCCCAGACGGTTATCGATTTGCTCGAAATGAATGAACGCGCCCTGCCGAGCAAGATCGAAATTCGTCCGAGCAAACCACCCAAGAAATAGGAGTAACTTCACTTAAATGAAACTGTTATTTTTGCTTTTTTTAATAATCGGCGCATTTTTATTTCCGGTTTTAGGACAAGACCCAACAAAGACCGCAGAATTTATTGAGGCTGAACGGTTAAGTAGCGATGCGGAGAGATATTACAACCTCGGGAAATATGATGAAGCGTTAAAACTCGCCCTGAAAGAACTTTCTTTACGAGAAAAACTTGCGGACACGCAGAATCTGGCGATTATCAACTTCAATATTGGCGGCATTTATCGTGAGAAAAAAGATTATGTTAAATCCATCAAGTATTTTGAAACGGCAATAACTTATTACCAACAAGCTTTTGGCGGAAATCACGAAAAAGTATTAAATGCTTTGAATCAATTATTTCGCGTCTTGATTCTCAAAGATGAAAAAACAAGAGCGGTTGAGGTATTAAAAACAGCCAACGGGATTGCCGAAAATCTTTACGGAAAAGAAAGCAGTCAAGTTGCCGATTATTATCTTGCGCAAGCACAGGTTTATAAGCGTATGAACCGAATAGAGGATGCTGACAATGCCTACCAGCAGGCAATTTTAGTGAATGATAAATTGCAAAAGACGGAATTGGCTGATGAACGTGCCGAAGAGAATGAATATATGTGTTTTTTGATAAATAATCCCAGCATTAATTTTGATAAAAAATGGGATGCTTTCAATGAAAAACGGCGTGAAATAAGAGGCGAAAAATTTTTACAAGGCAATTTTGTCAATGGCAAGGCAATAAAACTCGGCAGACCGGAACTTCCGGCGAGAACCAGTATTCCTTTTGGCGGCATCACAATCATAGTTAGAGTAACCATCGGCGAAAACGGGGAGGTTGAACAGGCAACGGCGGTTTGCAATGAGTATCAGGTGCTGGCGTATGCTAGTATCAAAGCCGCTTTTCAATCAAAATTTACGCCGACATTGGCGGATGGCAAAGCGATAAAAGTCAGAGGCTTAATCAAATACAGTTTTAAAAATTAACAATTTTTGAAGTGTCAGTAGAAATTCGTTCGAGCAAACCGCCGAAGAAATAACACATCAAACAACACTTATGAAAAAAATAAGCATATTCCTAATAATGATCTGTGCATTCGGATTGGCAAATGCACAAACTTCTCAAAATGATGAAGCGACTCGTTTGAGCGCGCAGGTCGTCAAACTTTTCAAGGAAAAAAAATACAAAGAAGCGCTTCCGGTTGCCGAAAAGGTTGTTAAACTTCGTGAGCAGGAATTTGGCGCAAATCACTTTAAAACCGGTGAAGCTCTGCTCAATCTGGGGTTTATCGAGAGCGCAAACGGAGATAAGGGTGAAGCCGAAAAAACTTTGGAAAGAGCGATTGCGATCTACCAGCAAAAAAGCGATTTGGATAAGGATTCTCAAGTTAAATTGGCGCAAATGCTGGACATTGTCGCTTTTTACAAGTATGGAAACCGGAAGGTTGAAAAAGCAAAGGAACTTTATCAAAAATCTTTAGAAATATTCGAAAAAAATTACGGTCAGGACGCGCTGGAAACAGTTAGTTCGCTCTGGGCTCTGGGAAATATTTATCAATTCCAGAAGGATTACAAAAATGCGGAAAAAACGTACCGCCGCGTTTATGAAATCAGAGCTAAGAAACTTGAAAGAAGCGATTGGAACATCCAGGAAGCCCAAAGTCATTATTACTGTATGTCGGTCAGAAACGATAACGGCGACGAGGCATTAAATGTAATCAAATCCTTCGATACGAATAAGCCGGACGCTAATCAAGATCAAACGAACCTAAATCCTAAGCTGATCAAAGGCGGAGTGATCAACGGAAAAGCCATTAATTTGGCGAAACCTGCGTATCCGCTTGAAGCCAGAAGTGCGCGTGCCGGAGGTGCGGTTAATGTGCAGGCAACGATTGACGAACAGGGAAAAGTGATCTTTGCCTGTGCGATCAGCGGCAATAAACTCTTGTTTGAAGCTTCCGAATACGCCGCGTATCAATCAATGTTCAGTCCCGCCATCATCGCAGGAAAACCCGTGAAAGTGATGGGCGTGATTGTTTATAATTTTGTTCCTTAATTACCGGACAGATTTTTAATTTTTTCGATCAACACCGAATCGTCAAAAGGTTTCGTCAGATATTCCGAAACGCCTAATTCGACGGCTTTTTGCAGGTGCTTTTCGCTTGCCCGCGAGGTAATCATAATGACGGGCAGTTGGCGCAGTGCGGCGTGACTTTTGATCGAAGAAAGAAGTTCGTAGCCGTCCATCCGCGGCATTTCCACGTCGGTTAAAACCACATCCGGCAGAGTTTCCGAGGCTTGGAGCGTTTCAAATGCTTCAAGCCCGTCTTTTGCCAGAACCACTTCCCAACCGGCATTTTTAACAAGTTTTGAAGTGATATGACGCACGCTCGGGCTGTCGTCCACGATCATTACTTTTAAGGGTCTTGGGTCTTGGGTCTTGAGTTTCGAATCTTCAAAATCCGAAGGCGCGGATTCATCATTGATGTTTTCCTGTCCCGGAACCTGGGACTTGGAACTTGGAACCTGATTTTTGAGCAGGTAGATCAAATCGAGAACCGGCACGACATTACCGTCGCCGAGAATGGTCGCGCCGAGCAAATTCGGATAATTCTGGAGCGGCGCTGACAACGGTTTGATGACGATTTCTTCCGCCCGCACGATCTCGTCAACCATCAAAGCCCGCGGCGGCTCCATTGTCTCAAGCAGAAGAAACGGGATAAAGTCTTTTTTCATCGCGGAAGACGGTAAATCCAGAAGCGTTCCGAGGTTGGAAACCGCGTAATCGACGCCGTCGATGTGGACGGAATTTTTGTCCGGCATTCCGGCAAATTCTTCCGCCCGGATCTCGCTGACCTTTTTGATGAGCTTCAGAGGAAAAGCAAAAGTTTGTCCGTTCTTTTTCACCAGCAGTCCGCGGGTGATCGCCAGCGCCATCGGCATCCGGATCGTAAAGGACGCGCCCTTTTGCGGTTCCGAGGCAATCGTGATCGTGCCTTGCCCGCGCAAAATGCTGGTCTTGATGATATTCATTCCAACGCCGCGCCCGGCGGTTTGGCTGACCGATTCGGCGGTGGTCAAACCCGGCAGAAAACCGAGCGAAAACGCGTCTTCATCGCTCATTTTCCCGGCTTCATCCTGCGAAATAAAACCGTTGCGGACGGCTTTTTCGCGCAGGGCGACCGCCGAGATTCCGCGTCCGTCGTCCGTCACGGTCAAAATAATATGCGTGCCTTCGCTGTGCAGGCGCAAGTGAATCTTTCCTTTTTCGGGTTTTCCTAAAAGACGGCGCGTGTCGGGCGATTCGATGCCGTGCGCCACCGCGTTTCTGAGAAGATGCAGAAGCGGTTCGACCAACAGGTCGAGAATCTGCGTGTCAACTTCGGTCTGGTCGCCTTCGATGATAAGGTCAACGTGTTTCATTTCCTGCTCGCACGTGACGCGCACCGTGCGTTGCAGACGCGCCGTCAGCGAACCGAACCGCACCATCCGCAGGCGCAGCAATTTGTCGTGCATTTCTTCGATCAAATGACTTTGACTGCTGAAAAGTATTTCGAGATTACTGCGAAGTTTGTCGAGTTCGATATTAATGGCGGATGTATCGCCCGCCGTTTCGAGCAGTTCGCGGGTCGTTTGATGAAATTCGGTGTAACGGTCAAACTCGAGCGAATCAAACGATTGCGGATTTTGCATTTTGGATGGCGGATTTGTGTATTCGTTCAATCGATTGCCAATCAAGTGCGACTGTTTATTAGCTATCGAATCCGAAATCCCAAATCCAAAATCCGCATTCAGGAGGCTTGCTTCAAAATCGGTTTCGAGCTTTCCGGTCGAGCGCATCAGCCGTGCCGTGTTGTATTGCAGATCATTGATCTGGCGTTCAAATTCGACCAGCCGCTGTTCAAAAACCGAGCGGCTGATGACCAGATCGCCGACCAGGCGAACCAGCTCGTCGAGTTTTTCGAGCGAAACGCGCACGACCGATTTATGAATGACGGCGACCGGCTGATTTTCATCCGCCGCAGTTTGTTCGGAAACGGTTTCCGCCTTGACGAGCTCGGGAATTTTGACCGGTTCTTTTTCAAAAGTTCCGTTTTGAAGCGCGGTCAGCGTTTCATCAAAATCGCGGTAAAGAAGCTCGATTCTCTGGCTCAGCTGCGGTGAGTTTTCACCGCTCGCGAGCGCACTCAGACAATCGGTCGAGGTCGTCAGCAGTTCAAGAATTTTCCGGTTGCCGTCGATTTCTTTTTCGGCGAGATAGTCGAGCAGATCCTCAACGCGGTGCGCGAGACCGGAAAGCGGTTTGAGTCCGACAATTCCTGCCGAACCTTTCAAGGTGTGCGCGTTGCGGCGGATTTCGAGCAGCGCTTCGCGGTTGTTCGGCGCGGATCTTAAAACTTCGAGCTGTGAATTGATGTTTCGCAGAAGGTCTTCGGCTTCCATCGCGAAAATCTCGATCATTTCCGCATCAATTTCAAAACCTTCGAATTCGTCGGCAATTTGCGCCGGTTCATTGTCCTGCGCCGTAATATGCAATAAATCCGATTCAACCGAATCAAAGCCGAGATTGAGAAACGATTCGTCAACAAAACCGTCGAAATTCAGCGAAAAATCATCGTTGTTAAAATGAAGTTTGGCGAGCAAGGCTTCGAGCTGGGCGAGATTATCAAGCAAATTGCGGGTTTGCTCGTCGGAAAGCATTTCGGTTTTGCTGACAACGCTTTTTAAGTCCAGTTCGAGTTTCGCGCCCGCTTTGCCGATGTTGTCCAAACCGACCGCGATCGCGGCATCTTTGATCGCCTGTGAGTAGAGCAGGGAAGTTTCCAGTTCGCCGCCCGTATTGCCTTCCTGACTGCAAACCAGAATACCGTTGCGAATCATCGGCAGGTAAACTTCGGCTTCATTGATAAAATTTTGTAGAGTTTCGTTTTCCATACTTTCTTTGAGTCCTAAGCCTCAGGTCAAAAAAACAGATCCAACTTGGGACTTCCGGGACTTGGGACTAATTCAAAAACAGATTTGAGTCCGTTTGCGGGATGCGCCGTGAATTGCGTTCTTCGGGAAGTTTGAACGGCGCGACCGAGCCGCGCAGTTCGTCGGAAAGTTCGACGAGCATTTTCACCGATTCAGCGGCGCGTTTGGCTCCGGTTTGAACAAGCTCCGTAACTTTCGAGATGTTGCCCATTGCTTTGGAAATATCGTCGGAGCTTTCCGCCTGATGTTTTGCCGATTCGGAGATCGATTGAATAAGTTCGGCAAGACGCGTCGAAACCAGTTCGATCTCAACCAGCGTTTGTCCGGCTTTATCGGCGAGCGTCGAACCGATCACGACTTCGTGAATCGTTTCTTCCATCGACGCCACGACGTCTTTGGTTTCGAGCTGGATGGTTTGCGTAAGCGTCCCGATTTGCTGCGTCAGGCGGTTTGAACGTTCCGCCAGACGCTCGACCTCTTCGGCGACGAGCGCAAAACCTTTGCCCGCTTCTCCGGCGGCTGAGGCTTGCAAACTCGCGTTTAAGGCAAGCAAGCTCGTACGGTCGGAAAGATCGTCGATCAAACCGACGATCTGTGAAATCTCCTGCGAGCGTTCGCCGAGCTTTTTGATGCGTTTGGCGGTTTCCTGAACCTGTTTGCGAATCGAGATCATCGCGTTGATATTGTCCTGCACGGCTTTTGTGCCGTAACGCGCATTGCTCAGAGAATCGGCGGCAACCTGCGCGCTCAGGGCGGCGTTTTCCGAAACTTCCTGAATCTGCAGAGCCATATTGGCGATCGCCGCGGTCGTCCGCGAAATCTGCGAGGCTTGCGCTTCGCTTCCGCGCTCTAATTGTTCGGTCGTGTCGTTGATCGCGTTCGCCGAGGTCGAAACCTGAAACGTGACGTCCTTGACCTGTTTGATCAAAGAGCGCAGTTCGGTCGTCATATAATTAAACGAACAGGCGATCGCGCCCGTCATTTCCGCCGAAACTTCCGCCTGCACGGTTAGATCTCCGGCGGCAACCTCCGACACTTCGTCGAGTAGTTTTTTGATCGCTTTTTCAAGCCGTTCGCGTTCGTCCTGCGTCTGCACGGAAGCGCGAATTTTTTCGACCATATTTTTCAGCGAATTGCCGAGCGCGTCCGCATCGGAACGCGGATTGATGTCCGCCGAGAGATCGCCTTTCGCAATTGCGTCGGTGACCGCGGCTTTCTCACGCAAATAATCGGAAGTTTCCTTAAGCGCGAAAACGAGTTCGTCTTCTTCTTCGGGAAATTCGTCGAAAAATTCGCCGTTTGAAAGATGATGCGCGATTTCGGCGGCGGCTTTGGTCTGCCGGGCGGATTTAAAGTTTGCCAGATTCATCAGGGCAATCGAAAAAATCGCCGTTACGGCGGCAAAGATCGTCGTTGCCGTGCCCGCCAGTTTATTTTCCGTCAAACCGAAATACGAAGCCCCGACCAAAACCACGCTGAGGATGAGCAGAACGACGGCAAGCAAGGAAGAAAGTTTGCCTAATAAGCCGAATAGTACATTTTTTTGCATTTTCTGGACTTTCTCCTGTTGTCTGTTTTCTTGAGAATCGAGAGCGGAAATAATTTCATAACGCGCAGCCGCCGTAATATTTCAACGGCATTTTTCAAAAGTTTTTTCGGCATTTTATTAGTTCTCCTCGAAAGCCAGCGCGCCGGGCGAATCTTTTTCAAAGGCATTGGGAAAATTTGTTTCAACCCGAAAATTCGGGGCGGTCACGGAAGTTTGCGGGAGCTTAAAATCATCAACCGCGAGCAGCATATTGCCAAACGTCGAAACAAGTGCGGCGATCGACTTTTCGGATTGTTTCAAGGCTTCGACCGACATTTCGGTTTCGGAGATCGAACCGATAAAAACCTGAAAAGCCTTGTCGGTCTCAGCCGATTGCTCGCTCGAATCGGCGGTCAACTGGTCCTGCAGATTCAGGATCTGCGTGATGTGTTTTTCGAGTTCGCTCATCGAATTGCCGGTTTCGACGGCGAATTTCGACAAGTTGGCGGCTTCGTGAACGGTTGATTTCAGCGCGCGTTCGACTTCGCCGATGTCCGAAGTCATTGCTTTGTTGAGCGTGGCGATCTGTTTGTTCGTGTTTTCGGCGCGCACCGCGATCCGTTTGATTTCGTCGGCGACGACCGAAAATCCGCGT
The DNA here is from genome assembly GCA_035536135.1 of Pyrinomonadaceae bacterium. Classification (GTDB taxonomy): domain Bacteria; phylum Acidobacteriota; class Blastocatellia; order Pyrinomonadales; family Pyrinomonadaceae; genus JAFDVJ01. The sequence continues at coordinate 5,375 of DATLOR010000342.1, read as the reverse complement.
CCCGATTCGCCTAAATCTCCGGCTTGAATCGAAGCGTTGAGCGCGACCGTGCTTGTTCGGTGCGCCAGATCGCCGACGGTTTTGGCGATCTTGCCGATTTCCAGCGCGTGTTCGTTGAGCCGTCCCAAACGGCTTACGGCTTCCTGCAATTGTTTGCGAAGCTGGGCGGCGGATTGCACATTTTCCTGCGCCGTGAGCGTCCCTTTGCGCGCTTTTTCGATCGATTGATTGGCTGACTGCACCGCGCCCGAAAAGTTTTCGGAGATTTTGTGCACGCTGTTCGGAATTTCCTTGAGCGTGAACGCGGCTTGGTTCATTTCCTGAACCTTAACTTCGCTCTGCTGGATAACCGATTGCAGCGTACGGCGCACGTCGGTCGCGGAATTCTGTGTTTGACCGGAATCATCGCGCACCTGCGCGACCAGCCCGCTCAGATTATTGACCAGAAATTTGAGCGTTTCGGAAATTTCTTTGGTTTCCTTGAAATCCGCCGTAATTTCCGCGTCGAGATTGTATTTGCGGACACGCCCGATCTCTTCCGTGATCTGCGCGACCGATCTCTGAAGTTTTTCGAGATTTTGCTTGGCATCGATCGAATCGGTCACTTTGGCGAGCAGTTTTTGAAAAGCGGCGGTCAAACGGTCGCTGTTTTGAATCGGCGTGAGCGCAATATCCGTATTTCCAGCCGATACTTCGTCCATCAGATTAACGAGCTTCTGCATCTGCTGGCTGTTGCGGTGAAGCGTTTCTAAAAGCTCGTCGGTTTCGGTCGAACCCGATGTTTTCGGAAGCGAGGTTGACGAGCTTCGTTCGAGACTTTTCGCCAGCAGGGAAACTTTTTCGATCGGGCTGACCACTTCGTTCGAGAGCCACCAGCCGAAAACCATGACCGTGAAAGCCAGAAAAAGAAACGGCACAAAGACCGCGTAAAAAGTATCGTTGACGACAAAAGAAACGATCAGATACGAAATCAAACCGAAGGTGCAAATAAAAAAAGCCAACGCGCTCGTGGCAAGCCAGATTTTGCCTTTGAGCGAATTGAGTAAGGAGTTAGGTGTGTATCGAGCCATAATTTTCTCCGAAGCGGGGATACAAAAGCCTTAACTTACAAAAGTGAAGAAAAAAGTTTTTCCGTGTCGAGTAAGTTGACGGAAACCGTTTCATGAACCGCCGTTCCGAAAAAACGAAGATCTTCGGAGGGCTGAATGTCTTTTTTTGCCAGAGTGATAATTTCGCTTAAACGGTCAACCGGAAAAGCCATCGAAGAAGCGGAATTTTTCGGCTTTAAAACGATCAGCTTGCTTTTTGATGAAACGGGCACGGAATTTTTCCGGCAGATTTTTGCCAGATTCAGTACCGAAATTATCTGACCGCGCAAATTGGCAATCCCGTAAAGCCACACAGGAGAATTAGGCAAGGGCGTAAACTCAAGCGGGCGAACGATTTCCGCGATTTGATCGGCGCTCACGGCGAATAATTCATCATCTAAAAAAAAGACGACGAATTTTTCGCCATCTGACTTTTCCACCTTTTCGTTTGCGGGAAAAGAATCGGGGAGATTTTGTAAATTTAGTGAGGATAAATCAAACAACGGTTCAATGTCGGGGGCTGTATTGTTCATCATCGGTTTCAAGTTTCAGGTTTCAGGCTTCAGGTTTACTCAGATAACTTGAAACCTGAAACTTGAAACCTGAAACTAAAGATTAGTTCAAATAAGTTTCAACCGTTTTCATCAAAGTCTCGGGACCGAAAGGTTTCGTGATGTAGCCGGTGGTGCCAGCCATTCTGCCGCGCACTTTATCAAAAAATCCGTCCTTACCCGAAATCATCACGACCGGAACGTCTTTGGTCGTTTCGTTATTGCGGATCAGTTTGCAAACCTGATAACCGTCCATCCGCGGCATCGTGATGTCGAGCAAGACCAGATCGGGCTTTAATTCATTGATTTTTTCGAGCGCGTCAACGCCGTCGATCGCGCAGACGACTTCATGCCCGCATTTTTCCAGCTTGCCCGAAATCAGTTTGCGAACCGTCGGGCTGTCGTCGACGACTAAGATCTTGCGGTTTTTCGGCATCGAATCGTGTACGCTTTGCTGTTCTTCCATTTCCGAAAGACGAATCGCGAGCGCATTGACCTGCGCGTCTAAGAGGACGTTGCTCGGATTCATCCGCACGGCTTCCTGCAGGTAAAGGAATCCCTGACGGTAATTTTTGAGATTGACCTGACCGACTCCGAGATTCGTCAGCTGTTCGGCACTAAGCCCGTAGCTTTCGTTTTCGCGTTCGAGACTTTCAACGGCTTGCCGCAGTTTGTCCTCGTTGGCAGTTTGCTGACCGAGAAGCATTTCCAGATCGGAAAGCGTTAAAACCGTCTGACACGAATTGCACGAAAAGGCTTGCTTTTCGTTTTCGGCATTGCAGAACGGGCAAAGAACCGTTTCGGCTTTCGGCTGTTGAGATTTTTCTTCCGGTTGCGCTTCAAAAGATTCTTCCACCTCCGCCGCCGCAAATTGTTCGGCAGCCTCGGGCTCGTTCGTTTCAACGAATTCCTCCGGTTTTTCCGTAAATTGATGTAAATAGTTGTTTTCCGCCGACCATTGCGGTTCGTCCGCCGGTTCTTCTTCGACAAAGGCGGAAAATCCGGTCGGATTTTCTTCGGCAGCGGCGACTGTTTCCGATGCGGAAAATTCGACGGTTTGCGCTTCAAAATGATTTTCTGACACTGCCGGCGAATAATTTACGAACATACTCGGCGAAGTGTTTTTCCACTCCTCGTTTTGCGGTTCATCTGCCGTTTGGTCGGCTTGTGCGGCAAAATCTTCCGCCTCGGAAACGGCTTGTACTTCGCTGACAAAGTCTTCCTGCGGGAAATCTTCCGCATCGTAATTTGCCTGCTGGGTTTTGTGAATGTCATCGTCCGATTCATCCGGGTTTCGGAAATAATCTTCGGCTTCTTTAGTCTCCTCCTGCGAATTGGCAAAAGCCCAGTTCATTTCTTCTTCCTCGGCTTCGAGCTGCGCCGCTAAATCGCTCGGCGGTTCGGAAAATTCCGGCATGGGCTGCGCCATTGGTTCATTTGATTCAAAGAGGATTTCCTCATTCTCAAATTCTTCGCCGGAATTTTCTTCCTCGGCTGGCACTTCGGTAAATTGGTTTTGTCCGGCTTCCTGCGGTTGAAAATATGAGTCGAAACTCAAATCCTGCGTCGGGCTGTCAGGATGGACATCTTCTTCAACGTGCAAATTTTCGGCGGCGAAATCTGCCTGTTCGAAGCTCTCCGCTTCATCAAAGCTCGCCGGTTCCGGTTGCTGAAACTCCAAAATTGCAGTTTCTGCTTCGCTTTCGGCAGAAAAATTTTCGACCGCCGCTTGTTCCGGTTCGTTTTCGACGAAAGATTCGTTTGACGAAAAATCGGAAAATTCGGCGGCAGCTTCCTGATTTGAAAATTCTTCGGCTTCGGCGCGTTCCGGCGCGGCAAATTCCGCCGCTTCTTCCTCGTTCGGCTGTTCGATAAGCTTGTCCGCCAGCATCCGCCACGAAGCGAGATTGGCTTTCGCCATTTCGTTGTCGGGATTTAGGGCACTCAATTTTAAGAAGCATTCGGCGCGTTCTTCAAAAGATTCGGCGAGATGCGACTTTAAAACCCAGGCATCTTCCATTTCCGGATTCTGACTCAAAACGGTTTCGAGCGGTTCTTTTGCGTCCGCATGTCTGCCGTCAAAAGCGGCGGAAAGAGCGGTTTGAAATAATTTTTGCATTTTTTGAGATTGGAGTGATTTAAGGGATTCCCGAGCCGCTTCGTTGTCAGGATTAACGCTCAGAACTTTTTCAAAACAAGCCGTTTTTTCTTCGTCCGACTCGGCGACCGAAGCCATCCAGAGCCACGCCATTTCGTTTTCGGCTTCGTGTTCGAGGGCTTGCTCGAAACATTGCCGCGCAAAATCCTTGCGTTCGTCTTTGACCGCGTCAATTCCGCGCTGGACGAGCGTTTTGGCAAGGAGCGATTTAGTCGCTTTATGCCATTCCAGAGCGCGCTCATTTTGTGAATTGATGCGCAGAACGTTATTCAGAAAAACGAGCAGTTCTTCAGGGTATTCGCTGATCGACGCGAGCCAGAGCCACGCGTTTTCGTTGTCGGCATCGTTTTCGGTGACCCGAAGCAGTAAATTCCGCGCTTCGCTTCGATTGCCTTCCTGCGCGGCTTTGATGCCTTCACGAAGCATCTTTTCCGAATCGGAAGAAACATCCGAACTGACAACATCTTTTTCGACAAAAGGAACAACGGAAGCGTTAGGTTCAAATTCTAATCTCATATATTTTAAGGGATACTAAATTGAAATTTTGGGATTCTCCGAGAAATTTTTGGACAGATCGAGCGCAAAAAGCCTAAATCCAATCAATTCTTATAGCAAGATAAATGCCATGTTCCGAGATTTTTTTTAAGTTTGAGTTAAATCCCGTTTTCATTAATAATTAGCGTTGCGAAAAACAATCGGCAGGCTCATTTAATGAGCAAAAAAATACGAGAAGTGACAAAAATTGACAGTCGGGTGATGACAAAGAGTGGTAATTTTTACGAAAAAAGATGCTAAATCAAATCCGTACAAAGTTTGACGTTATTATCATCGGCGGCGGCGTTGGCGGTCTTTCGACCGCTCTCTGGTGCGACGAACTCGGTCTTTCCGCCCTGCTTTTAGAAAATCAAGCAGAGCTCGGCGGACAGCTTTTGTGGACTTATAACGAAATAAAAAACTATCCCGGCAGAGAAGCCAAAAACGGTCGGGAACTGCGCGACGTGTTTCTCGATCAAATTGGAAAACGTAATTTCGAGTTATATTTACAGGCGCAGATCGCGGAAGTCAATTTTGAAAAAAAAGAAGTTTTGCTTGCGGGCGAAAAAAGTTTTTCCGCGCGGGCGATCGTCGTTGCGACCGGAGTGCGGCGGCGGAAATTAAATGTCGCGGGCGAGGACGAATTTCGGACGCGCGGCATTATCGAATCGGGCAAAAAAAACGCGGATCTGGTTGCCGGCAAAAACGCTTTGGTGGTCGGCGGCGGCGACGCGGCATTTGAAAACGCGCTGATCCTGGCGGAAACCGCCGAAAAGGTCACGCTCGTTCATCGCCGGAAGGTATTCAGCGCCCGCGCAGAATTTATCGAACAGGTCAAAAATCACCCGAAAATCACAATTTTAACCGAAACCGCCGTTCAAAAAATTTCGGGCAGCGAGCGGATCGAAAGCGTCGAGCTGAAAAATTTAGCGACCGCTGAAACATTTATTTTATCGATCGACGCGCTTTTAATCCGCATCGGGGTTGAGCCGAATACAGAAGCTTTGCGCGGAAAATTGGAGTTGGACGAAAACGGATATATTG
>DATLOR010000341.1:0-9567 GCA_035536135.1 Pyrinomonadaceae bacterium | reverse complement strand
TTCGACTTCGTCCGTATGTTCGGAGTTAAATTCGTCGGTAAAAGCTGGACGAATAAATTTTCTGATGCGTTCGGCGACCGTCAAATTCGGGTTCGGCGTAAACGAACGCAGGATCTCATCGCTCGGGCGAACGTGGTTTGCTCCGCCGAAAGTTGTGCAGGCGAGAATCAATTTATCGACCCGTTCGGGAAACTGCAAAGCCAATTCCTGCGCGACAAAACCGCCGAAACTGGCGCCCAGAACATTCGGTTTTTCAATTTTCAACTCATCCAAAACCTGCAGAACGTCTGCGACAAAAGTTTGCATCGAAAGATTCGTCAGATCATCCGCATCTTCAATTTTCGATTTACCGATGCCGCGCGGGTCAAATGTGATGACGCGAAAATCTTTTGCAAATTCTTCAATTTGCCGAAACCATGTCCACCCGCCCGACGCAAAACCGGGAATTAAAATCAGAGGTTTGCCGTTGCCGTGAGTTTCAAAATAGAGTTCAAATGCCATAGTTCCAGATGCCAAGTTCCAAGTTCCAAGTCTCAAGTCTCAAGTCCGAAGCCGTTTGTTTTCAACTTGGGACTTGAGACTTGGGACTTAATTCGTCGCGTGATATTTGACCATTCGCCATTGATAATAGCCGGTTAAATCCTTTGAATTAATGTGTCCGTACGGCACGGAACCGAACACGACCTCGCCGTTTTGCGACGGAATGCGCGATGTATATTGACCATAGACGACATCGCCGTAGCCGATCACCTCGTCAACCGTTGACCAGATCGAATAGGTGTAAGTGCCTTCGTAATGCGAACTCGCGTTCATATTTGTCAGAATATTCGAGACGCCCGTGACGAAACCGAAATATAAATAACCCGGATAAAGCCCGTTCGTGTTGGCGCAGGTCGGCGTTGAGCCGCCGGTTTGATAACACGAAACCAAACCCTGATTCGCGCCGGCGATGCCGACGAACGCGTCCACGCTCGAAGTCAGAGGCGAGCCGAGATTGTAGCTTCCGCCGTTTGCCGCGTCGTTTGCCGCGCCGCCCAAGATCGCTTTACGCGTTAAGGTGACGCCCATCGAATGCGTGACGATGTCAACTTTCGTCGCTCCGGTATAGGCTTTGACGGCTTGAATGAACGCACGGATTTTTTGCAGGTTCGGTTTTGAATGATATTGATAAGCCGCAAGCAGAGGATTGGCATCGCCCCAGGTCGTCGCGTAGATTTCCGACGTTTTATAGCCTTGCGACAAAAAGTAATTGATCGAAGAGTTCCAACCCGTCATCGAAGAGCTTTGTCCGAGCGCGGAGTCGGAATTTCCGTGGATAAAAATGACCGGCTGATTAACGACCGTATCCGAGGAATTTGTCTTACCGCCGTAGCTTCCGTTAACGCCCAGATCACTGCGGACGAAATTGTAACTGCCGTAACCGTTAGCATTGAGCCAGGTTTGGAAATGCGAAGTCAATTGCGCGTTGCCGACCGAAACTGAACCGCCGATTAAGAAACAGAATAAAATGAAACGGAAAAAACTCTTGCTCAAGGTCATAAATTCCTCCTTTTTTATTTAAAATTACAGGACAAAAATTTTAGAATAGGTGAAAGGTGAAAGGTGAAAAGTGATAATTAAATACCGAAATCTATCACTTATCATTTATCACTTTTCACCTATTCCGAATAAATTCACCAACCTTAGAAATTCAATTTCATACCGAGCTGTAGAACACGCGGACCGGTCGCAGCGCGTTCGATGCGACCGAAGTTCGCACCCGAAACGTTGTTGTTCGGCAGCGCGTAATTGACCCAGTTGAAGACGTTGAAGGCTTCGATGCGAAATTCGCCGCGAATTCTTTCGGTGAACGGGATGAATTTGATCAGCGAAATATCGACGTTTTTCTGTCCCGGTCCGGTGAAACCGTTGCGCGTCGTATTGCCGAACGGGTTTGCCGGATCGAAAAGCGGATTGTTGACCGCGCCCGTTCCGCTATTCGCACAAGCCACCAGAACGCCGCTGACCAACGTTCCGATCGGACACGAACGGACAAACGCCGCCGTGTTGAAAAATCCGTTCAAACGCTGTGAAACACCGCCGCTCGTATAAATATCGCCCGTGAAATTGCGGTTGTAATTCGCCCTTTGAATAACGGCGTTGCCCGGGTTGTCAACGATCGAGAACGGTAAACCCGATTGGAAAACCGCGATTCCCGCAACCTGCCAGCCGTTCAAAACGGCTTTCGCGAATCCCGATTCAAATTTATATTTCGGCAGCGAATAAACTCCGCTGATCACGAAACGGTGTTCGCGGTTAAAGTCCGAACGACCGCGATTCGTGCGCCAGTTGCGTTGATCGCCGAAGACATTTGTCACTTCATTGACCGCCGCGCCCGAATAGTAATCGATCGATTTTCCGAAGGTGTAAGCCGCCTGGAACTGTAAACCGTCTGAAAACCGTTTAGTCAGAGACGTTTGCAGGGAATGATAGGTCGAAAGCGAAGTCGTTTGAATCTGCTGGACGCCGCCCGTCGCATTTTTCAAAGCCGAGATGACGGTTCCCGCAAAAGGCGTCGCAAAGGAATTCGTCGATGAATTATAGATCGGCTGATTCGGGCTGATGACCTGCAAAAGATTCGTTCCTTTATTGCCGACATAACCGATGTCCCAGACAAAGTTTTTCCAGAAACCCCACTGCAGACCGAAGTTGAACTGCTGAATATACGGAGTCCGCAGATTCGGGTCAACGTAGACGCCCGCGACCGGAACGCCGACGAACGGCGAAAGCGGCGAAAGCGGCGACGGCAAATTCGGCACGATCGGGAACTGCGACGGGGCGGGAAGCGGGATAAACGGATTGGCAAAGGTCTGCGTGATGCCCGGCAGAGTCGAACCCGGCAGCCCGACGCCGAGCGCGAAGTACGGGTAGTTGAAAAGCTGTGTATTGGCATAGCGCGTCGAAATGCGGTCGTAATAAATTCCGTACCCGCCGCGCAAAACCATATTCAGTTTTTCATCCAAAACATACGCAAAACCGAAACGCGGCGCAAAATTGTTTTTATCGACCGGGACGAGCGTTTTTTCAACCGTCGGAACATTGGCGAGCCCACCGCCGTCGGCTTGCACGAAACCGTTCGGCGCGCTCGCCGGCGCGGCAGTCGTGCCGATGCGGATCTGGTCGAATAACAGATTGACAAGGCGCCCTTTATTTTCAACCGGCAGACCGTATAGATCGTAGCGCAAACCAATGTTAATGGTCAGACGATTATTGACTTTCCAGTCGTCCTGCGCGAAAAAGTTCGTGTCTTTGACCTTGTAATAGCGGTCGAAAACGCCCGAACCGAGCAATGATGTTCCCACGCCGGACAGGAAACTATTAAAGCTCGAAAAAATGATCTGCCCGCGTGAAAAGGCATTGAAGTAAAATTTGACCTGCGAAAAGCGGTATTCGCCGCCGAAACGCAGGCGATGATTGCCCTTTGTGACGGAAAGCACGTCGCTGAAATTATAGCCGTTGATCCGCGAAGACTGGTCGGCAAGCGGCGCGGAACCAAAGAAGAACTGCGAATCCAAGCCTGCCAGTTGAATCGTCGGTGCGCCCGGGAAAAGGGAACCGAGAGGATTCGTGATGCCGAGCGAAGCCGCCGAAAACGGTTCCTCGGGCACACTCGTCACGCGCAGACGGTTAAAGCCGAAACGCGCCTGATTGACGATATTCGGAGAAAAGATGTAATTGTCGGTGATCGAATAAAGTTTTTGCTTGATCGTCAGATCGCCGCCGAAACCGATCAGTTGGCGTTCGCCGTTGCCCAAGCCCGCAAAGTTGTAATTCGACTGAAATGTCGGATTGTCGGCAACAAAAAACTTCGCCGAAATATTATGCGTATCGGTGATAATAAAATCGCCGTTGGCGTTGAATTGATTTTCGCGGAAACGAGAAACGCCCGATTGCGGAACCGTGACGGGACACAGATTGGTAGCGAGCGTGGCAAGACAGGTCGAAGGTCGGCTCGTCGTCCCGGAAGACGGAATCGCGAACTGACCGTTCGGCAAACGAGCGTTCAAAATGGCGAGCGAGACAGGATTAACAGTTGCCGCGCCAAAGGTTGCCATCAGTCCAGCCGCGGTGCGGTTGCTGTCCGTCAAACCGAGCGGAATATTCGGCGAGGTCAGGCTGTTGACGAGCGAATAGCCGTTTCTTTCACGTGTGCCCTGGTACGAGCCGAAAAAGAAAACGCGGTCGCGAATCACTCTGCCGCCGAGCGTTCCGCCAAATTGCTGACGGCGAAATTCGGGGCGTTCCAACCCTCTGCCTTTGATAAATGGTTCGTTCGCGGTGAGGCTCTTATCGCGCAGAAAATAATAAACATTGCCGCGAAAATCGTTTGAACCGCTGCGCGTGATGGCTTCGACGTTGCCGCCCGCGTTGCGCCCGTTCGAAGCGTCGTAAAGCGAGGTCTGGACGACGAATTCCTGCAAACTGTCGGTCGCCGGAACGGCAATGTTTGGAGTCGAGTTGGTCCCGATCGAGTTGGCATCAACGCCGTTAATGCGGACTGAATTCGAAGTCGTGCGCTGACCGTTGACGGAGATCGTCGCGTCGCCGCGTCCGAGCTCGGTCGTGTTCGACACGGATGACTGCGCGCCGGCTTGAAGCGTCAGAAGTTGTTGGAAATTGCGCGTCGGGAGGGGAAGTTGGCGAATTGTTTCGCCTTCGACCGTTCGGCCGTTCTGCGACGTTTCAAGCTGCAAAACAGGGGCTTCGACATTGACCGTAACGGTATCGCCCGAAACTCCGAGCTGCGCGTCGACAACAGTTGTCTGCGTAACGCTGACCACCGTTTCGGCTTTATACGCCTGAAAATTTTGCGCCGTAATTTCAACCGTGTATTTGCCGACGGGCAGCAATTGAAACGAATAAAACCCTTCCTCATTCGATGTCGCCGTCCGGCTGAAATTTGTGTCTGAACTCGTCACTTTGACATTTGCGCCCGAAACGACGGCGCCGTTCTGGTCGGTCACCGTGCCGCTGATTTGTCCTGTTGTGCCTTGTGCGTATAAATTGGTCAGACCAAATAATAACAATAAGGCTCCAAATAAAAATCCTTTCCGCATAATCTTAACCTCCGAAAAAAAACAATCTAAATAAAATATTGCAATAAAAACGAACGTACGTTTTTGTTTATTTAATAATTAAAAAGAAACAGAAAGCGTTTCTTAATTTTCAAGAACCTGATTTATTTAAAACACCAAAACAAAAAATATCAGTCAGCGATTTGATCGCGTCTTCATCGCTGAGTCCGAAATGAGAATTTCCGCCGAACAGTTTTTCGACCAGAAAATAGTTGAAAAACTGCATATAAACAGCGGTGTAAGCAACCGCCGGATCAATTTCGTTTCTCACCAAACCGCTTGATTTAGCGGCGTTGAACTCGTTTGCAAAGCGGACGCGGAGTTTCGCGCTCAAGCCGTCGAACATCAAACGAAAGTGCCGGTTATCAAATTCTAAAACGTCGATATACATCAAAAGCCAGAAATCCTGATGCTGGTCGATCATATCTTTGACCAATCCGCCGAGCTTTAATAACCCGGCAGGTTCGAGCGGCGTTTCGATCTCGGAAAAAATATTTTTCAACCTGCTGTTGATGATCTGCAGGTAATTTCCGATGATCGACTCAAAAATCTCTTCTTTAGTGACGTAGTAGTTATATAGGTTTCCAATGGAAACGTCCGCTGTTTTTGCAATATCGCGCATCGATGTCGCGTGAAAGCCTTGCTTGATAAACAGTTCCTTAGCGGCGGATTCGATGACCGATTTTTTCTCGGCGATGACTTCTTGGCTAAGTTTTGGCATAAAACGAACGAACGCTCATTTTTATAATATATGTTGAATGCGTTGTCAATCTAAAAACAAAAAAGTCGGAAGAATATTTATTCTTCCGACTTTTTTTCGGATAAAATTGGAGGCTTCAGACTTAACCGCAACACAAGCTGAAATTGCTGCCGTTGCTTCCTTCCGGATCTAGCGGAGTTCACAACTCAAACCTTGTGCGGAGCCTGAAGCCATATGGCGATTTGGAATTTGGGAATTCGGATTTGGGATTTATTTTTTATAAATCCGCAATCCCAAATCCACAATCCGAAATCGGTGTGGCGGAAAGGGTGGGATTCGAACCCACGGAACCCTTTTGAGGTTCACAGCATTTCCAATGCTGCCAATTCAACCGCTCTTGCACCTTTCCGTAAAAATTAACTTTTCAAATATAAAGCGGATTTTAAGTTGATAAAATCCGCGCTTCTTATGAATCCAAAATCCAAAATCGCAAATCTAAAATCGATGTGGCGGAGAGGGTGGGATTCGAACCCACGGTACCCGTTAAGGTACAACAATTTTCGAGACTGTCCGATTCAACCACTCTCGCACCTCTCCGCACGGGCGAATTTTCTATTTTAATCGTCTGAGGAGGAAAATTTCAAGTCGGGTTATCAATAAAAGTGTTTGATTTTTGAATTTCACGTTTCCGGCGGAAAAAATTCTGCACAAGCGCGCGGCAATCTTCGGCTAAAACGCCCGAAACGATTTCGATCTTATGATTCAAAAATTCGCTGTCGCAAATCTCGAAAAGAGTTTCAACCGCGCCGAATCTTTCGTCTTTTGCGCCGTAAACAAGCCGTTTGACGCGGGCATTGACAAGCGCGCCGGCGCACATCGCGCACGGTTCGATGGTCGAATAAACGGTCGCGCCGGTTAAACGGTAGTTGCCGATTCGTGCGGCGGCTTCGCGCAGCGCGAGAATTTCGGCGTGCGCGGTCGGATCGTTATTGGTGATCGTCCGGTTTCCGGCAACCGCTAAAAGATTGCCTGCTTCGTCAACGAGACACGCGCCGATCGGAACTTCGTCCAGTTTTTCGGCTTCGATTGCGGCACGGATCGCTTCGCGCATCCGGAATTCGTCGGTTTCGGTCATCGTAAAAGAATTTTAGCGGACAAAAAAAACAAATAAAAATGAAAATTTGCGAAATTTAGGAAAACTCTTGCATCGAAAGTTGGAAAGTGATTAAATCTAAATTGGCAGTAGAAGGGTTCACATTTATAATTTTTCAGTCCTAAACGCGCTATGAAAGACGAAGTTCGGTTTGATAATTTTTCAACCGACGAAGACATCCATATCAGCCGATTGCCAGCCTCTTTTCAATCGCTCGCCGAAGAAGTTCGCGCCCGAAGCCAAAAGCCTAAATCAACGCCGATCACGATCGCCCAGAAACTTTCGCCTTCGGAGTTCAATACGGCGATGGTGCATTTTTACCGCGGCGAGATTCAGCGGTCGAATGTTTGGCGCGGACGGCTCGACGCGACGACGAATTGGGCGGTGATTACCGCCGGCGCAACGCTTTCGTTTGTCTTTAGTTCACCCGACAACCCGCATTTCGCGATTCCGATCAACTCGATTCTCGTCACGATCTTTCTTTTTATGGAAGCGCGCAGGTATCGTTATTACGAGGTTTGGGCAAGCCGCGTGCGCGTGCTTGAAACGGGCTATTTTGCGCCGATGCTTTCGCACCGGACGATTCCGCCCGACAAGGAATGGGCTGACCATATCTCGGCGGATCTGATCAACCCGCATTTTACGATCAGCATCTGGGAAGCCTTAGGCAGACGGCTGCGGAGCAATTATCTGTGGATCTTTATTCTGCTTGCGCTGAGCTGGACGCTGAAAGTTTACATACATCCTTCGCCGATCATTGCGGGCAGTTCTTCCGTTTCGCCGTATGACATTTTTCTCCAACGCGCCTCGGTCGGTCTGGCGCCGGGTTGGCTGGTGCTGCTGGTCGGATTTCTGTTCAACGCCGCGATATTTTTTATCGCTTTCGGGACTTTGAAATTGCGCGATTCGGCGAGCGAGGTTTTGCCGCTCGAAGATTTTGAGTGGCATCCGCTGAAACAGGTTTCCGATTGGGCGGAAACAAATCTGAAAAAACGCAACACGATCCGCCGCGCCAAAAAAGCCCGTCAGCGCGTCCGTTCGATTCACAAAACCGAGAGCTAGAAAATTTTTGCAAACATTAATTTCCCGGTAAGTTTCAAAGGTCTGACTTTTGAAACTTATTCCTTTGTCTGATATTTTTGGTCATATAATCTTTTTTGCGAAAGGAGAAAAGTTATGTCGCAAGTTACATTGGAAGACCGCGCGCACGCGCTTGAAAATGAGTATTTTCTGCGGCAGGAGAAAAAACTTATCCAAAGACTGAAGGAAAAACTCGAAGCCGAGCAAGCCGAAGCTTCAAAACTGGAATGTCCGAAATGTCACGGCAAGCTGGTTGATTCGACATTTGAAAACATTGTCATCGAGATTTGCAACAATTGCCATGGTGTTTGGCTCGATGCCGACGATCTGGTGCAGATCGCGCACCACGATGAACATCAGGATAGCTGGTTCGGACGCTGGTTCGGGAAATAAAAAAAAGTCTGTCAAAAACAATTTCGGGTTTTGTGGAAAGCGGCTGTTGACCGTCATAATCGAACTACGACAAATCATTAAATTAATCAAAAAAAACAGGAGAGCAATTATTTTATGCCATTAGAATTAGACGACCGCGGAAGAGCGTTGGAAAACGAATATTTTCGCAATAAGGAAAGAGAAATCCTTGAAAAGATGAAGGCGAAACTTGAATCGGACGATGCGAAAAGTTTGGAATTGCAATGCCCGAAATGCGACGGGACTTTGCACGCGACCGATTTTGAAAGCATTTCAATCGACGTTTGCGACACGTGTCACGGCGTGTGGCTCGACGCGGGCGAACTCGCGCAGGTTACGCACAAGGACGAAAGCGGCTGGTTCGGCAGAATTTTCGGTTAGATTCGGGAGAAAAAATAAATGAAGCACTTGAGATATTTCGCTTTTTCCATCCTATTTTTCGCGCTGACCGTTTCGGCTTTCGCCCAAAAAACGGAAACAAAACAGGCGGAAATCAAGACGGCGGTTCAAACTTCCGTTTCGTCGCAGGACCTAAAAATAAACAGCAAGTTGATGGCGCGTGAAATGCCGTACCGTGTGATCTTGCCGAAAAATTACGAGGCAAACAAAGCGGAAAAATTTCCGGTGCTTTATTTACTTCACGGTTTGACCGGACATTTTGACAATTGGACGGACAAAACAAAACTCAAAGATTACGCCGCCGATTACAATTACATCATCGTGACGCCCGAAGGCAACGACGGTTGGTATTCGGACAGTGCGACAGTGCCGAACGATAAATACGAAAGCTATTTCATTCAGGAACTCGTTCCCGAGATCGATGCGAAATTTCGCACGCTTGCCGACCGCGAACACCGCGCCGTTGCCGGACTTTCGATGGGCGGCTACGGCTCTTTGAAATTCGGTCTGAAATATCCCGAAAAATTCGCGGTCGTCGGCAGATTCAGCGGTGCGCTCGCGGCGGCTTCTTTTACCGATAAAACGCTCGGAAACGGCTGGAAGGCTTTGACCGATTCGATCATGAACACCTACGGCGCAGAGGACAGCCAGACGCGTAAGGAAAACGATATTTACAAAATACTGCGCGAAATTTCGCCCGAAAAAGCGAA
>DATLOR010000340.1:0-16738 GCA_035536135.1 Pyrinomonadaceae bacterium | reverse complement strand
AAACAAAGAATCGCCGAGTAAAACACGGCTTGCCCGTGCCATCAAACCGATCATCGGCGCGTGGTCGGGATAACCCCACGCAAGATGTTCGCCGCACGCCAGAAAATAAAGCTCGTCGCGAAAATAGCCGTAACCGGAGTTGAAAACGAAATGCAGAAAAAGGCTGAAAACCGCAAAATACGCGCCGATGGCAGTGACGCTTAACCAAAAATCGGCTTGATTCTTTTCGGATTTGTTCATATTGAATAAATGATTGCCGGCAAAAAGCTTTTGCGTTAATCAAGATTAACGAAGATTTTTAGTTAATCAAAATAAAAAGGCTCGCGGGCTGAAAATTTAAATTTTAAGCCCGCGAGCCTTTTTATTTTGATTTGCAGTTATTTAGCGAAAAACTTCTTCAGCTCGGCTTTGGTTTCCGCTTGATGTTCTTCCATCAGCCAGTGTCCGGTATCGGCAAATTTGACGGATGTTACATTATCAGCAACAAGTTTCGCCTGCATTTCCAGCACGTCGCCCATTGATTTATCGCCTGTAATCGTCAGCACGCGCATAGGCAGTTTATTCGCGGCAAGTTTACGGTTGTCTTCCGCGTCCTGCCTGTTGAATGCTTTGAACATCTCAAACGCCGCCCGCATTGCCCCTTCCTGCGCGTAAGATTTGGCGTAAAGCGCGCGGTCTTCTTCGGGGAAGGCTTTCGGATGCGGAGTCATTTCCTGCCAGAAGTGTTCGAGAAAAATTCGTTCGCGCCCTTTGACCAGATCGAGCGCGATCACGCTGTCAACATAGTGAAAATGCCAGAGCCGCGGATCATTATAGATTTTTTCCCAGACATCGCCGATGCCCGGAATCGGTGCTTCGAGAAGAGCGAGTTTTTCGACTTCCGACGGAAACTGCGCGGCGTAAGCGTAAGCGACCATCAAGCCGATGTCGTGACCGACCAGATAAATTTGTTTGTAGCCCAAAGATTTGACGAGCTCGTGAATATCCACGGCAAGCGTCTTTTTGTCATAACCGGTTTCGGGACGCGACGAATCGCCAAGTCCGCGCATATCCGGCGCGATGATCGTGTAATCTTTGCCGAATTCATCGAACAGCGGAATCCACATATGCGACGTGTCGCCGAAACCGTGAATCAAAACGAGCGGCGTTTTGCCGGTTCCGGCTTTTAGATAATGAATTTTCACGCCGTTCACATTTGCCGTTTTGGACTCGTAATTTTTCTGCGCCGATGCGCTGGCGACGCTGAAAATAAGGGCTAAGATCAAGGCGAGCGAAGCGCGGTTCAATCGTAAAATAGCGGACATAAAATTTATTTTCTCCTGATGATTTTTGAATTAACTCGCTGCGGCGGTGACAAAGGTTTTTTGACGGCAGTTTTTGCTGCGACATATTCGGTGCTGGTCGGTCCGTAGCCGGTGATCTGCAAAACGACCGGCTCCGTTCCCGTGCGGGCAAAATGCGCGGCGTTCGGCGGTTCGGTGTAGAAACTTCCCGCCGTCAGCGGTTTGAGTTTCTTTTCATCGAATACCGAACCGTAACCGATATACCAGGTTCCCGAAATGACCGTCGCGACACGATCGTCCGCGTGCGTGTGCGCCTGAATCGTCGTGTTTGCGGGCACGGTCAGTTGGATCGTGTATAAACCCGCTTTTGTCGGATCGCCCTTTAAGATACGGGTTTGGATGCCGCTTACGCCCGAAGTTCCGGCGCTCGCTCCAAGCTGCGAGAGCGCGGAAATTTCCTTTGGAGTCAATCGCTGTTCGCCGGAAATATCCTGCGCATCGGCAACGCTGAAGAAAAGAAATATCGCGAATATTGCAATAGAAATTTTCAAAATTATTCCCTCCATTAATTATTGTCGGCGGCTCTTGCCGATTCTGCGGCGGCAAAAATAACATCCGCGACCTCTTCGGGTTTGGCGAGCATCGACACGTGACTGGCTGAAACTTCGGTTGCTTTTGCGCCGATCTTTTCCGCCATTTGGCGCTCCAGTTCGGGATAGATGATGCGGTCGTTTTCCGAAACGACGAACCACGAAGGTTTGTCCTCCCAAGCCGCTTTCGAAACTTTATCGGCGTTGGCGGAAACGGCGAAAGGTGTCTGCACCGCCGCGACGATTGCTTTTTCTTCCGGACTTAAATCTTGTGCGAAATATTCTCCGATGCCTGTCGTGGAAATTTTTAGAAAACCGCCTGAATCCGCACTCACCGCGCCGAACCATTCGGGTTGCGGATAGCCTGTAAATAAGTCATTAACCGATTGTCCGACGGACGGCGCGAACGCCGAAACGTAAACGAGCGCCGCAACCTTTTCATGGGTTCCGGCTTCGGTGATAACCACGCCGCCCCACGAATGTCCGACCAGCACGACCGGCTCGGAAATTGATTCGAGCGCGCGATTGACGGCGGCGACATCATCGGCAAGCGAGGTTGTCGGATTTTGAACCGCGACAACATTAAACCCCTCAGCCAGAAGAAGTGGAATGACCTTGCTCCAACTCGAACCATCGGCAAACGCACCGTGAACGAGAACGATTGTTTTTTTACGATTTGTTTCTTGTGTTTGATTACTCATTTTATTGCAATTAAAAATTAAAAACTTTCAGGCATTCGTGTTTACAAACCCCTGAAAGTTAAAGACATTTCTACCGAATTTATCCGAGATATTTTTTAAGCTCCGCGCCGCATTGTTCAAACAGCGAGCGGACTTGCGGCAGATGTGCCAAACCGTTCAGGAGTCCGAAATCGTGGATCATCCCGTTATAGCGGACGGTCGTCACGGGAACGCCGGCTTCGTCGAGTTTGCGCCCGTAGGCTTCGCCTTCGTCGCGCAAGATATCGCTTTCGCCTGTGATCACGAGCGCGGGCGGCAAACCTTCGAGTTGTTCAACGCTTGCCTGCAAGGGCGAAGCGTAAATGTCTGCACGTTTTTCGGGTTCGGGAATATACATATCGTACATCCATTTCATCAAAGGCGTGGTCAGAAAACGCGCTTCGCCGAATTGTTTGTAAGATTCGGTTTCAAAGTCCGCGTCAACGATCGCCCACATCAGAATTTGCAGTTTGATCTCGGGTCCGCCCTCTGCCTTGGCTCGCAAAGCCGTCACGGCAGTCATATTTCCGCCGACGCTGTTGCCGACGACCGCCAGATTTTTGCCGTCGACATTGATCTCGTCGCCGTTTTCCGCAACCCATTTCGTCGCCGCGTAAATTTCGTTGATCGCCTGCGGATACGCTGCGTCGGGCGTGCGCGTGTAATTGACGAAAACCGCCGCGCAGCCGGAATTAACGACCAGATCGCGTACCATCCGGCGGTGGGTCGGGTAATCGCCCAAAACCCAGCCGCCGCCGTGGATAAAGATAAAGACGGGAAGTTTTTCCGTATTTCCTCCGGGACGCACGATATTCAGTTTAATCTCGTAACCATCGGCGTTGATCGTTTTTTCCGATTCGTCAATACCCGAATAATCAACATTAACGGAAGCCTGCGCGCCTTCCAGAACTTTGCGCGCTTCGAGCGGCGGCAATTTTTCAAGCTCGGGCGGCGCGGGCGAATTCAAGGCTTTCAAAAATTCCTTGGTGCCCGGCGAAATTCGCGGGTCTTCGGCAACTTCCAATATTTCAACGGTTTCTTCCGACATTTTCGTACTGCTCATAATTTCTCCTTAGCTTTTTTCAAATAGTTTCCAGGTTGAATTCGATTATGAACCAGCAGAAAAAACGAAACATCACGAAATAGAATGTTTTTTTCCTACCACTTTCGGGTTAGAAAAATCAGTCGGTCAAGGCAGTTGTTTTTTTCGGAATGATAATCTCGCGGCGACCGAAAAAACGCGCGTCGAGCGAAAACGCGCCGGGACCTAAAAGAATAATTGCCGCGGCGAGAACGATCGCGTAGATTTCGGATAAAACAGAGGCGTTGAAGTTTGCCGTAACGGATAAACTGACGAAGATGATCGCCGCCGCTAAAACGATCGCGCTAATCACCGCGGTCATAAAGCCGATCAACAGAAGTGTGCCGGTAATTATTGAAAGCAGTGCGATTATCAAGTTCAAAAATGTTGAAGCATCGGTGTCAGACAGGTATACTGCGCCGCGAAACAATGCCGTGATGCCGAGAGTAGTGCGTAAAATCAGTAATCCGAAACCCGGATAACCGCCCGGAAATGTTGAAAACAATCTTTGCAGATTTCGTCTCCTTTGGAGGTTTTTAATTCAGGGGCTTTTATAGCATAAAGATTAAAATCGCCGCGCGAATCACTCGGACTCGGAATATTTAAATAACTCTTTTGTGGTATTTGATTTAGAGCAGATTTCAGTTAAAAGCGATACGGATAAGTTTTGGTCTTTGGTTTTGGGTTTTTGGTTTTCGCTCATTACGAGCCTCTGACTTCTGAATCAAAAGCCAAAAACCGAAAGCCAAAAACCCAAAACCTATTTTGTCTTTCATTTAACTGAAATTTGCTCTAGATAATTTACAACTGAATAATCCCGCGCCGGATGGCAATGGCGACGGCTTGCGTGCGGTCGTTCGCGTCGAGTTTATCCATAATATGTTTGATGTGAACCTTGACGGTTTCTTCCGAAATAAAAAGCCGTTCGGCAATGTCGCGGTTACGGTTGCCCTCGGCAATCTGCGCGAGAACTTCCGTTTCACGCGGCGTGAGCGCGTCGTTGCTGAAATGTTCGGCGAGATTGGCGGCAATTTCGGGCGGGATATGTTTTTTTCCGGCGTGCACGCGGCGGACCACTTTGACCAGTTCTTTGGGCGGCATCGTCTTTAACATATAGCCGCGCGCACCTGATTTGAGTGCCCGCTGAATCTCGACATCGCCTTCAAACATCGTCAGGATAATGACGCGGGCGTTTGGAAATTCCTTGAGAATCGAGATCATCGCGTCAATGCCGTTCATATCGGGAAGCCGCAAATCCATCAGCGTGATATCGGGCTGATGCTCGCGAAACTCAAGCAGCGCGCTGCGTCCGTCAGAAGCTTCAGCAACCAAATTCATATCCGTTTGATTATTGATCAAAGCGGCAATTCCTTCGTGCATCAAAGGATGATCGTCAACGCTCAAAACCCGGATTTGTTTTTCTTCCTTCATTTATTCGGCTCCTTCCCCGATTTTAATTTGCGCGGATCTAATTTTGCCAGCCATTTAAACGAACCGTTTGATTCTCCGGTTTCAAAAGCGATCTTGTTCGGCACGGATAATTCGATCTCCGTTCCCGCGCCCGTCCGGCTCAGAACTTTCAGGAGTGCGCCGATCTTTTCCGCCCGTTCGCGCATTCCCGAAAGTCCCCAGTGATTTTCGCGTCCCGATTCGATGATTTGCGGGTCAATTCCGATTCCGTCATCGCGGACGGCAATTCTGAATTCGCGCATCGCATATTCGATCTCGACTTCGATCTGACGGGCTTTGGCGTGACGAAAGGCATTAAACAAGGCTTCGCGGCAGATATGGTAAATCTCATCGGCAACCGGCGGACAGAGCGGTTTCGGCAAACCTTCGACGAGAATGCGAAAATCCGTCTGACCGTCTGTATCCAGATCCTGCCGGAGCTCGGAAAACTGGCGTTCGAGATTGGTAAAATCATTGCTGCTTGACGAGCGCAGACCCTGCACCGTGTGGCGACCTTCTTCGATCACTTTGCCGATCGTTTTAACGACGCGTTTTAGCTGCGGTTTGGCGGGCGAATCGGCGGGAAGCTGTTCGACGGCGACGGCGATCTGCATCGAAACGCCGACAAAACCTTGCAAAAGCGAATCGTGAAGCTCCTGCGCGATCCGCGTCCGTTCGGCAAGCCGTTCTTCAAAACGGACGTTCATTTCGTTGGTCAAACGATGCATCCGGGAGCGGAAATAAGCGAACAGCAAAAACACGCAGACAAGCACCGCGAGACTGCGAAACCACCACGATTGCCAGAAGAGCGGCGTGCCGTTAACAATCGCCACCGCCAGCACCCCGGCGCCGTCTTTATTCGGCAAAACGCTTATTTTGGCGGGCGGTTTGTAGTTTGGTTCGACGAGCAAAGCGGCATATTCAGTCCCGAGATGCGTCGAATTTCGCCACGAAGAATCAGCTTCGATTTTTGTGAAATTCTGATTGGCAAAAGGCTGGACATACCAATCTCCGCTGCGTGTGTAGAGCACGATTTGCTGGTCGGGACGGGCATTAAAAACATGTCCTTCGATTATTTCAAGCCGCATCGTCCCGCCGATTTCCGCCGACGGAATCACGCTGAATTCGATTGACGGCTCAAGACTCTTTTGAGACAAACCGCAACCGAGCTGAAAAAGGAGAAAACCGGCAATGATCGCGAAACTTCTTTTCACCCCTTAATCCCTACCCTGAATTGGCGGCGTTCGGCAGATAATTCCCCTGACAACGCCTTTGAAAATGCGTGATGATATTTTATTAAACTGGATTACACCGCATTTTGCCAAATCCTTACCTGCAATTTGTTTGAAAATTAAACAAATTGCAGGTACTTATTGATTTTGGCTCAGACGGCTTTCGAGTTCGATGAGTTTTTCGATAAATGCCCGGCGTTTCGTGTCGGCAAACGGATTGCCTTGCTGGATGGTTTGAAAAAGTTCCCACGAATCTTCGCTGACGAGCCGTGCGGCGCGCATCAATTCTTCGTAGGAAACCGTTGCGAGGTCGGATTCCTCGACGTGCAGTTCGTCAAGCGCGCGGGCGACAAAATGCGTCAAAGCCTGAACGTGCGCCATCTCGCGGTCGTGTTCTTCGGGCGATTTTTCGAGGACGTTCAGTTTTAATTCTCCGGCGAGAAATGCCCTGACCTTTTCGGTCTGCGCCGAGCGCACCGGGCAGAGCGCGATCCGCAAGCCTGCGATGCTGCCTCGTCCGCTCTGCGGTCCGAAAAGCGGATGCGTGCCGATGATCTCGACCGTTTCGGGCAAATGCGCGCGCATCAGTTCGAGCGGTTTTATTTTCACCGAGCAAACGTCCAGACAAAGTGCGTCGGGACGTAAAAACTTTCGAGCGCGGCGCAAAACCGCTTCAAAACTTTTCAGCGGCACGGCGAAAATGACGACCTCCTTGCCCGCGACCGTTTCAAAATCGCACCAATCTACATTGATCTTTTCGGCTTCGCGGCGAAGATCGGCGTTGTCATAAACCGCGACCGTGAAAAAGCGCGCGAGATGCTGCGCCATAAACTGCCCGAATTGTCCGAATCCGATGATTCCTATCTCATTCATTATTGTTGGAAAACACTTTTCGGAATAGCTGGAAACTAATAGCTGATAACGAATAACTAAAAACAAATTATCAGCTATGCGCGATCAGTTTTCAGCTATTCCGAAGATTTGTAACCTATACCAATTCTTTAATAATTTAGCGCAAGCTGTCTGCCTCTACAGACGGCTCTGCGTCAAAAACCAGTTTTTTTATCTCGTCAATTTTTTCGAGCGCGGCTTCTTCGCCGAGGCGGATAAATTCATCCATTTTGCCGATCTCGTCCGGTCTGAGATGCGCGATTTGCGGAATGATGACGACATCGGCGCGGTAATGCTGGCTTTTTCCGGCAGTTCGAAGCAGCAGCATTGTTGATTGAAAAAGAACGCCCAAAAAGGTGTTCGGCGAGTTCCAGTAAGTTGCGCCGCAAGCGTTGACATCAACCGCGATGATCACTTCCGCGCCCATCTTTTTAACCGCTTTCGCCGGGACGAGCGAAGTGACGCCGCCGTCGATCAGATTTTTTCCTTCGTATTCGACGGGCACGAAAACGCCCGGAATCGCACAGCTTGCCCGGATCGCCGTCGGCAGATCGCCCTTGTCTTTGAAAACTATTTCTTCGCCCGTTTCGAGCGCGCAGGCGACCGCCGCAAACGGGATCGGCAGATCTTCGATATTTTGAAACGGCAGATTTTTTCTGAGCAGCTCGCCCATCGGCGCGTTTGAAAGCAAGCCTTTCGTCGAATACGGAAAACCCGAAACCTTGAACCAGGTCATTTTTTTACCGATTTCGATGATTTGCGCGACATTCAAACCGCAGGCGATCGCCGCGCCGACGATCGAACCTGCCGAGGTGCCGGAAATAAAATCCAGCGGAATTTGATGTTCGGCGAGAACCTTTAAAACCCCGAGATGCGCGAAACCACGCGCCGCACCGCCCGAAAGTGCCAAACCGACCTTTTTTTGAGTCATAAAATAAGTCCCAAGTCCCAAGTTTCAAGCTGCAAACCTCAAGTCAAAATAATCCGGAACTTGGAACTTGGAACTTAACTGTAATTGATTTTAACCGTTGTTTGTGGAAAACTTAAACGTCAAAAATGAGTCTGCACGAATCAATGCAATTTGAACGTCCGACAACCAGCGCCGACATTGCGGCGGGCGAACGCGCGTGTCCGGTTTGTGCGCGTGAACCGCGTGAGGAATATGTTCCGCTGCTGGTTTTGGACGACGATATTCAGAAGTTAATTCGCGCCAATGCGCCCGACACCGAAACTTTCGAAGCCGTCTGTGCGCGGTGCGTGCGTCTTTTTGAACGCGCCAAAGACCAGATCTTGACCGATGCCGCGCTTCAGAAAGACGGCTCACGGGTTCTTTCAACGCCTCTGCGCCTCGATGCCGACGAGCGTTTTACGGGCAAGGGCGTGACGATCGCTTTCTTAGATTCGGGATTTTACCCGCACGTCGATCTGACGACGCCGAACAACCGGATCATCGGTTACCGCAATATGATGATGGACGACGGCGATTTGTCGACGCTCTTTCAGGCGGACGTGGCGAGCTGGCACGGAATGATGACTTCGGTCGTCGCCGCCGGGAACGGTTCGCTTTCAAATGGATTTTACCGCGGAATCGCGCCCGAATCCGATGTCGTTCTCGTCAAGCTCGCCCGCACCGGGCGAATCACCGAGCAGAACATCGAAGACGGCTTGGAATGGATCTTGTCGAACCGCACGAAATACAACATTCGAATCGTCAACATCTCGGCGGGCGGCGATTTTGAGCAATCTTACCTGCACGATTCACTTTCGCAGACGGTCGAAGAATGCGCCCGACAGGGTTTGACGATCGTCTGCGCGGTCGGCAACGCCGGACATCTGCCGAATCATCCGGTTTTTCCGCCCGCGAGCGCGCCTTCGTGCATCGCGGTCGGCGGGCTCGACGATAATAATTCGATCAATCGCGCGAGGCGCGGAATGTACCGTTCAAGTTACGGTCCGACTTTGGACGGTCTTCAAAAACCCGAAGTTATCGCGCCGTCGATCTGGGTTCCCGCGCCGATCCTGCCGAATACGCCGACTGCCAGCCAAGCCGAGCTTCTGGAAAAATTAGACAAAGCCGGCGACGACGAACTGCATGAAATAATCAGGGAAAATCAAGGGATTGACGGCGAACTCGATGCCGCGCTCGACCGTCCCGTGCATTCGATCCGCCAGATCATCACCTTAAAAATCCACCGCGAAAACGTGATTACGGGAAATTACAAATATGTTGACGGCACATCTTTCGCCGCGCCGATCGTTTCGAGCGTGATCGCGCAAATGCTCGAAGCAAACCCTGATTTAACGCCGCAGCAGGTCAAAAGAATATTGATTTCAACCTCCGAACGCCTTCCGCATTACGAAGTTGACCGCCAGGGTTGGGGCGTGATCGACCCGCGCCGCGCCGTCGAAAAAGCGTTGGAGTTTTCCGAATAATTTCAGAAGTAAAATTAAAGCAGAAAAACCGAAAACCGCGAAATATCAGAGCACTTTTCATGATATTTCGTGGTTTTCGGCGGTTATTTTGTTTTGAATTAAATGTTTCAGTTCTGTTCGCTTGAATTGTTCGGCGGACGACCGGTCGGAAGCGTGGTCGGCGACGTGCGCGGCGTTGCGGCAGGCGTCGGTGTCGCCGGACGCGGCGTGACGGTGAACGACGGGCGCGGCGTTGGCGGCGGCGCGCCGTTCGTATTCGTGATCGTGTTGCCGACATTGGCGTTGGCATCAATTGTCGGACTCGGTTTCGGCGTCGGCGTCGGCGTCGGCGTTTTCAGATTCGCGTTGATGTTCGTGTTGAAGCTGACGTTATAGTTTGTGTTGACGTTCGAATTCGGGAGCGTCGAAAGATTTAAATTGTTTGCGCCGTAATTTAGATTGGTGTTCAGATTAGTGTCGGGCGGATTGGTATTGATATTCAGATTGACGCTCGCGGGCTGTTCATCGCGCAGGAAGACGAACAAACCGAGCGCGACCGCCAAAACCGCGAGCGTTCCCAGCACGGTCAAAAGCACGGTTTTGCCCGTGTTCGGTTTCGGCGGGATCGCCTGGTACGGCGGAATCTGGCGCGAACGGACATTCTGCTCTCTTTTCTGCTGTTCCGAGGTCGAAATAACAATGCGCGGAGCCTCGCTGCGTTCGATTTCGGGCTGCGGCGGTTCGGGTTCCGGCAGAATATCCTTCGGCGGTTTGTATCTTACGATGGTTTCTTCGCCGAGATCGGCTTCGGACGCTTCGAAGCTTTCGCTCGGCATTTCCGTGAAGTTCGGCTGATCTTCGTCAACCAGAGGCGTGCCGTCTTTGGTGCAAAAGCGCAAAATTTCTTCATCGTATCGGGTTTCACAAGTAGGGCAGAATTTCATAATTTTTTAATTTAATGTCGGTTTTTTGCTATGAATTAAACGTCTGTCTTTCCTGAAAAGTTATTCTATCACGAATTGTTTTAGCCGAAAGAAACTGTTTGGTCAAACGCGAACTTTCAAAATCAGGCGCGCACCCTGCTTTATGATTCTCCTGTCGGCGGAGGATCAAAGAGCTTGCCGACCGCACTTTTGATCGTCGGTACAACAATAACAGGGGCGATTGGTCATACCCAATCTACAAATGAGATTAAATTGGTCAATAGCTATTTGTCGATAAAAATTGAGTTTAGCGCGCGATATCATGCATCTATTGCCTATTTTGCACAGCAATATAAATATTTTTTCAAAAAAGCAATAAAATATCCGAAATCCGGTTTGCAATAATTGGTAAAACCAATTACTATTGTTAGTACTTTAAAACCGAATTCGAAATTAACTGGATTCGAACTGAATTTCAAACCAATTATAAAAAGCAAAGTTAAAGAGGAGTTAAGAAGCGATGAAAAAAAGTCAAATCCGATACGGCATCCTTTGTGCAGTTTTTGCCGTGTGTTTGTCCGCTTTTATCAATATTTACGGGCAGGAGTTTCGCGGAACGATCACGGGAAACGTTAACGATCCGAACGGCGCGGCAATCCCGGGCGCCACGGTAATTGTCAAAAATATCGAGACAAATGTGGCGGCAACCGTCAAAACTAACGAGGACGGAAGTTTCACTGTGCCGTTCTTACTGCCGGGCAAATACAGCGTTTCGGCAACCGGCGACGGTTTCAAAACGTCGATTCGTGAAAGCATTGAATTGAAAGTTGATGATCGCCTGACGGTTGATTTTACATTGGAGATCGGAACCCAAGCCGAAGTTAATATTGTTGCCGACGGAGACGTAATTGAAAGAGGCACGGTCACGACCGGCACATTGGTTACGCAGCGTCAGATTGAAGAATTACCCTTATCCGAAGGTGCGCCGTACGTTCTGGCAACCCAGGCACCGGGCGTTGTTTATACGGGTGACCCGAATTTTCAAGGTCCGACCGCGAACGGAAACCTCGCCGGATTTCGGACAAACGGCGCCGGCGGCAACAATATCAACTTGGACGGCTCGCCGAATTTGGCGTATAGCGGACAGGTTGCGTTTACACCGCCATCCGATGCCGTGCAGGAATTCAAGGTTCAAACCAACAGTTTCGATTCGCAAAACGGATTTACCGCCGGTTCGACCGTCAATGTTGCGCTGAAAAGCGGCACAAACCGTCTGCGGGGCTCGCTCTATTTTTACGACCGCGACAAAAGCCGCACGGCAAACAACTTTTTCAACAACCGCGCCGGACGCGAGCGTCCCGACCGCAAATATAACCGCTACGGCGTTGTCTTAAACGGTCCGGTTTATATTCCTTTTCTCTACGACGGAAAAGACAAAACCTTTTTTCTCTTTTCTTATGAAAGACAAAAAGATAATGTCGCCCAACCGACAACTTATTCCGTGCCGACGGCGGCAATGCGAAACGGCGATTTTTCAGAGCTGATCGTTAATCGTGCAGATATTACGAACTCAGCAAACACGATAATTTACAATCCGTTTTCAGGTATGACGAGCGGCAGCAATGTTGTCCGCACATCTTTCGGATGTCCGACCTCGGGCGCCGTTCCGGTCGGTTCGACCTGCAATATTATTCCTTCAAATCTTCTCTACGGTCCGGCGAAAAATTTTCTCAATCTTTTTCCGGTCGCGAATCTTCCGGGCATTGTCAATAACTATATTACGGATCAAAATTTGATTCGTCCGTACAGATCTTACCTGGCAAAGATCGACCATAACATCAATGCCACCAATAAAATTTTCGCAAAATATTATCACAGCCGAAATACCGAAGACCGTTATAATCTGACGGGCGAGCCGGATTCTATTTTTCGCGGATATGAAAACCGCCGCAATAACGGCGGCAACGTCGATTATACTTCGACGCTTTCGTCCAATTTTATTCTCGATGTTCGTAGCAGCTTCAGCCAGTTTAAGCTGAGAAGATTTCAGGACGGTCAGCCGTCCGCCGCCGACCTCGGCTTTACGGGCATTCCGTCAAGCCGCAGCGACGGTATTTTCCCGCGCTTCGATTTCAGAAATTATCTGACCGTCGGTTCTTTGCGTTCCGATTACAATAACGGACAGGAACGACCTTTCACGCTTTTCTCGGTTCAGCCGACCTTAACGCAGATTTACGGCAACCACACGCTGAAATACGGCTATGATTTCCGCCGCCTGCGCGAAAAATTCAATTCGGACGGTTACAGCACCGGTAGATTTTTATTTGACGGAACATACACGATGCAGGCATCAAACTCCGGTTCGACGCAGCGCGACCGCGCCGGACGCGATATTGCCTCTTTCCTTCTGGGCATTCCGGTCGTTTCGTCCGGCAGTATCATTGACAACCCGACCGAATACGACACGTCCGAGATCTATCACGCATTCTTTATTCAGGATGATTACCGCATTACTCAAAATTTCACGTTAAATCTCGGATTGCGTTATGAACTTGAAGGCGGCGTCAGAGAAAAAGAAGGCAGAATCGTGACGGATTTTGACCGGTTTGTTGCGAGTCCGATCCGTACGCAGGCGATCGCCAATTACAATGCGAGCGTTCCGTCCGGCGTGCCGATCACAGCGTTTCTGAATCTTTCCGGCGGCTTGATTTTTGCAAACAGCAGCAAGGACGCAAATCAGTCAACGGATATGAACAACTTTCAGCCGCGCATCGGTTTTTCGTATGGAATAAATGATAAAACCGTGATCCGCGGCGGTGCCGGAATCTTTACCGCGCCGTTTCAGATTCAGCCGATCTTCCAACCCGGATTTTCGACTCCGACCGCGTTTAACCCGACAAACAACAACGGTCTGACGTTTATCGCGACATTAGCTAATCCGTTTCCGAACGGCATTGTCCCGTCGCCCGGTGCCGCGCAGGGTCTGCTGACCTTTACGGGACGCGATGTTACGTCATCGAACGCGACCGGACCGTCGAGTGTTGTTTTGTCGCAGGACAGAAAAAATGCCAATTACGCCCGGTTCATCTTCGGCATTCAGCGCGAGCTTCCGTACAAAATCGGTCTCGAAGCGACTTATATTTATTCACGCGGCTACAATTTGTCGGTCAGCCGCGAATTAAACGCGATTCCGCGTGAATATTTGAATAACTTTAGAGGCGTTACCAATGGAAACACTATTATTGACTCAATTCTTGCGGTCAATACCTTCTTAAATGCCAATGTGTCGAATCCTCTGCGCGGTTTGATTCCCGACGGTGGAAACTGGAACGCGACTAATAATACGCGGCGGCGGCTGTTAGTTCCGTTTCCGCAATTCGGCAATATCGCCGTCACCGAATACAACGGGACGAGCGAATACCAGTCGCTGCAATTGCAGTTGGTCAAGCGTTTCACGCAAGGTTTGTCGCTCAACGGTTCATACAGTTTTTCGCGTGAACATCAAACGGCGCAATATCTGAATCCGCAGGATACGCAGATGGTCAGCATCGTTTCGCCGACCGAAAGACCGCATCGCTTTACGTTTTCGGGTATTTACGAATTACCGATCGGGCGCAATCGTTTGATCGGCAAAGAATGGAATTCGTGGGTTGACGGAATTTTCGGCGGTTGGCAGATCCAAGCTGTTTATGAATGGCAATCGGGCGAACCGCTGCAATTCGGAAACATTTATTACAGCGGCGATCCTAATGAGCTGGTCAACAAACTCGGCAAGAAAGACGAACAAGGTCGCCGTTACGGAATTGATATTCCGGCATTTGATACCAACGGATTTACGGTTAACTATGTAAACCCGACGACCGGGGCGGTTACGGTAATGGTTCCCGGATTTGCCAACAATTATACAAGCGGTTCAGCAAACACCCTGCGTTCATTCCCGCTGACGACCGGCAAATTCCGTAATCAACGCTTTTTGAAGTTTGACGTCGGTTTGTCGAAAAACTTCAGGATTCGTGAAGGGATGAAAGTTCAGGTCAGAGTTGAAGCGATCAATTTGCTGAACAGTCCGTATTTTTCGGGACTCAATCTTGACCCGACAAATGCGTCGTTCGGTTTTGCAAATACCCAGCGTCAACCGCCGAGAGATATTCAGATCGGCGCGAAATTCACGTTCTGATCGATCGATTTGGGGAAATTGATCGATACAAAATGCGCCGTATCGGCGACTAAGCCTTCGGGAGCTTATGCGGCGCATTTTCCGGGAAAAGGGATGAAAATTTTTTTGCTTATAACTCTTATTTTGTGTTTCGGTTTGATGAAAATTCACGCCGAAACACAATTTTTTTTCACTAAGAAAGCCGATCTGACCGTGGCGGCAGACGGCAGCGGCGATGTCAAAACGGTTTCGGAAGCGATTGCGAGAGTTCCCGAAGATAATCAAAAAAGATTCGTGATCTTTATCAAGAAAGGCATCTATAACGAACAGATCAGAATTCCCGCGAACAAACCGTATATTTCATTTATCGGCGAATCAGCCGAAACAACCAAACTTAGTTTCGACATCAACAACAAACGCGCCGGAACAACGAGCGCGGCATATGCCGTTTATATCGGCGGACACGATTTTTACGCCGAGAACATCACTTTTGAAAATTCGTTCGATTACAAGGCAAATCAAGCGCAAGGCGGCACGCAGGCGGTCGCCGTATTGTCGGAAGCCGATCGACTGGTTTTCAAAAACTGCAAATTTTTAGGCTGGCAGGATACGCTTTACGCGAAAAACGGGCGGCAGTATTTTGAAAACTGCTATATCGAAGGGCACGTCGATTTTATCTTCGGGCAAGCTTCGGCAGTTTTCGATCAATGCACGATCCATTCGAAAGCCGACGGCTACATCGCCGCCCCGATGCGTTTTGCGGCAAATGAACCGAGCGGTTTTGTCTTTATTAATTCGAAACTGACCGGCGCGAACACCGAAAAAGGCGTTTTTTTGGCGCGTCCGTGGCGGGCTTACGGACGAACGGTTTTTCTCAACACCGAAATGGGTGCGCATATCCGCGCTGAAGGCTGGAACAATTGGGGCAATATTGATAACGAGCGCACGGCGTATTTCGCCGAATTCGGTTCGAAAGGCGCGGGCGCGAAAATGGAAAGCCGCGTCAAATGGATTCATCAATTAACGGCGGCGGAAGCGCGGGCATTTGAAACCGAAAATTTCCTCAAAGGCAAAGACGGCTGGAATCCCAAGACAGCGACCGACGAATGGCTCGAAAAGACGAAACCCGACTGGAAATTGGTTTCGTGGAACGAGGTTTTCCGGCAGGAACCGCTCTGGTATCAGACCGACGAAGCCGCGCGAATTGCCGATCAGGTTATTTTGTATCAAAAAGATAACGGCGGTTGGGAAAAAAATATCGATATGAGCGCAATGCTCACCGAAGCCGAACGGACAAAACTTCTAAAATCGAAAGCGGACGTTTCCGAAACGACGATTGACAACCGCACGAGCTACACGCAGATCGCGTTTCTCGCCAAAGTCATCACGGGAAGTTTGCAGAAAACAACGCCGCCGACCAATTTCCCGAAACATAAAGAAGCGTTTCTCAAAGGATTGGATTATTTGCTCGCGTCGCAGTACGAATCGGGCGGTTTTCC
Source organism: Pyrinomonadaceae bacterium (assembly GCA_035536135.1). Taxonomy (GTDB): domain Bacteria; phylum Acidobacteriota; class Blastocatellia; order Pyrinomonadales; family Pyrinomonadaceae; genus JAFDVJ01. The sequence goes on along the minus strand of DATLOR010000340.1, from coordinate 503 downwards.
GCAATTTTATCCGCTCAAAAAAGGTTATTACACGCATATCACGTTCAACGACGACGCGATGATCGGCGTTTTGAAAGTTCTGCGCGAGATCGCTAAAAGCAAGGAAGACTATCTTTTTGTTGACGAGGAAAGACGCGCACGGGCGGAAAAAGCGGTCGAAAAAGCAACGCCGCTGATCTTGAAATTACAGGTCGAAGTGAACGGCAAAAAGACGGTCTGGGCGGCGCAGTATGACGAAATTACATTGAAACCTGCGGCGGCGCGAAAGTTCGAGCCGGTTTCCCTGACGGCGGGCGAATCGGTCGGCATCGTGCGGTTTTTGATGCTCGACGCGAATCCCAGTCAGGAAAAAATCGACGCGATCGAAGCGGCGATCGCGTGGTATCGCGCCAATAAGATCGAAGGCATTCGCTGGGAGCGCAAAAACGGTGAAAACACGGTCGTCAAGGACAAAAACGCGCCGCCGGTCTGGGCGCGGTTTTATGAGATCGAAACGATGAAAC
>DATLOR010000339.1:0-2267 GCA_035536135.1 Pyrinomonadaceae bacterium | reverse complement strand
GGCTCGATCGATCACGAAATTTTCCCGGACGGCTGTATTTCGCTGGTTTATCACCGCAACGAAAAATTTAATCTGCGGCGGTTATTTTTCAACGGATTAAATCTTGAATCCATTACCGCGCCTGTTTTTCCGACCGATATTTACTGGGGAATGCGAATTTCGCCGGCTGCCTGCGCACGAGTTTTACGAACTGATCCGGCAAATTTTAGAACCATCAGAATGGCGGAAGCCGAAAAGTTCCCGCATTTAACTGACGGACTGCGGGAAAAACTAAATGCCTGCGAAAATTTTGACTGCGCGGTCGCTGTTTTTGAAAATCATCTGAGACAATTGAATTTCGGACAAAACTTTTGCGATGAAAAAATCGCGCAAGCCATACGGCGGATCGAAGAAACAAGCGGCGAAATCAAAATTGCGGAGCTTGCCGCACAGATAAATTTAAGCTCACGCCAATTAGAAAGGCGTTTCAAAAAATCTTCGGGGTTGTCGCCGAAACAATTTGCACGAACGCGGCGGATTCGCGCAACGGCGGTTGATCTGGTCGAAAACAACAATACAAACTGGGCAAACCGCGCCGCCGAAATGGGGTTTGCCGATCAATCGCACCTGACGCACGAATTTGTTGCCGTCACCAAACGTTCGCCGAACTCTTTTGCCGAAAAAGTCAGCCGGATCAAACACGGAAATCTCGTCAAATAATTTTTCGGACGATGTCGCAAATTTACAAGACGCACCGGGAATTTTCCATCATAATTCTCCGAAGATTTTACGTAACGGAGAATTATGATTAGAAAAATTTTATTAACGACAATCGTTTTACTGGCAGGTTTAACGGCTGTTTCAGCGCAAGGTGAGAATACTGCCGACCTGCAGCGCGGCGAAGTTAAAAAACTCGAAAGTATGGTCGGGCAATGGAAAGGTTCAGGCTGGATTCAGCAGGGCGCGAAACGCGAAACTTTTACGGGAACCGAAACCGTGCAGCGAAAATTAGACGGCTTGGCGCTGCTCATCGAAGGAAAATTCGCGAACCCCGAGGGCAAAGTTATTCACGAAACTCTGGCGGTTTTGGACTTCAGCGCAAAAGCCGCAAAATATCGTTTCCGCACATATTTAGCGAGCGGAATAAGCGGCGAACAGGATTTTAAAATTGTTGGCGACGGCTTTGAATGGGGTTTTCAAACTCCGGCGGGAACGATTCGCTACACGATCAAAACGGCAAATGACGTTTGGTTCGAGATCGGCGAATTCGCGAAAGACGGAAAAACCTGGATGAAGTTTTTTGAAATGAAGCTCGACCGCGTGAAATAGAAAAAGGCTTCTCCGAAAAGAGAAGCCTTAAAATTTATAAAAACGAATTTATTATTAGTTGCGCCACATTCCGACCAGACGCGGATTGGCTTTTTTACCTAAAAGTTTACGCAGTTTCAAACGCGCTTTGTGCAGTTGCGATTTTGAAGTCCCGACCGAACAACCCAGAATTCTTGCGACTTCTTCGTGTTCGTAGCCTTCGACATCGTGCAGAACGAAAACGTTTTTGTAACCTGTCGGAAGTTGTTCGATCGCGTTTTCAAGCGCAATCTTATCAACGATCGGCATTTTTCTCGCATTTTCCGTTCCCGGAACGATCTGAACAGGCGTTTCGCCTTCTTCGGTCGTTTTTTCAAACTTCACGTTGCGTTTGCGAAAATGCATCAGAACCTGATTGACCGTCATCCGGTGCAGCCACGTCGTGAAAGCCGAATCGCCGCGGAAACTGCCGATCTTGCGATAAAGCTGGATAAAAACATCCTGCGTTAAATCTTCCGCTTCCGAAGCATTTTGCAGCATTCGCAAACAGATCGAATAAACTCTGCGGTGATGGCGCTGATACAATTCCTCGAAAGAAAACATATCGCCTTTTGCGGCGGCTTGCGCCAAATTAAAATCGCTCACCTTACCGACATTCTCAATTTTTTCCGTTTCGACCGTCTCAGTATCTGCGACATCAGCCGTCACCAAACCTTGCCATACCGGTAAATTTAATGTTTCAGTTGTTGTCATAATTCCTATTCCCCCTTGCTCTAACTTATCAATTAGCGTGCCATAACTGATTTCCGTATCAGTTTGTTACAATTTACACGCTTGAAACGCATATTTGTTGCATTTCTCAGGCATATTCTTTTATTCGATACGCATCAAACTTTAGTTTCACCAACGATTTGTGTAGTAATTAACGCACGAATTATACGGTTTGGTATATGTTTTTTTCCGCGGCAAAGCGAAAATAA
>DATLOR010000338.1:0-3576 GCA_035536135.1 Pyrinomonadaceae bacterium | reverse complement strand
CGCTCGACAGTTGAGCCTCGTCGCTCGACAGTTGAGCCTCGTCGCTCGACAGTTGAGCCTCGTCGCTCGACAGTTGAGCCTCGTCGCTCGACAGTTGAGCCTCGTCGTGAAAGAAATTTGGCTAAAACCTGAAATACGGTGTATTATCAAGCAAATTCAACAAAAAAAGGAGTTTTGATATGAAGGGACTTGGATTTGCCGCGGTCGGCGTAACTGCCGTGTCGTTTGTTCTCTGGCTTGTGAGCTGGTCATATTGGACTTACCAGCAGTTTGGGTTGTATGACCCGGCAACTTACGAATCTCAACAAACGCTTCGCTATGTTTTTCAAGGTGTTAGTGTGGCTGCGTCGCTGACTGAATACCTCGCGATCCTGCTGATCGCCGTCGGAATAATCATGGCGGCAAAGCGTTTACCGAAGAATTAGGATTTTGTAGTATAATCATTTCCCGTGGACACGGAAAATTTACCGCCATCAAACAAGGGCAGAAATTACGAGATAAAAGCCATCGGTTTACGCGAATTTGCGGGTTTGCGGCGTGACGACGAACGTTTGAATCCGTTTGATCTGGCGAAATACGCGAATCTTTTGGTCGCTTCGTTCGAACAGATCGAACCTTTTTTATCCGAAGAAACCAAGCGGCATCTGTTAAACGACGCGAGCGACAAATGGTCGGGCGGCGCGTGTTCGCAAACCTTGCCCGACGGCAGAAAATTGATCATCCTCAACCCGACGCACGGCGCAAATCGGCAAAACGCGACGCTGATGGAAGAAATCAGCCACGTTTTTCTCGGTCATAAGCCGTCGCGGCTCGCCATTACGAATTACAACAAAGACGGCAAAGTGATCGCGCGCGATTATCACGCTGAGATCGAGGAAGAAGCCTATTCGGTCGGCGCGGCGGCGCTCGTTCCGTATTCCGCTCTGCGCCGGTTTGTTTTCCAAGGAAAATCTTCGCGTGAAATTGCGCGGCATTTTAACGTCAGCCGCGAGCTCGTCGAATACCGGATGAAGATTTCCAGACTCTGGGACGAATACAAAAAATCGCTTTCCTTTAGCCGCGAATCATAAACAGTTTGTTGATTCTGAGGCGGTTACGTTCTACAATTCACAATTTACTAAGCAAATGAACGATTCCAGCAAAAAGAGTTCGCAGCCCGACCCGCAACTGACAACCGTGGACAAGTTGCGGATGCTGCTCGACATCACCAAAAAGATCAGCAGTTCGCTCGATGTTGACGAGGTGCTAACGCTTGTGATGGACACGCTCGGTTCGCTGATCCACTACGACGCGGCGGGAATTTACCTGATTGACGAAGACGTTACCGGCGAAAATCCGTATATTTTCCAGTCGAAAGTTCTGCGCGGCTACCAAATTCCGTTCGCGCTCGTCGAACCGCGGATCAAGTTGGGGGAAGGTTTTATCGGGTTTGTCGCGCAGACCGGCAAACCTTTGATCTCTGCCGACGTTCATCAGGACACGCGTTATTTTCACGCCCGCAAGCAAACGCGCTCGGAAATGGTTGCGCCGATCATTTCAAACGATAAAGTGATCGGCGTATTCGATCTCGAAAGCGACGCGCTCAATTCTTACACGGACGACGATCTGCAATTGTTACTGCTGCTCGCTTCGCAGGTCGCGATCATCATCGAGAAAGCCGAACTTTACGAGCAGGTCGTCGAAAAAAAACGCCTCGAAGCACAGCTTGAAATTGCGCGGAAAGTTCAGCTCGAGCTTTTGCCAGAACACGATCCGAAAATCAACGGTTTCGACATCAGCGCGTATATTTTCCCGACCGAAGAGGTTTCGGGCGATTATTACGATTGGGTCAGGATTGTCGAAGACCAGATCGGAATTGTCGTTGCGGATGCCGTCGGCAAAGGAATTCCCGCCGCGCTTTTGACCGCTTTCCTGCGCGCTTCCCTGAGATTAGCCGTCCAGATCGGCTACGCGCCGAACATTGCTTTGTCAAAAGTCAGCAATCTTTTATGGGATTCGGTCGAATCGCATCAATTTATCACGGCAATTTACGGAAGTCTCGACGCGACAAATAAAACCTTCGTTTTCTCGAACGCCGGACATAATCCGCCGCTTTTGATCAAGCCGAACGGCGAATACAGATTTGTCGATTACGGCGACCTGCCGCTCGGAATGTTCCGCGAGATGCGTTATCACCAACATTTTATTAAATTTGAGAACGGACAGGTACTGGTGCTTTACACGGACGGGATCACGGAAGCCGCCCGCGAAGACGGCGAAGAATTCGGCAAAGAAAGATTGGTTCAGAGCGTTCTTGCGGGAATTCATCTGCCGGCAAAGGAAATGATCGACATTATCCGCAAAGGCGTCGCCGATTTTACCGAACGAAAATTCCTGGACGACGACGGCACGCTTTTTATTGTCAAAGCGCTTTAAAAGCGATGAGGGATGAAATATGAGGGATGAATGTTTTGGTTTTAAACTCATCCCTGATCCCTCATCCCTCAAAAAAAAAAGCGGGAGGCTTTTCAAAAATCCCTTGAATCACCTTCCCGCGTTCCTATTCAGTTGTATTGGAAAATTGTAAAACTTTTTGTTTAGTGTCCCGTCAGCGAATTGTGGATGGCGTCGCCGCCCGGCACAATCGGCGTTTGGTAATCACCGTAATTTAATTTATCGGTTGATGTCGATAAAGCGTAAACATCAAAGCCGAAGGCATCGAAAAACTGTGCTAATTCGATCGAGCTATCCAGATAAACAACTTCTGCATAACCCAATTCCGCACGAATTTCGAGAAGTCTTTCAACTACTTCGAGCGGTGCGAAACATTTTACCGGGTCCTTATAAGTTGCCATAATTATTCCTTATCTTATCAAATCTTATCAATCTGCTTGTCAAACATCCCAAGCAACATTTTAGATTACGTTTGTGCCGGAAAGGTTGTTCTGTTATTTTTACAACCAATTGATTTTCAATCGGCTGTAACCAGTAGACGAAAAATATTGTCTATTTAGCATAAAAGGGTTAAAATATTTTCAAAATCTGTCCAAAGGAGCCAAAAAAATGAAAAAAAATCTGCTATTTGCCGTTTCAATAGCCATTTTCGGTCTATTGTCCTCTACTTTTGTATTCGCCCAGAATGACAAAATAGTTTCAGCCGCCGGAGATACGTATGTTATTTCCGCCAAAGCCGGCGGAGTAAATTACGTCGAGGGAAAAGTTTCCGTTGTTCACGAAGGCGGCAAAAACGGTCTTCTTCAGAAAAACGATGTTGTCGTCATTGGCGACAAAGTCTTGACCGGTGCGGACGGAAAGGCAGAAATTCTCTTAAACCCGGGTTCTTTCGTCCGCCTCGGTGCAAATACCGAGTTCGGGTTTCAAACGATTGATCTGGATGATTTGAAATTGAAACTATCAGGCGGAAGTGCGATTTTCGAGGTCTATGCCGATGACGAATTTAAAGTCTCGCTCGATTTGCCGAAAGCCGATATTGAACTAACAAAATCCGGTGTCTACCGGGTTGACGTTTTGGCGGACGGCAGCGGAAAAATCTCCGTCTGGAAGGGAAAAGTTATCGTCGGCGATGAAAAGGCGGAA
>DATLOR010000337.1:0-8441 GCA_035536135.1 Pyrinomonadaceae bacterium | reverse complement strand
GAACCGTCCGGGTTGTACACAATGATTGCGGTCGCGCCCCCGGAAGCCCCGACAACAACTATTTTGCCGTCTGCCTGAATGGCGACCGCGTGTGCCACATCGTAAAGGTTCGGCGCCCCGGGCGCAGTTATTACTTTACCGCCATTTCCAAAAGAAGTATCGAGCGAACCGTCCGCGTTGTAGCGTGCGAGCGCAAAATCAACATCATTATTCAGCAAATAGCCATTACCGGCAACCACAATTTTGCCGTCCGATTGAATTGCGACCGCCTGGGCAGATGAAATCCGGCTGCCGACACTGTTTGTTGTTTTTCCGTCCTCGTCGAACGATGCGTCGAGCGAACCGTTCGCGTTATAACGCACAACGGAGAAAAACTTCTCAAAAGCCGTGTCGTTATCACTGTAACCGGCGGCAACGATCTTGCCGTCCGTTTGAATAGCGAGTGCATTGGCAACATTGTTGCCGCTTAAAATGACGGTCGTCGCTTTGCCGTCGCCGTCAAACGACGTGTCGAGCGAGCCGTTCGGGTTGTAGCGCACGACCGCAAAACCATTAACATAGTGACCGCTGACCATCCCGCCGCAAAAACCTCCGATCACGATCTTGCCGTCCGTTTGGATGGCGACCGAATTGGCAAGATCCGAATTCCCCAAAACAACGGTCGTCAACTTACCGTCGCCGTCAAACGACGAATCGAGCGAACCGTTCGGGTTATACCGCACAAGCCCGATCTGCCAGCCGACGCCGACGGAACTTTGTCCGGCAGCAACGATCTTGCCGTCAGTTTGAACGGCAAGCGAATTGGCGTTGTCATGTCCCGCCAAAATGTCCGTCAAAACCTTGCCGTCACTATCAAAAGAGGTATCGAGCGCGCCGTCCGTGTTGTAGCGCGCGATCGCGATGCTATTAAACGTGCCGTTCGCGGCGTTGCCTCCGACCAGAATCCTGCCGTCCGTTTGAATGGCGACCGCGTGTGCCTGATCCGTCGCCCCCAAAAAATCTGTCGTCACTTTGCCATCGCCGTCAAATGACGTGTCGAGCGAACCGTTCGGGTTGTACCGGACGACAGCAAAATCCTCGGTCGCGCCGTTGTAGCTGAAACCGATCGCAACAATTTTCCCATCCGCTTGAATCGCGACATTCCGCGCATAATCATTGCCGATCAGAACGGGCGTGATTACTTTCCCGTCGCCGTCAAAAGATGTATCGAGCGAACCGTCCGGATTGTATCGAACCAGCGCAAAATCAGAATTCCAATTTTTGACAAGATTGCCTGCGACCACGATCTTGCCGTCGGCTTGAATGGCGACTCCATAACATTCAATTTCATTAACGGTCTTCCCGTCGCCATCAAACGAGGAATCGAATGAGCCGTCCGTATTGTAGCGGGCGATGATACAGGCGGTCGGGGCGCCGTAAGTGGCAAGTCCGACCGCGACGATCTTGCCGTCGGGCTGAACCGCGATCGCCTTTATTTCATCGTTGCCGGATTTGCTGATCGGTTCTCTGACGATTCCGTCAAACGAGAAGGTCGTGTCCAGATCGCCCGGAGCGGCATTCGCCGCCGACAAAAAACCGCCTAATCCGATCAGTAAGATACCGATAATTTTAATCGTTGATTTGTAACGCATTGTAATGCCCCCGCTGATGGCTGCCCAAAAAGATTAAGTAAGCTGACAAGTAAAATCAGAAACGCCGAAACAGACAAAGTCCGATCGGATTTCACCGTATGATGTGAGATTTTTTCAATATCTTTTAGTAAACAATAGAATTATTAGCTCATTTCACGACTAAAATCAAGATAATTCTCTCGATCATAAATCTTTGAACTTTAACCTTTGAACTTTGAACTTTAACTTTAGCAATGATACGATTTGCCGTGACGTTATGGCAGATGAATACGGATTAGTTCAAAAATCGAAAATTATGGATGCGGCGCGGATGAAACGCGCTCTTTCGCGGCTCGCCTCGGAAATTGTTGAAGAAAATCACGGCGCAAAAGATCTATATATCGTCGGCATTCGCCGGCGCGGCGTTCCTTTAGCGGAAAAGATCGTTGCCCGGATCGAACAGCTCGAAGGCGAAAAACCGCTCTACGGCATTATCGACATCACGCTTTACCGCGACGATCTTTCAACCGTCGGCGCAAATCCGATCGTCAACCGCACGGAACTTAACCAGGACATCGAAAATAAAAGAATCATACTGATTGACGACGTGCTCTATACCGGCAGAACGATCCGCGCCGCGCTCGACCAACTGATGGATTTCGGTCGCCCGAACCGCGTTCAGCTCGCCGTTTTGATCGACCGCGGCAAAGAACACCGCGAACTGCCGATCCAGGCTGACTACATCGGCAAAACCGTCCCGACGAAAAAGAGCGAGATCATCAAGGTCATGCTCAAAGAATACGACGATGAAGAATCCGTCTGGATCTACGAAAAATCAGCCGAATAGTTTTTGAAGCAAGGATTAGATGCCTTGCTTTTTTTGCAGTTAAATTATGGACAAACCGTTTCGCCGCCGCGATTTACTTGGAATCCGCAATCTTTCTTCGGAAGAAATTATCGGAATCCTGAATACTGCCGAAAATTTCCGCGAGATAAATTCGCGCGAGATCAAAAAGGTTCCGACCCTTCGCGGAAAAACCGTGATCAATCTTTTTTTCGAGAATTCGACGCGCACGCGCACCAGTTTTGAACTTGCCGCGAAACGTCTTTCGGCGGATGCGGTCAATATTTCCGTGTCGTCTTCGTCGGTCACAAAAGGCGAAACGCTCGTTGATACCGCGCTGAATCTCGATGCGATGCAGCCCGACTGCATCGTCGTGCGTCATTCGAGCGCGGGCGTTCCGCATCAGCTGGCGAAGGTGAGTAAAGCGGCGATCGTCAACGCGGGCGACGGCGCGAATGAGCATCCGACGCAAGCTCTGCTCGACGCAATGACGATTCGCGAGCATAAAGGCAAGATCGAAGGTCTCGAAGTCGCGATCGTCGGCGATATTCTGCACAGCCGCGTCGCACGTTCGAACATCCATCTTTTAACCAAACTCGGCGCGCGCGTTCGGGTTGCCGGACCGAAAACGCTTGTCCCGGCTGATTTCGCGCATCTCGTCGAAAAGGATCTGGAGGTTTGCGCGCATATCGAAGACGCAATCAAAGGCGCGGATGTCGTGATGATTCTGCGGATCCAAAAAGAACGGATGGATTCCGCCTACTTTCCGACGCTCAGGGAATATTCGATTCATTACGGCTTAACGAACGAGCGTTTAGACCTGGCGCGAAAAGATGCGATCGTCCTGCATCCCGGACCGATGAATCGCGGCATCGAAATTTCATCGGACGTCGCCGACAGCTCGCGCTCGCTCATTTTAGATCAGGTAAAATACGGTGTGGCAGTCCGAATGGCGGTTCTTTATCTCGCGACCGGCGGCGCGGCAATCGGCGAATGATGTTTTAACGCGACGCTTTTACGATTTCAGTTCATTGAGAAGCTGTTCGATCAGCGCAAGTTTGTTTGACGGAATGTCTTTGACAAGTTCCTGTAAGTTCTTTGTTTTTTCGCGTTTTTCGAGCGCATTAAGCGAATGCGATTCGGGCAAAACGGTATTCGCGTCCGGTTTCCACTCGAACAAATCGTTCGGAGTGCAGTTGAGCGCGATGCAGAGCTTTTCGATGTCCTTTATTTTGACGAATTGGCTCTTTGATTTAAGAAAACGGCTCGCAGTCGAATAATCCATCCCGAGCCGACCGACGAGAAACGCGGTCGTTTTTTCGATGCCGCGCATTGAAAATACGTTTTTAGGATTGAAATTCAGCATAATTGTTTGATTATACACAAAGATTTGTTGTTTATAAACAATTATTTGCTGTTTACGCTCAATTAGTTGCTGTGTATGTTCAATACTTTGTTGTGAATATATAACTGTTTTTTGTTTATGCTCAACTTTTTGTTGTGTGTGTTCAATTATTTGTTGTGTATATGCAACTGTTTACTGTGCATATACAACTTTTCACTGTAAATGCTGTAATTTTTATAAAATAACTAAGATGGAAACAATCACACTTTATCGCCCGACGGGTAAAAATGAACTTGCTTTGATCGAAGCAAGCGGATTCACCACATTTCCGCCGCGTTTGCCCGAACAGCCGATATTTTATCCCGTCACCAACGAAGATTACGCCGCGCAGATCGCCCGCGATTGGAACGCGAAACACAACGCGGATAAAGTCGGCTACGTCACGCGCTTTGAAGTCCGCAAAGAGTTTCTGGACAATTACGAGACCAAGATCGTCGGCGGCGCAACGCACGAAGAATACTGGATTCCCGCGGAAGATTTAGAAGAATTTAACCGCAACATCGTCGGCAAGATTGAAGTTATCGCAGAGTTTAGAGGTTAGAAATATGCGTCAAATTAAATTTACCTTTGCCTTGGTTTTGTTTCTTTTGATTACTTTTCAATCTTCACTAGCCTGCATTTGTTATTTCTCCCCGCCCCCCTGTTATGCTTACGATCAATATAATGCCGTTTTTGTCGGAACTGTTAAAGAAATAAAAACTGATGAAGGTTTTCGGCAGAAAATAACTATCGAGGTTGATAAAAATTATAAAGGAATAATAAGTAATGTAGTTTTTAGCGAAACAGGTGGAACTTCGTGTGATTTTGAAGGCTATAAAGTTAATAAAAAACTTCTGATTTACGGAACCTTATACGATGACGATGATAAATTTTTCGGAACAAGTTATTGTTCACATACAAAAGTCTTCAGCGAAGATTTATCCGATCTCGAATATTTAAATTCGTTGAAAAATCCAATCCCAAACTATTGGATTTGGGGATCATTTACGAAAATTCCCGAAGATAAATCCTATTACGGACAGCAACCGCTTCGAGGAGTGCAGGCGCAAGTTTTTGACGGTAAGAACAAATTGGTCGGCTTGAGTGATGAAAAAGGAAACCTAAAACTTTCAGTTTCGAAGGAAGGAATTTATAAAGTGCGTGTTTTCCCTCCAAAAGGCACAATGATTAATGATTCTGAACTGGTAAATTCTCCTTTCAAAGATAAACTCAATACACTAAAAGCTCGAAATTTTGGAAAATCTAATTTTTTCATCGAGTATCAAGTCGAAGTGAAAGCTAATAAATGCGGCTGGTTTTATTTGCCGCTGAGAAAATACGAAAAAGAATAAATGAAACTTTTAATCGCCAACGGTCATTTGATTGACCCAAAAGGACAGGAAAATACGGGAATGAATGTTTTGATCGAGGACGGGCGCGTCGTCGGTTGGCTCAGGCACGGCGAATCGGCGCCCGAAGACGCGGAAGTTTTCGACGCTTCGGGCTTGCTGGTCGCGCCCGGATTTATTGATTTGCATGTGCACCTTCGTGAGCCGGGTCAGGAGCATAAGGAAACGATCGCAACGGGCGCGGCGGCGGCGGTCGCGGGCGGTTGGACGAGCGTTTGCCCGATGCCGAACACGCAGCCGATCAACGATAACGCGGCGATCACGCGGTATATGATCGAGCAAGCCGAGCGTGCGGGATTGGCGAACGTCTTTCCGGTCGGCGCGATCACGAAAGAATCCGGCGGGCACGAATTAGCCGAAATGGGCGAGATGAAGGCGGCGGGCGCGGTTGCCGTTTCCGATGACGGGCGACCCGTTCCGAATGCCGGAATGATGCGTCGCGCGATGGAATACGCGAAAGATTTCGATTTGCCGGTTGTTGACCATTGCGAGGACAAATCGCTCTCTTCGGGCGGCGTGATGCACGAAGGCAAGATTTCCCTGCTGCTCGGTCTAAAGGGAATGCCCGCGCTCGCCGAAGAGATCGACGCGGTGCGCGACATCATTTTAGCGAAAGAAACGGGCGCGCATATTCATATCGCGCATATCTCGACGCGCGGCGCGATCGAAGCCGTGCGGCGGGCGAAAAATGAAGGCATCAACGTGACGTGCGAAGTTACGCCGCATCATTTCACGCTCACCGACAAGGCGGTCGAGGGCTACGACACGAACACCAAAATGTCGCCGCCGCTGCGGAGCGAAGAACACCTCGAAGCAATTCTGGAAGCGATCAAAGACGGCACGATCGACGCGATTGCGACCGATCACGCGCCGCATCACGCCGACGAAAAAGCGCTCGAATACGACCGCGCACCGATGGGCATTACGGGTCTTGAAACCGCGATCGGTCTGGCGTTTAACGAGCTCGTCCACAAAGGCGTGATCGATCTGGTCAAATTGGTCGAGCTTTGTTCAACAAATCCCGCGAAAATATTTAGATTAAAAAATCGCGGCAGCTTGACGGTCGGTTCGATTGCCGATGTCACGATCATTGATCCGACGCTCGAATGGACTTACAAAAACTCGAACTCGAAATCAAAATCCGAAAACTCGCCGTTCGACAACTGGCATTTCACGGGCGCGGCGGTCGCCACGATCGTCGGCGGAAAGATCGTTTACCGCAGATAAAGTCCCAAATCGAGTTTGAATTACTTGAGACTTTGGGACGAGGTCGTTCAAGTGCAAAAACCGCAAATAAAAATGTCTAAGCTTCGGTAAGTGTGGAAATCAAATAAATTGAGGAAAAATAAATGAAAAAAGTTCAACTCCTGGCGGTCATGTTAGCAATATTTTCGAGTGCTGCTTTCGGGCAGACGTTAAAGGTCGAGAGTCTCTACACGAGTCTTTCAACAAGAGCCTGTAAAACGATCGAATCGAATCCCGACGAGGGCGGAAGCTATCGCGGCTCGTGTCCCGGTGTCGGCGGTTATAAACTGGAATTGCTCGAAGGCGACATTCGCCAAACAATCAATGTTCTCAGCCCGAACAAGAAAAAATACGAGCTTAATCTCTGGTCGGTGGTTTCGAGCGGCTTTTCTTCGGTTGGCGAAAAAGCCGAATGGCGCGTCACGCGAACCGGCAAAACGGTTGTCCCGAATGCTTTGATTTTGCGCTTTAACGCCTCGGAAGACCCTGAAGATTCAACCAAAATCACATCGTATCTGGTCGTTATAAAAATCACGAAAACTGAAGCTTGTGTCACGAATGTTGTCAAACCGTCAACTGACCAAAATATTAAGGCACGTGAACTTGCCGACGCTTCCTTCGGCAAATATTGCAAAACGAGCGAATAAATTTCATCGATACTTTCTATAATGCCGACAAATGTTGACTTCTCCAACATTTGTCGGCATTTTATTTTTATATTGAAAAATCTGTTTGCCGCCGCACTGTCGTTATGCGTTTTCTTTTCATCCGTTAATTTTTCTTTGCCGGGACAAGCACTTTACGGTAACGGTTTTGAGAACAAATAAAAAAGGAAAGCAAAACGCTTTGCTTTCCAAATGATTGACTTATAGAAGAGAAATATTATGAGAAACTCGGAAATTCGATAATTTTTGCGGGTTCAAACTCTTCCTGATTTTCGCTTTTTTGTCTGTTCAGACGAATCCGCGCCGCCGAAATTACGCGGTGCAGTTCGTCGAGCATTTCTGCATCGAGCGACATTGTTTTCTGCCCGCACCAGCCAAGATCTTCCGTCCAGGTCGAAAGCTTGATCACGGCTTGATCTTCCCGAAGAGAAACCTCGACTTTCTTTTCGTCGGAAAAAATCGGTAAAAATTTAACGGCTAAATTCGATTGCATAACTTTCTCGGTAAACAGAAATTGAAAATCAATTTCAATAAGGATTATGACGAAAAAAATTGCCTTCGTCAAGTTTTTCTGCAAAGAAAATCCGGGCGAAAGCAATTTTTATTTCAAAAAGAATTATTTTTTAGCTTTCCATTCGGCTATTTTTTTCTCAAGCGCGGCAGTATTCGGCGGCTGCGGCATCGCCTTGGCAAGCGCGAGAGCCTTTTCTCCGGCGACAATTGCTTCGGGTATTTTGCCCGAATCGGCAAGCAGATTCGCCTTTAAGGCATACGCGCCCGGAGTTTCTTTTCTTTGCAGTAAACTATCGATCCAACCGATCGCTTCGGTGTAGTTCGCGGTCAGTTTATTGTTGTAAACATAGTTTGCGCCGTCCATCGGCGAGCGAAAATCTTCGGCTTTGACATTTTTCAATGATTCGCGAATGTAATTCAGAACCCGCGCATTCATATCGCCGATGTCAACCGTGAACGGCACGCGCAGTTTTTCCCAGCGGACGGCGACATCAGCCGTTGACGCTTTAACGTTTTCAAAACCGAGCGACATTGTCTCCTGCATTTCGGCAGTTACGGGTTTGACGTTGACGCGCAATTGGTCTTGTTTCGCATCGTAGCTGAAACTTCCCCACGAATCGTTGGTTTTACTGAAAATTACGGTCCACTCGTCCTTGTTCGGAATCATATGCAGACCGTATTTTCCGGCGGGCAACGGTTGACCGTTGATCTTGACATCATTGCTGACTTCAAACGTCGTGTTCTCGTTCGCGCCCGTACGCCAGACCTGAC
>DATLOR010000336.1:0-2728 GCA_035536135.1 Pyrinomonadaceae bacterium | reverse complement strand
TTGCAAACCGAGCGGCGCGAGTCCGATCGCCGCCGCGATGTCCGTTTTGCCGTCCCCGTTAAAATCAGCGGCAGTTCCGAGAATCGGCGTACTGCCAATGCCGTAGCGCTGGTGCGGAAGCAAGGAACCATCGCCCGCGTTCAAGAAAAGCGAAGCGTCGTTAGAGGCGTAATTATACGTGAGCAAATCTTTTTTGCCGTCGCCGTTAAAATCAGCCGCGTCGAGGTCGCTGGCATTGCGCAGCGCCTCGAGAACGCTCGAACCGGTTTGCGTTCTGATCGCCTGAAACGTTCCGTTGCCGTTGCCTAAAGCGGTGGCGATCGAATCCGTGCCGAACGAGTCGATCTGCATGATCATCCCGAGGTCGAGCTTGCCGTCGCCGTTAAAATCAGCGGTCGTAAATTTATAAGGCTCGCTCGTTGACAGTACGGGTGCGCCGAAAGTTAAGTTTCCATTCCCGGGAAAAACTTCCATCGAGCCGGAAACCGCCGTAATGATGTCGGCTTTGCCGTCGCCCGTGACGTCCGAGACAGCTAAATCGTGCGGCAAACCCGGCGGATTGAGAACCGTCACGGAAGCGAAATTTTGATTGCCGTCGTTGCGAAAAACAAAAATTCGAGCCGCGATGTTCTGACACGATTCTTCTTCGACGAAAACAATGTCGCGGTCGCCGTCGCCGTCCAGATCGGAGGCGTCGATCGTCCCCCCGCCGCAGGCGAAAAGCTCGCGCACGACGGTCGGCGCAAACGTTCCGTTGCCGTTGTTAAGCGCCGTAGCAATGTGATAAGACGGGTAATTTCCGTCGGGCGCGAAAATCAGATCGACAAAACCGTCGCCATTTATGTCGCGCAGCTTCAGATCGCCGAAATTGCGCGGCGTCGTGTAGTTAGCGGCAGGCGCAAACGTGCCGTTGCCGTTGTTTTTCAGAATTTTCACAATCGCATCGTTCGATGCGATATTGACTTCGTTATTCGTGACGATGTCGATATCACCGTCGTTGTCGATGTCCGCGCTTTCGACCGCATCGGGAAACGCGGCAGTATCATAACGCGCCGGGACGCGGAAAACACCGCTTCCGGGATTTTCGTGTATCGTCACGGCGGCAGAAGAATTCGCGAGTGTCGCCACGTCCGCATCGCCGTCGCCGTCGGCGTCGAAAGCGGCAACGTCAAAAGTTTGCTGCGAGGCTTCGTAATATTTCGGCGTTTGAAATCCGCCCGCGCCGTTGCTCAAGATTGTTTCAAACCCTTCCATCGTTCTGCCGGAAGGAACGGCGGCGATGATGTCGGGTGAACCGTCGCCGTTGATGTCGCCGGTCGTGATTTCTTTCGGGGACGGAACGCCGAGTTCAAATTGATAAATTTCGGCGGCGCCGTACGAGCCGTTCGCACCGCTTCGCCGAACGGTAAGTGCGCCGTAATCGCTCGTCCCGGAGCTGTAAATACCGCCGCCCAGTAATTCCGCCTTGCCGTCATTGTTTAGATCGCGCAGAGCAACCGAATAAGAGAAAGTTCTTGAGCCGGGCGCGGATTGATAATTGACGGGCGCGGCGAAATTTCCGTTTCCGTCATTCATTAAAACCGTGAGCAAAACGCCTGAACCGTCAAAACCGCTCACCGCCAGATCGGTTTTGCCGTCGCCGTTCGCGTCTCCGGCAGAGATCTGGTTAAGGTAAGTGGTTGAAATGGGAAAATTAATCGGCGCGAGAAATCCGGCTGACGCGCCCGTCTGCCCGTTGTGTTTGAGAAGCGAAACGGAATTTGTGCCGGCATTGACGGTCGCGATATCCGCCCGTCCGTCGCCCGTAAAATCAGCCGCGACAATATCCGCCGGACCCGTTCCGGTCGGAAATGAAATCGATGACGCAAACGTTCCGTCGCCGTTATTGCGCCAAACTCTGATAATCGCCAACTGGTCATAGTCGCCGCGAATTGAGGCGAAAGCGTCTAAATCGCCGTCGGCGTCAAAATCGACGAGCGCGACTTCGCCGACCATTTGATTCGGTTCAAGCGGATAGTAAACGAACCTGACAAAGGTTCTATCGCCGTTATTTTTCAAAACGGTAATGCCGGTCAGATAGAAATGACTATCTCCGACCAAAACGTCCGAATCGCCGTCGCCGTCCAAATCGCCGACCGCAAAAGAAGCGGGAGAAAATCCGCTGTCGGGGAAGATTCCCGTATCGAAGCCGCGCCAGGGCGCATCAAAGACCGGCGATAGCGGCAATTGAGCCGTAACGTTTGTTGCGGTAAAGAGACAACTCGCGAACGCGAGACAAAAAACAATGATTTTCGGTTGCAATAAATTTTTGAGATACATTTTTTACTTCTTTACTTTAGAATCGGATTTAGATAGAAAAACGCTCTCGAAAGTTGGACGTATTTTCCTAAAACAACTGTTCCCGCTGATTATTTGAACGCGGTATTTGAACAGTGTCTGAGAACAGAGGAAAAAGACAAAAATTTTGGAGATGACTGTTTAGGCAGAACAAGTTTCAAACCTCACCGCCCCGACCCGCGCGGTCGGATGTTCAAATCATCTCGCCCCGACCATTATTAACCGATAGAAAAGAGGCATCTTTATAGGTGCCTCTTTTCTATTCCCACTTGAATTCACACTGAATACATTTCGTTTTTTAAAGATCAAAGCCTTTCCTGATCAAAACAAAAGCATTTTGGGACTCTTTAAACGCAGAAGGTTCAATTCGCAGCACATTGTGCTGCGAATT
>DATLOR010000335.1:0-14983 GCA_035536135.1 Pyrinomonadaceae bacterium | reverse complement strand
TCCACGAGGCTTCGCGTTGGGCGATCCATTCGCTCGCGGTGCGGTTTTCCCCGGGGAAATTGTTTAGGATTCGGAGCGTGATTTTTGCCTTCTGGCTTTCGTCGTAGCCGCCGAGCAATTCCCAGATCTTATCCATCGCTTCTGCCGAACCGACGTAGTGCGCTTCGCTGCCGAACAAAAACGGGGCGATACAGCCTTCGAGATGATTTGCGTCGTCCTTGTAAGCATCATGAATCAGGACGCTCGCAATATACATATTCGTCGGGCGCAGACATTTCACCTGACGACCTTTGTGCTTTTTGGAATGGTGCATTTCGTATGTGCCGACCTTCAGGTTCGTAAATTTTAAGCCCCGCTCAAGCGTGCTGAATTTGCCGACTTCCGCGCCGTTTTGCTTGACCGTCATCACACCGAAAACGTGTCCTTTATCCGGCTGAACGCCGGTTCGCATTACCTCGATTACTAGATCTTCGTTCATTTTTTACTCCTTTCGCGTTAATTGATAGATGAATTCATCTATCAATTAACGCGAAAACGCGACGAATTTTGTATCAGGAATCTTAATTCGGTAAAAAAAATATTTGTTTTGATAAATAAACGGGCGTAAAATTTTCTATTATGAAAGTTTTGCTTGTTTATCCGATTTTCCCGGACACCTATTGGAGCTTTCGCCATGCGTTGTTATTTGAAGGTAAAAAAGCCGCTTTTCCGCCGCTCGGTCTTTTGACCGTATCGGCGATGCTCCCTGCCGATTGGGAAAAACGGCTGGTCGATATGAACGTCGAACCGCTCAAGGAAGCCGACATCGAATGGGCGGATATGGTTTTCGTCAGCGCGATGATCGTGCAGCGAGAATCGCTCAAAGAGGTGGTCAGGCTGTGCAATGAGCACGGCAAAAAGGTTGCCGTCGGCGGTCCGTACGTTTCGACCGGCGCGGAAAATTTGCCCGATGCCGATTATATTTTTGTCGGCGAGGCGGAAGAAACTTTGCCCGAGTTTCTCGTCGATCTGAAGCTCGGTGCGCCGAAACATATTTACAAAGCGGACGAAAAACCTTCGCTTCTGGAAACTCCGGTGCCCGATTTCAGTCTGATCGATCTGAATAATTACAGCGCGATGAATGTGCAGTATTCGCGCGGCTGTCCGTTTCAATGCGAATTTTGCGACATTATCGAAATTTACGGGCGTGTTCCGCGCACCAAATCGAACGCGCAGATGCTCACTGAACTCGATGCCCTCAAACAAGCGGGCTGGCGCGGACTGGTCTTTATCGTTGACGACAATTTTATCGGCAACAAAAAAAATGTCCGAAAATTTATGCCCGAGCTGGTCGAATGGTCAAAGGAAAATGCTTTTCCGTTTTCCTTTATCACGGAAGCGAGCGTGAATCTCGCGGAAGACGACACGCTTTTGCAGATGATGCAGGACGCGGGTTTCCGGCGCGTTTTTCTCGGCATCGAAACGCCGGTCGAAGAAAGCCTCAAAGAAGCGCAGAAGGGGCAAAACACGCGGCGCGATCTGCTTGAATCGGTGCAGAAGATTCAAAGCTACGGGATGGAAATAATGGCTGGCTTTATCGTCGGATTCGATAACGATCCCGAAGATATTTTCGAACGGCAGATCAATTTTATCCACGAAAGCGCGATCCCGCTCGCGATGGTCGGACTCCTCACGGCGCTGCCCGACACGCAGCTCTGGCGGCGGCTTGAAACCGAAGGCAGACTGCTCAACGAAAGCACCGGAAACAATACGGACTGTTCATTGAATTTCGTCCCGAAAATGAATGAAACGCGGCTCGTCGAAGGTTACAAAGCGATCTTGAGAAATATTTACAGCTCGCGGGAATACTACAAACGCGCGCTCGATTGCCTCTCGCGCTTCAAACAAAACAATATCGAACCGCGCCAGACCGATCTGCTCAAAGACCTCAAGGCATTCGTCAAGATCATTATGACGCTCGGCGTGCGCGACCGCGAACGCCTGCAATTCTGGAACTATTTATTCCGCATCGTCAGATTTTATCCGCACGAATTCGCTCACGCGATGACGCTTGCCGCGATGGGTTACCACTTTCGAAAGATAACTGCCGACTACTGCAAATAAGCAGTAAAATCTCCCCCGCCAAACCCTCTGACTGAAAATTACTATCCGCACGGGTAGTTTATTTTTACGAACTTAACGCAAAACCTCTAAATTGTTTATTTCGCGTTCTTGTAGCCATCCGTGCGGGTGGCGAACGGGTAGATGTTTGTTTGTATGATTCGGTTCGTGAATTTGATTTTCACGATTTTATTTTTGGTAGGAGCGAGAGCAAATGGCATTTATTGATATTGACAGTGTTGATGGGAAAACGTTTTACAACGTCTTTGCGGCGGTCGGTTACGGCGGCAGGAATATGCTCGAAGACGTGAAAGTGGTGCAGTTTTTTATGCAGAGATTTTATGTTGTCTTTGATGATCTGACGAAACCCGCGGGCGAAATGGTGCCCGACGGAAAATGCGGTCCGATCACCCGCGCATGGATCACGAAACTTCAGATCGACCTGCGGAAATTAGGCGCAAAATGCGCGGTTGACGGCGTGATCGACAAGGCGGGCAATGCGGACGGCAACCGCAGGAGTTCGATCTCGCACACCGACTACGCAATCAGGTTTTTGAATAACGGCTTGAGACGCGAAGATGCGGAGGTTTATAAAAATCTGACGACGCATCCGGTCGTTCCGGCAGACTTAAAATTGATCTTTCTTCAAATTCAAGCCGAAGGTCCGCCGATGAGCTTCGGGGCGGCGGCATAAGCATAATTACTTTTTATTCATTTATTTCTTTTCTAAAAAAAAGCGAGAGCGGTTTTTATACCAGACTCTCGCTTAACTTATCCCGAATTTTCGATAAATTATTTCAGCTTGTTTCTGTCGCGCAACTCCTTCCAGATCAAAACGAGCATCAGCACGATCAGCGGCGGGCTGATGATAAAGAGAATGAAAAGAATCCGAAAAACATAGATAATCGGTTCGGACGATTGGTTGTCAGAGACAGTTCCCCACACTTCCTGCGGCAACGAATGACCGTTTTTTACCGATCGTGTTTCGGAAACAAATTGCGCGTTGTTCGGATTTACAGCGTTATTCATTCCCGTCAGACCAAGACTGATCGCGCCCAATCCGATTACTAAGACTGCTAAAAATTTAATAAACTTTTCTCTGCATTTCATAAATATTTACCTCGATTTCGGAACATCTTAGCACAGATTTATTTTTTCAAAAAGCATTTTTTTGGCGAATGCCGCCAGCGGAATACATGGCAAAAAACCTAAACGGTTGAGCGAGTTCAAACCTCGCCCGCTCCGCTTAAATTTTATGGAGCGGAACTTCCCGGCAACCTTTGTCGCCAAAGACTATTTTGTGAAGAGTATTTCACCGACGAGCGGCGCGTCGATAATTACTTGTTTGGAATCGACCTTTTTGTATTTCGGCGAAATTCCCTTCACATACATATTTCCCCAGATGTATAAAACCACACTGGCGACAAACCCGAGCAGGATCAGACCCATATTGTTTACCGCGATGGCAAGGACGATTCCAAGAACGAACACGACAAAAAATCCGAGTTGGGTAAGGATCAAATAAGTATTTGCCTTACTGAATTTGTTCCAGCATCCGTGACAAAACGGTGCGGTCAGAGAATGCGTCGTTCTGAGCAGTATTTTTAAGATAAAATACGGCAGAAAACCGAAAAATATTCCGAGGATGGCGATCGGCGAGTCGTAGATTTTCTTGAAATTTTGGATCGAAGTATTCTGATTGCTCCCGCATTTGATACACGGCGGTTGCTGATAACTGAAATCATCATTGACCGCGCCGTCGAAGCCGAACACCGGCGGCGACGGAGGCATTTGAAAGTTTTGAAAAGGCGCTGAGTTCGATTGATTATTTTGAAACGGGTTCCGGCATCGCTTGCACTCGAATGCTGTGCTGAAGTTCACGAGCCCGCACTTCGGACACTTTAATGAAGACATTTTTACCTCTTTTTTGTTTGAATTTGAGAAAGATTAAGGAGTTTAACAACGTTAAAGCATTACTAATATACAAAAACACGAGTAAATTTTCAAATATTTTGCGCGTATTTCGGTGAAATTAACATCAGGAGCGGAATAAGGATTTCGTTGACTGGAGCGCAGGCGACCCGCCTGCAAGCGTTGCCAAAACGCTCAAAACGCTTCAATTACTGTAAAGTTTTAGAAATCGAAGCATTTTTTACGTCGCTTGCGCGCCGCTCTGAGGTGGGTCGCCTGCGCTCCAGTCTTACCCGAATTGACGTTAAATTAAATCGCAAAAACCTTTAAGTTTTAGCTGGTTCAAATTTCGCCCGTTCTGCTGTATTTGATGAAACGTAATTTCCGGCAAACCTTTTCGCCAAAACTTTCACAAAATAAACTTCCCCGAAATAAAAACAGACTGCTCCGACAGAAGAATAGACGTGTGCGACAAAAGAATGAACGTGTGCGACAGAAGAATAGATGTGTGCGACAAAAGAATAGACGTATGCGGAAAAATAATAAACGTGTGCGACAGAAGAATAAACGTATGCAGCAAAAGAATAGGCGTGTGCGAGAAAAGAATAGGCGTGTGCTGAAAAAAAACGGTCGTATGCGGCTTTAAAATAAACAAAGGCGGCATCGAAACAACAAACCGCCTTTCTCAGACTGATTATTTCGCCTGCGGCATCGCTTCGAGAGCTTTGCGGAAAGCCGCGCCGTTCGGGACAAGCGCGTTTGCCGAGAGCGTATTGGTCGTCTTGCCGCTTGCGTCGGTCGCCGAGATCATCGAATAACTCTGGCGCGTGCGCGGAACATAGATCAGAAATCGATGCGTCAGATTATCGGCTGTGACGCCTTTGTAGATGACTTCTTCATAACCGTCGCCGTCCACGTCCTGCGGTTCGAACGTCCAGCTCGCGGCGTGAAATTCGGGCGTGTCGAGCGATGTCCGCGCCGAAATTTCCCACGGGCTGTTGGCATTGACGCGCTCGACGGCGAACATATGCGATTTTCCTTCGGCAACTTTATTATGCAGGCAAATCAACGCAGAATCCTTCGGCGTTTTGACGATCTGCATTCCGTCGGCGTGATGTTCGGTCGTCCGCGTGATCTCGGTGATCACCTTGTCGGCTTCCTCGGTCGAAAGAATCTGCGTCGAGGTGACGACCTTTTCATCATTCGGCGAAGTCTTTTTCGCAAAATCATCGCCCATATTATTCATATTATGCTGCGAATGATCCATATTCCCCATCGAATTCGTGTTCGAGGTCGAAACTATCGAATTACTCGGTTTGAAGAAAAAGAAAGCTCCGATACCGAGCGCACCGAGCAAAATGACCGCAGCGGCGGAAGCAACCGCGATCTTCAGATTACCGCCGCCTTTATTTTCATTGGCATTTGAGGACGGAACCGCCGCCAGCGGCTTCGGCATTTGCGAAGCGGTCACGGCGTTCATCTGCTGGGTTGACGGATGAATGTTTCCGGCGGTCGTCGTTTGCGTATTGAGATTGAGCGCGGGCGAAGTTTCGCCTGAAACGCTCGCGGCTAACATTGCTTTGGCGGCGGCGGCGTTTTCCGGTCGGTCTTCGGGTTTCTTCGAGAGCAGACGATTGACGACATTTGCCAGCGCCGGCGGAATGTCGGGCGCAAATTCTTCGATCCGCGGAGCTTCGACCATCGCGTGTTTGATGATCACGGCTGACAAAACCTCGTCGTTAAACGGCGGACGACCCGAAAGCATTTCATAAAGGAGCGCGCCTAAACTGTAAAGGTCGCTCCGTGCCTCGACCGGATTGCCGAGACATTGTTCGGGCGACATATAAAAAGGCGTACCGACCAGAAGTCCGTTGCCCGTCATCGAAAGCCGCATACTTTCGGCGTTATCCGTGTTGAGCAGTTTGGCGATGCCGAAATCGAGCACGAAAACGCCCTGATTATTGAGCATAATATTCGCGGGTTTCAGGTCGCGGTGAATGATGCCGAGCGAATGCGCTTCGCTTAAAACGTCGCAGACGCTGACCGCGATATCGACCGCCATTTTATACGGCAATTTTCCATCGCGCTTTAAGATGTCGGCGAGCGTCGTGCCTTCGACGTATTCCATCACGATAAAAAGGCGACCGTCGGGCAGAGTTCCCGAATCGTAGATCATCGCGGCGCGCGGATGCCGGAGCTTTGCCATCAAACGCGCTTCGCGGGCAAATCGCTGCATCACGTCGGTGTTCATGGCAAATTCGGGATTGATCACTTTGACGGCAACCACGCGGTCAAGCGTCAGATGCGTGGCGCGGTAAACCGTTCCCATCCCGCCGCGCCCGAGCAGATTTTCAATCCGCAGATTACTGGCGATAATCTGCGGAACCGAATTGCCTGCATTGCCCGCCGAAGAATCAAAATTTTCCATAAACTTTTCCCTTTTATCCGATTTAATAAAATCTGAAACGTAATCTAACGACTGAAAATATTAATAATATACACCGACTTTAACTTAACCGTAAACAAAAACCGGCGGTTTCAGGACTTCAGTTTTAATTCGTAACAAACTTCGTCTTCAAGTTTCCCGTCCGTCCAGATTTTTTCGTGCGTGCGGGTGAAAACAAAGCCGTGTTTCTGATTCGCATATTTTGAAGCAAGATTCGAGGCGCGGTTCGAAACGATGATTCTTTCAACCGTGGGATGCGCTTTCGCCCATTCGATGCGCTTTTCGTACATCAGATCCGATAAGCCTTTTTGCCGGAATTCGGGAGCGAGCCACGACCCCCAAAGCATTGCGGTTCTGCCGCTCGGGTCATCACGAAAGACCGAAACGCCGGTCATCCCGATCGGCGTTTCTCCGTCAAAGATCATAAAGATCGCCGAATCATCCGATTGGAGACGGCTGCGCCACTCAGCTTCCGTGAACTTTGATTCAGATTCATAATTCGAGCCGAAAACCGATGGGTCGGTCTGCAATGCCCGGAGACGGATTTCAGACAGCAAACGCCAATCGTTTTCCGCGAGTTGTGTGATTGAAATATTCATACATACTTCGCTATTTTAAAATTAAACAGGCAGGTCGGTTCTAATCTTACACGGCAAAAAATACTGCCGTCAAGAACTTTGGTTTTGCGGGATGCGGGAAGATAATTTCCGGAAACGTGAGAAACTTTTGTTTCCGAATACTTTAAAAATCATCGGGTTTATTGCGCCGCTCGCGCCGTTTTTGCTTTTCCTCGCGCAGTACCCGTTGAAATTCTTCTTCGGTCATTTCATCAGGTATCGGACGCTCTGCGCGCCGCCTTGTATCTTTGCGGTTCGTGCGTTCGTTCTCCGGCAGTATGACCTCCGGTTCCGCTTCATCATCAGAATTATTCGAGTTCGTTTCATCGTCGCTCGACGCATCTTTTTTGCGGCTCAAACCTTCCGGATCGTCCGATGTTTCAGGATTGTTTTTCGTCCCTTCGCTGTTGTGTTTTTCAGCTGTTTTCTCAGTCGTTGCGGGCTTTGTTTTGGTTTCGGCAACGCTTTCCGAACCGGGCTTGGGCGATTTTTTGTTCGAGTTGACTGCCGGTTCTGTCTCGGCAACCGGTGTCTGGTCGGTTTGTCCCGCAGAACTTTCACGACCGGACAGATATAACGCCGCCGCCACGCCCAAAACCAGTGCCGCCGCCAAAATCGCCCAGAGCCGCGGCTTAAAATTGTTTTTCGCCCTGATCGAAACCTCCGTCGGGGTTTCGGCAAAGATTGCCGAATGCGGCGAATCCGCTGCCGGAGGAATTTCGCGCAGGGGCGCGTTCGGGATAACCGGTATTATTTGCCGGTCGCCGGACTGCGCGGCACTTGAGGGATTTTTCTCAACTTCAGCGGCAAACGCCTCAAGCGCAGGAAAATTTCCGGCTTCCGCCGTTTTGATGATCTCAGCGGGCGGCACTGCACTCACTGCCGGCACCGCGGGGTTTGCAATTATTTCATTTTTTGAATCTTCGTTGATTGCGTATTCAAAAGCCTGCCGCATCGCGTTGACCGAAATGAAACGATTTTCGGGATTTAATGCCAGTCCCGAATTTATGATACTTGCAAAAGGTAACGGAATTTCGGGCTTTAATTCGCTTGCCAATTGAATCGGGTCAGGTTTCCCGTTGACGATCGCGGCGGCGCGCGAAAGCGCATCAATAGGCGGTTTTCCGGTTAAAAGATGATAGACCGTTGCGCTCAGCGCAAAAATATCCGAACGCTCGTCGGTTCCCGTTCCCTGAATTTGTTCGAGCGGTGAATAAGTGCGCGAATAACCGAAAACGCTGACGGCTCCGGTCGTCTCATCGTAGTCGGCTTTCGCCAGCCCGAAATCGAGCAGCATAATATCGCCGCGCGGCGTCAACTTTAAATTATGCGGCTTAATATCGCGGTGAATGATCGGCGGCGATTGCGAATGTAAATAACCGAGCGCGTCGAGCAGGCTTTTCGTCCAGTTCATCACGGTTTCGACCGGAAAGGAACCTTCGCGCTTCAGAATATCGGACAGATCTTCGCCCTCAATATACTGCATCACTAAAAAATAGATGTTGTTTTCGGTAAAATAATCGGAAACGTGCGGCAGTCCCGGATGATGAAGCGAATTTAAGAGCTTTGCTTCCCGCTCAAAGGCTTCGCCGAATTCTTCATCGTTATAGAAGGTTTCTTTGATCGCGACATAATTGTCAAAACGATTATCAACCGCGAGATAAACTGCGCCCATTCCGCCCGCGCCGATTTTTTTTTCAATCAAGTAACGATCTTGCAAGAGTGTCCCAATTTCAATCATTTTTTTACCCTTCTTAAATGACTGCAATTCCAATGCCCTTTCTATTTGGCAAAGGTAATTAAATCAGACAAGTTTTTGAGCCGATAATTTGGTACCTGACGACAATTTTTTGGACTTAATCGATTTTTTTGTCACAAAATCTTCGAAAGCGGTGTTTATTATGATGTAGTCCTTGGAGTTCCAAAAAATTTTCATACTTTTTCCGAGCTAATTCGTATTTTTTGGAACGGCATTGACCGAATCTGAATTCGAGCCTTCTTTTATACAGTTTAATTCCATAATTCGATAACCCCGATTCGGTGCCGGACTAACATTTATATTATTCAGGTATCTTTATGAAAATTATTACGGCTTTCTGCATTATTTATTGTTTTTTTGCTTCGAACGTTTTCCCGCAAACCCCTTCTCCCAAACCCACCGGCGGAGAGACTGAAAAATCCGCCGACCAGCCAACCGAAGTTCCGGCGGCGGCTGTTACCGAAAACAAGATCGTGACACCGAAAGATACTCCGGCGGCTTCGCGGTTTGCGCGCAAGGATGCGCCCGTCACGATTCCGCGGCTGGAAACGCCGCCCGTGATCGACGGCAAGCTCGACGATGCGGTCTGGCAAAATGCCGCGCTGTTCGGCGATTTCTTGCAAACCAACCCGGGCGACAACGTCGCGCCGACGCATCCGACCGAGTTTATGATGGGTTACGACTCGAAAAATCTTTATCTGGCTTTTCGCGTCATTCAGGACAAGGACAAAGTACGGGCGACCGTGGCGCGGCGCGACAACATTTTTAATGACGATTACATCGGTGTTTTTCTCGATACTTTTAACGATCAGCGCCAGGCTTATATTTTTTTCTTCAACCCGCTCGGCGTGCAGGGCGACGGGACAATGACCGAAGGACGCGGCGAAGATTACAGCGTCGATCTGGTTTACGAATCGAAAGGCGTTTTGACCGAAGACGGCTTTACGATCGAAGCCGCAATTCCCTTCAAATCGCTCCGCTACGAAGCGGGCAAAAGTAAAAACTGGGGAATTCATATTTTTCGCCGCTTGAAATACAACAATAACGAGCTCGATTCGTGGATGCCGATGAACCGGAGCATTTCGGGAATGCTTAATCAAGCCGGGAAAGTAACGGGACTCGAAGGCATCGAAACGACGCGCCAATTGGAAATAAATCCGAGTTTTACGTTGAGCGAATCGGGCAGACGCACGCGCTACACTTTCGACGGCGATCCGAACGGGCGTTACGTCAATGACGGTCTGAAAGGCGAATTCGGAATGACCGCGAAATTCAGTCTAACGCCGACGACGACACTCGATTTTGCTTACAATCCCGATTTCGCGCAGGTCGAAGCCGACGCGCCGGTTTCGACCGCCAACGTCCGCTTCCCGATCTTCTTTCAGGAAAAACGCCCGTTCTTTCTGGAAAGGATCGACATTTTTCAAAGCGGTCTGAACGTTGTCAACACGCGCGCGATCGTTGACCCGGACATTGCCGCAAAATTAACGGGCAGACGCGGAAAAACCACTTTCGGCTTGATGTATGCTTCCGACAACGCGCCGGGAAATTATTCAAAGGACGAACGGCAGGGTTTGTTCAACTGCCGTCAGAGACGGCTGACCGATCCGACCGCTAATTGCGGAAGCATCGATCGTTTCGTTGATAAAAACGCGGACATCGGCGTTCTGCGCATCAAACGCGATGTCGGCACAAAGCATAATCTCGGATTTTTTGCGACGACCTATAATTTTCCCGAACGGCATAATCACACCGCCGGATTTGACGGACGGTTTCGTTTAACCGAAAAAACCGTTGCCGAATTTCAGGTCATCGGCACAAATTCGCGCCGCTTTTTTTACGACGCGGATTTGAATAAAAACACCTATCGAACAGGTAACGGTCTTGGTTACCGGGTTTATCTCGAACGCTCGGACAGAAATCTGTACATGAACTATCTGGCGATCGGCAGAAGCAAGGATTACCGCGCCGATGTCGGTTTTACGAACCGCGTTGATACGAATTATCTCGGCTCGTTCATTCAATACCAAACCGACCGCGACGCGAAAAAAGCGATCATTTACAAACGCATCAACAACGCGACGAACGTGACTTACGATTGGCGCGGTCGCTCGCAGGGCATTCAATCGAACTCGCAGGGAATGCTCGCGCTCCAACGGCAATTCTTTGTCGGCGCAGGGTTTGAATACGGGTATGAACGCGTTTTCGAACACGAATTCGGCGCCAAACGCACGGCAACCCGCAACGGCGCGTTTTTCGGCTTAAATCCCGAACGCTCCGCGCACCGCCGCGAGCTTTACGGATTTGTCGAAGCGACACCCTTTAAACAATTGTTTTTCTCGACCGTTCTGAGTCTCAGCCGGGGCAATCTCGATTACGATTTCGGCGCGGGACCGAAATTTCCGCGCGTCAGCGCGCCCTATCTGGCATGGCAGGAAAGGTGCCGACTGGTGACAAACTGTACCGAACCCGAACCGGGATACGATCCGGGCGGCGGCAAACAGCTTTACATCGAAGCATCCGTCCGCTATCAGCCGACGACCGCCTGGCAAGCGCAGTTAAACTACACGCGCACCAGATTGACGCGTTTCGATACGGGTCGCGTTGCTTTTGACGATAACGTCGTCAGCCTGCGTTCGACGTATCAATTCTCGCGCGACTTTTTTGCCCGGATGCGGCTCGATTACTCAAACATCTCGACGCGTCTGCGTCCGCAATTGATCTTCGGCTGGACACCGAGTCCCGGCACCGCTTTTTATGCCGGGTACAACGATGACTTTAACTACAAAGGCTTTAATCCCTACACGGGACTGCCCGAAAGCGGGCTGCGCGGCAACGGACGGACATTTTTTATCAAGGCTTCGTATCTTTTCCGTAAAAGCTTTTAAACTTTTCATCCCGCAAAATCAGACTCTTCCCTGAAAAGAAACGGCACTTAGTCATAAATGCCGTTTCTTTTCATTCAAAACAACCAACAAATTTATAATTTTCGGGCGAATGCCGGAAATGACTACATTCTTTTGGATAGAAAACCGTGTCATTTCTTTTACTTGTCGCCCTTTTTTCTCAGGGACGAATGCCGAAGCGATTACATTCCGACACCAAAACCAATGGAGTAGCTTAAATGAGTAAAGCGTTGGTGAAAGCCAGAGATGCCGGTTCGAATCCGACCTTTGGATCACTTCAAAACTTGTCGTTCCTGATTCATAATTAACACTGGAGGAAATATGCCATATAACAAACTTAATATTTCGGGGGCAAAAGCCGATGTGCTCGCGTGGGTTCATCACGATTTGTCGCTCGACGAACAAAATATGCTGCGCAACGTTTCGCGTCTGCCGTGTCTTTATAAACACGTCGCCCTGATGCCCGACGCACATCTCGGAATCGGTTCGATGGTCGGCTCGGTCGTCGCGACCAAAGACGCGGTGATTCCGGCAACTGTCGGCGTTGATATCGGCTGCGGGATGATGGCGGTCAAAACGCCTTTCAAAAGCGGGATTCTCGACGGCAAGTTGAAAGACCTGCGTCACGAGATCGAACGCGCGATTCCCGTAGGTTTCAATGCCCACAAAGTAACCGACGATACGGCGGCGCGCTGGAAAGGCTGGGAAACTTTCGAAGATTTGCACGAGAAAGTTCAGGACCGCAAGGTAAAAGCAATGCATCAGATGGGATCTTTAGGTGGGGGTAAATTGCCCCGTGCTGTGGCGACACAGTAATGAAAACTCGTCCAAATCGGTGAAAGGCTGAGATGCAGACACCGAGGGAAGCGGTAAAACGCCCCGTAGAGAGCAGAGGGACTTGGGCATCTTAATTATTTTAAGATGAAGGTGTGCTCCGAACTGCAGCGAAAAAGGAAGCTGCAGAATCAGGCAGAAATGACCTGATCGGTTGTAAAATCATTGCAACAAAGAAAATGAAAGAAGAAATTCTGACACTGGAAAATCCGTTTTATGCTTATTTGTTTGGTTTGATTCAAACAGACGGACATCTTTATCAGAATTCTCGCAATCGAGGAAGATTGAGTATTGAATTAGGAAACCGCGATGAAGATCTTATATTAGAACTTCAAGAACGGATGCCCTTTAATTCTTCAATTTCCAAAAGAACTCGAAAAACAAATTTCAGTAATGAATATATTTTTGTTATTTGGATTGTTTTCGATAAAAGATTTTGAGATTTTTTGATGGAAAACGGAATTCCCTGCGGAAGAAAATCACATATTATTTCAACGCCTGTTTGTGAATATTCAAAGATTGATTATTTCAGAGGTTTGATCGATGGCGATGGTTCATTAGGATTAACTTCAAAAAGTTTTCCTTTTTTATCATTCATCACGGCTAGTCCTAAATTTGCTTTTGAATATTTAAATTTTCTGAAATCAATCACAGGCAAAGAGAAAACTTCGATCCAAAATAAACGCGATAATGTTTTCAATATTGCAGTTTATAAAGAAGACGCACAAAAAGTTGTGCAAATTCTTTATTACGATAAATGTTTAGCGTTGCCGAGAAAACTGAAAAAAGCAAAAGAAGTTCTGAATTGGCAACGTCCCGCGACAATGAAAAAAATTGAAAACAGAAGGCATTGGACAACCATTGAAGATAATTTCATTCTTTCAAATTCGATCAATGATGCAATTAATCATTTAGGCAGAAGTCAAAGCAGTATTGAAATGCGGCTTTGGCGCTTAAGAATTAATTTACAACCGGTAACAGATTGAACCACTTTATAGAGGTCTGTTTAGATACCGAAGATAATGTTTGGCTGATGCTTCATTCCGGTTCGCGTAATATCGGAAAGGAAATCGCCGAACGTCATATCGCGACGGCGAAAACCCTGCATCGCCTGAATGAGCTTCCCGACCCGAATCTCGCCTACTTTATTCAAGGAACCGACGAGTTCAAGAATTACTGGCGCGATCTCGATTGGGCGCAGGGCTACGCGATGATGAACCGTCAGGTGATGATGAAACGCCTGTTGAAATCATTCAACCGGATGTTCAACAAGCAAAAAGAGTTTCGCCCGGAGATCGAGGTCAACTGTCACCACAACTACGTTGCTCTCGAAGAACATTTCGGCGAAAAAGTCTTCATCACCCGTAAAGGCGCGATCAACGCTGAAAGTGGACGCTACGGAATCATTCCCGGCTCGATGGGCGCGAAATCGTTCATCATCAAGGGCTTGGGAAATCCGCAAAGCTATAACTCCTGCTCGCACGGCGCAGGTCGCAAGATGTCGCGGACAGCGGCGAAAAAACGCTTCACCCGCGAAGACCTCGAACGGATGACGAAAGGCGTTGAATGCCGTAAGGACGCAGGCGTGATTGATGAAATTCCCGGCGCGTACAAGAACATTGACGAAGTTATGCGTAACCAGTCAGATCTTGTCGAAATCGTCGCGGAGTTGAAACAAGTCGTTTGCGTAAAAGGTTAAGGGTAGAAAAATTGAGGGAAGATTTCCTCTTTTTTCTTCCCTTTTTTACAAAATAAAATTTAATAAAAATGAGGTAATAAAAATGAAACTTGCAGAAGCTCTTATTTTAAGAGCAGATACAAAGAAAAGATTCGAACAACTGCGTCAGCGTTTAATCAATAACGCAAAGGTTCAGGAAGGCGATAAGCCGGCGGAAAAGCCCGAAGATTTGCTGAAGGAAATCGAGGCAGCCGCGAACGAATATGAAAAACTCATCAAGCAGATCAATAAAACAAACAGCGAAACCGAGTTTTCGAAAGGCAAGACTTTAACGGACGCGCTTGCCGAACGCGATGTTTTGGTTTTACGGCGCGGCGTTTATTCGGGTTTGGTGGCGGCGGCAACCGTTTCGCAGCAGCTTTACAGCCGTTCGGAAATCAAATTTGTCAGCACGGTTGATGTCGGTAAAACGCAGAAACTGGTTGATAAAATTTCCAAACAATACCGCGAACTGGATGCGCAAATTCAGGAATTCAACTGGAAAACTGATTTAGCCGAATAATTTTCGGCGTTGGTAGGTGAAAGCGCGCAAAGGCGTATGTGAGAGCCGTCAACTGGCTGGAAGTTGAATACTCGATCTGAAAAATCGATATTGGTAGTGTCGGGACGATGCTTCAGGTTCGATTCCTGAATCGCACAAATTATGTCCAGCAATGTTACAAGCGTAACGGG
>DATLOR010000334.1:0-6384 GCA_035536135.1 Pyrinomonadaceae bacterium | reverse complement strand
CGTAAGAAGTAAAAATCAGCCGCGAACAAACACGAAAATTTATTTAATTAATTCCTAAATTTTACGTGTTTGTTCGCGGCTGATTCTTTGTATTCAAAGTTAAACGAATTGAATGATCGAAAATGTAATTCCGCTCGGGTCGTTGACGAGTGAAATTTTCCCGACATTCGGTGCATCAAACGGCGGAACGCAAACGCCGCCGCCAAATTGTTTGATCTTTTCGACCGATTCCGCGATATCGTCAACCGCTATGTAAGTTCTCCAGGCTGACGGAATATTTTGCCAGTTTTCACCCCAACCTTCGCTGATTTCCATCATTCCGCCGACCGCTTTTTCGTTGAAATGTATTTCTTTATAGGTCATCGGCGTTGTTTTAGCTTGTTCGATTTCCCAGTTAAAAAGTCCTTTATAAAATTCCTCAGCCGCGCCTAAATCTTTTGTGTTCAGTTCCTGCCAGCAAATCTCGCCGTGTTTCGGCTTTTCAAATTCCGCCATTTTCTTTTCTCCTTAAATTTACTAATGCCTTTTTAGCTCCATCTCGACCGCCAGAGTTTCTTCGCCTTCGGGCGAGACGTTATACATAATGATCTTGAACGAATTAGCTTTTTCCGGTTCGATGATCGTTCGCCAGCCCCAATCTGGATGGTCGGGAACGGCATAAAAACCTTTAAGTGAAATCGCGCCGCTCTCAAGACCGCCTTCGGAAACCATAAATTTATCGCTTAGATGCCACGAATCGATCCAGAAGGCTTTTATCAGATCGGAATCCTTTTCGTCGCCGATCAGGATCAATCCTTCCTGCACCGCTTCGTCGAACGTCCAATCGTATTCGATTTTCAAAAACCTGCCGCGCGCCGTTAATTCAACGACGGCGATCGAAACGGTTTCGCGAACGGGATTATCTTCGATCCAGGTCGTATGCAGACGGTTTGTTCCGCGCCATTTTCCAACCAAACTTTCCAGTATTCTGGGGACACTCATCGAATTTCTCCTTTAGCGTTCGAGCTTGATGATAAAAAACTTTGCGCCGGTCGGGTCTTCGATCTGGCACATTCTGCCGACATTCGGAAGATCCATCGGCGGCGAAATGATCGTTCCGCCGAGGTCAAAGGCTTTCCGCGCCGTTGCGTCCGCATCGTCAACCGCGACATAAATATTGAAGTGCGGTTCGGGCAATTCTCCGCCATACCATTCCGCCCGCATCTCAAACATTCCGCCGAAGGGTTTCTCGGCTTCAATTTCGAATTCGAGATACTGCATTTCCGCGCCGGTCGCTTCGCTTTTTTTGTAATTCCAACCGAAAACTTCCGCATAAAATGTTTTACAAGCTTCGAGATTGTCGGTCGCAATTTCCGTCCAGCAAAATTCTCCGTCTTTCGGCTGTTGTTTAGCTTGTTCGGTTCCTGTGTTTTCTGACATCTTTTATTTCTCCTTTCACATAAATTTAAAAAGAAAACAGGCAAAAGATTGACGGTAAAAGATCTGATACCGCGAATCTTTTGCCTGTCCCCTTTAAATTTCGGGTCAAGACAAATTTAATTCAGTTTTCAGGCTTGAGTTGTATCCACAATTTCTGCGCCGGGAGCGTTTGATTGAACGGATTCGATGCCGTTGTCGCAAGCCGATTCGGAAGAATACATTTCGCTTCTGCCGATTTCCTGTCCGTTTCCGGCTTTCAAAACGAAATACGGATCGCCTTTTGATGAAGTCCGTTTTTCAAATCGCGCTGCGTCAGCCGAGTTCTTTTGAACCGATTCGATTCCGTTTTCCGCCGCCGCTTTTGTTTCATACATCTCGCTGGACAAAATAATCTGTCCGTTTCCAGCCTTCAAATTGAAGTGAAACTTGCCGTTTGCTGATTGTTTAATTTCAAACTTTCCTGCCATTTTATTTTCCTCTCCATTGTGTTTTATTCGGGGCAAGATTTATGTTCTCTGAAGTACATAAATTCTTTGCAGAATAACACTTTTTTGGAAGAAACAAAAAAGTTTGAAGAAACAATTTTTTCAAAAAACGTAAAATTTTAGGTGAGGATTGAGTTGTGAATATGAGGTATTTATAGCTTCATGGAGAAAGCAGACGGTTTTTCACAACTCAATCAACTGAAAAGAAGCTGCGTAAATTTTGCGTTACGCAGCTTCTCAAAGTTAGCTTGCCCGGCGCATCGGGACGTTTGCATCGGCTTCCTGATTTTTCTGCAGGTCCTGCAAGTGCTGAATCAGGCTCGAAGCCGCTTTTTTCGAGAGCTCGTCGGTTTTGCACTGCATGATCGTGTTGCATTCGTGATCGGGATCAACTCCGATTTCGCGTGAGATGGCGCGAATCATACCGAGCTGTTTCGCCGTCACGAGATCCGACAAAGAACGTGCGATCGGGTTCGCCGGAATTCCGCCGTTATCGGTCGGCGGCGGAACCGCGCCGTCGCGTTCGATCACTTCCGATTCGCGTTTGTAAAGATCGCGGGCAATGCCGAATTTAACGGCTGCGCGTTTGAGCGCGTCGTGTTCGGCTTTCTTGATGCCGAGTTCGGATTCGGCGGTGCCGGTTCCGATGCCTTCGCGCGTCACGCCGTCGATCGTGATCGCAACCGTCACGGTAAAAATTTCGCCGATCTGACGAATATCTTTAACGGCGTGCGACCAGTTCGGCGCGTGCTGGTCTAAAATGTCCGCAACCGTGTGCCATTCGACATAATCGACGTAATGGGTGTTGCCGTTGCGGTCGCGCCAGCCTTCCCGCTGCTTGACCAGATTCGGGTCAACATTTTTACGAAGCTCCTTGAGCGTTGACGTAAAATTCAAAACATTGTTCGGCGCATCGCTCATTTCCGCTTCTTCCGCCGTCACAAAACTATCCAATTCTCTTAAATTTTCCTGTGTCATTTTATTTTCTCCTTGTGTGTTCGCAAGTTGCTGCAAGTCGGCTTCAACTGCTTCGGATCGTCCGTTTTCCGAAACATCTGCCTGAACTTCAACAGTCTTCTGTTCGCCATCCGTGGACATCTGGGTTTTCGGATTTCGGATTTCGGATTTATTTTTCAATCCGGGATCCGCACTCTTCAATCCCAAATCGGATGACTCAGTTGCGCTTTTGTCTTCCAAAACAACTTCCGTTTCAGTTTCGATCTGAACCGGTTGTTTCGTGGCGGGTTCGGTATTTTTTGCGACCAGAGCGTATTTCACCGCTAAGATATGTTCGCAACGAAATGCCGAATCCGTGACAGCCGCTTCTTCAAACTCCAAACAATTGCAACGGATTTTTCCCGACGTGTCGCGCCAAACTTCATATGAAGTTTGTTTACCGCGCAAACTCGGCGTGGAAACGCGGAATTTATCGTTCTCACGATTGACTAAACCCATTGCCGCAATTGATCTGGCACGTTTTTCACGTTTCTCCGTTAAATTTTTTTCGACTACTATTGCTGTCATCTTTTTACTCCTAAAATTGAATCGGTTTTTAATTAAACCTCAACAAAAACCGATTCAAAATTACTATGTTACTGTCCGATAAAACGCTCTCGTTTCATCTATGAAACATTGTATCAGACAAATTTATTTGTTGCAAGCGTGAAACGGAGTGTTGCATATAAATTTTTCTTGTGCTATGTTTGAAACAGAGTTAAGACCAATGCAACAAAAGCATCGGAATCTTTGGATAAAGTGGAGAAAGAATATGGCATACAAAAATGATAGTTTCATTAACACTGTTGAGTTAGGCAGAGCAATCAAACGCCGGCGCGAAGAATTAAGTTTGAGTCTGCGTGATGTTGCAGATGTGACGCTGGTTTCGGCTTCGACGCTGTCGCGGATCGAGAACGGAACGGGCAAGCCTGATGCCGACAATATTGCGCGTTTGACGAGCTGGCTCGATATGCCGGTTGACCGCGTGATGAAGAAAAACGGGAATGAAGAGACGATTGAACCTGTTATATATTATCCGCATGAAGCAACGCCGGAAATCGTCGAAGCGCATCTTCGTGCCGATAAAAATCTGACACCGGAAACGGCGAAGGCTCTCTCGGAACTTTTCCGCGTCGCTTATTCGCAGTTCAAAAATCCGGGTAAATAAATTTTTAAGGCAATTGCTTGAATTTTAAGCGTCAGTTTTTTGCAGGTTTTTCTGGTAAATCAAATATATGAAAACATTAACGCAAATCGAACAGATTGAACGCTCGAACACAGCAGACAAAAGCTTTGCGATCGATACAACCTTTGTTCTTTTCTTTCTGGCAGTCGAGTTCGGGCAAATGCTCAATAATTTTGCACTAGACACTGTATTTTTTGCGATCACGCTGATGATGCTTATTGTTCTGCCTTATTTTCTTTCCGCGGATGAAAAACCGAAATTCGGAAATTGGGTATTAGGCAGAACTTTGATCGCCGCGTTTGCTGTTTCGGTCGGCGTAATGTTCAAACAATCGCTCGGTGTTCTACCCGAAATGTTCAGATTTCTGCCGATGACGCTTTTGATCGTCACCGCAATGCTCAGCTGCTACATTCAATTTTACGGTTTACTAAAACTTCGTTTGGCAAAATAGGCAAAAGGCGAAACGAACAAAAAATCCGCGCTTGTTTCGGGAAAAACAGGCGCGGATTTTTTTGCTTGATTCAATGTTATAACAATTGTTATATTAATTGAGAGGATTTATGACAAGTAAGCTGAAAATAACAACAATCGGAAACTCAACAGGCGTGATTTTGCCGAAAGAAATATTGGAAAAACTTCGCGTTTCAAAAGGCGATACGCTTTTTGCGATCGAAACCTCAAAGGGAATTGAACTGACTCCTTTTAATCCCGAAGTTGCCGAACAAATGAAACTCGCCGAGCAAGTGATGCGCGAAGACCGCGACGCTCTGCGAAAGCTCGCCGAATAGTTATGACTGATATTAAATGGCTTTTGGAAGAAACCGTCCAAGCCATTCACAAACGCCAAATTGCGGAACACGGCGGAAGCGATGGTGTGCGTGATGAAGGATTGCTTTTATCGGCATTGGCGCGTCCCCAGAATCTTTTGGCTTACAGCGAAGTACCGCCGGATATTTCCGCGCTTGCCGCATCCCTTGCATACGGCATTGCTAAAAATCATCCGTTTATTGACGGAAATAAACGAACGGCTTTGGTTGTTACGCGAACCTTTTTGCTTTTTAACGGTTTTAATATGGAAGCAAATCAGGAAGAAAAATATCTGACTTTTCTAAAGTTGGCAGAAGGGAATTTGAGCGAGGAAGAATTGGCGGATTGGATTCGGCAAAAGCTGATTCAAAATAAATAAAAGGCTGCTCGTTTGCAGCCTTTTATTTTTGCTATTCAGGTCTGAATTTAAGCCAGGGCAATCGCCATTTCTTCTTTAGCTAGGATTTCGTGAATCGCGTTGACTTGTGCGTAAAGCTCGGAATATTGTTCCAAGGTCAGAGCTTGCGCGCCGTCGCAGAGAGCTTCTTCGGGGCAGGGATGAACTTCGATGATCAAACCGTCTGCGCCGACGGCAACGCCTGCGCGCGCGAGCGGGTTGACCATGTAATTTCTGCCGGTTCCGTGCGAAGGGTCAACGATTATCGGTAAATGCGTCAGTTTTTGAACCGCCGGAACGACCGACAGATCCATCGTGTTGCGGGCGTGACTGCCGAATGTTCGGATGCCGCGTTCGCAAAGAATCACGTCGTAATTTCCTTCCGCCATGACATATTCGGCAGCCAGCAAAAATTCGTCAAGTGTCGCCGCCATTCCGCGTTTCAGCAAAACGGGTTTGCGCGTTTGCCCGACATATTTCAAAAGCGAAAAATTCTGCATATTGCGTGCCCCGATCTGAATACAGTCGCCGTATTTTTCGACCAGATCAACGCCGCGCTCGTCCATCGCTTCGGTCACGATGTTCAAACCGAATTGGTCGCGCACCTCAGCCAAAATTTTCAGACCGTCCTCGCCTTTGCCCTGAAAAGCATACGGCGAAGTGCGCGGTTTGAATGCACCGCCGCGAAAGAATTTAGCGCCGGATTTGGCAACCGCTTCGGCGACTGAAAATACCTGATCGACCGTTTCGACCGCGCAAGGTCCGGCGATAACCGCTAATTCATCGCCGCCGATGGTCGCGTTGCCGACCTTGATTATCGATTTTTCGGGACGCAGATCCTTGGAAATCAACTTATATTGTTTGGTCACGCGAATCGCTTCGGCAACACCCGAAAGATTTTCAAAATGCGTCGGGTCCACCGCGCCTTTGTTGCCCGTGATCCCGATCGCGGTGCGTCCCTCGCCCGGCATCGTGTGCGGGCGAAAACCTAATTTTTCGATAACTTCCTCGACGCGGCGAATATCTTCGACCGTTGCGTCGGCTTTCATAACGATTAACATAAAATTTTCTAAAAACTTTGCAAAATGCCTTTA
>DATLOR010000333.1:0-7227 GCA_035536135.1 Pyrinomonadaceae bacterium | reverse complement strand
AAATTCGATGCCTTCGATCTCAAAGCCGTGTTCGCGCTCGATTCGTTTCAGGATCGGCGCACTGTCCGAGTCGAGAAAATCCAGATCGGCAAGATCAAGCGTAATGTTTCTGCCGCGCTGCTCGCGCAGATCGAGCGCGATCTTTTCGATCAGGATCGCATCTTCGTGCATCAGCGAACCTTCGATGCGTAAAATTATCTTTCCGCGTTCTTCGTCTTTTAGTTCGGTAATATTTGTCGGCATTAACTTAATTTTATTAAATTTTTATTCGGCAATGTCAATACGCGAAGCCGAAAAAAAGGTTATGAAATTTACAAAATAAAAAGCACGGTTTGATTTGAAACCGTGCTTTGCCCATGTTTTCTTTAATGAAAACTATTCTTCCGTCCCGGGAGCTTCAATTTTTCCGCCGCCGCGTTTTTTGAAGCGATCTTTGAAGCCGTCCTTGAACTGCTCTTTCATTTTTGCCGCTTCGGTGCGCTGTTCGGGCGTCAGAACCGCAAAGATCTGAGCTTTGGTTTTTTCTTTTTCGATGAATAATTGCTTCATCGTTTCCGATTGACTTGCCGCGATCTGGTTGACCTGTTCTTCATTGAAAGTTCCGTCAACGCCGAGGTTTTCCGCTTGTTTATGGCTTTCCCGAAGACTTTCCATCAAAGGTTTGATACGTGTTTTGGAATCTTCCGTAATCGTTTTGACCTGCGTTTTTTGCTCGTCGGTCAAGTTTAACTTTTGCGCGATCCGCTCAAACCCGCGACCGCCGAAACCTCGTCCGCCGAAACCTTCGCGTTTGCCTTTTTGGGCGAAAATAAATATCGTTCCCAAACCTAAAACGGCGATGGCGATAATTGCTATTACTGATTTTTTCATTATTTCTCCTAACTTAAATACCTCTTAAAATTCCGCCGCTATATTGCCGCGTTCAGAAGTATCTAACGAAATATTTCGGGCGCGGAACGTAAATTTATCGTGGTTTAGTGCAAAGAAATGTAAAGGTTTAGGCATCGCCGCTCGTTTTGGCGTAAAATGATTTTCAGACGTTATGAGTAAAATTCTGATAATTGATGATGACGAGGAACTTTGCGAGCTGGTCGCCGAATATTTGAGCGTCGAAGGTTTTGAGACCGAAGCCGTTCACGACGGCGAAAGCGGTTTGCAAAAAGCCCTTTCAGGCGATTATGAATTAGCGGTTCTGGACGTAATGCTTCCGAAGAAAAACGGTTTCGACGTTTTGCGCGATCTGCGAAAATCTTCGAAACTCCCCGTCGTGATGCTGACCGCGAAAGGCGATGATATGGAACGCATTGTCGGGCTTGAGATCGGCGCGGACGATTATTTGCCGAAACCTTTTAATCCGCGTGAACTGGTCGCACGGCTGCGCGCCGTTTTGCGCCGCGTAAATGACGGCGACGAGAAAAAAGCGACACCCGAAACTTTTACGGTTGACGACATCGAAGTTTCGCTCACGGGGCGCACGGCGAAGATCAACGGGGCGGAATTGAATCTGACGGCGGTCGAATTCGATCTGCTTGTCGCGCTGCTCGAATATGCCGGAAAAATCGTCAAAAAGGAAGATTTGAGCCAAAGGGTTTTAGACCGCCGGCTTTCGCCGTTTGACCGAAGCCTCGATATGCACGTCAGCAATCTGCGGAAAAAA
The DNA here is from genome assembly GCA_035536135.1 of Pyrinomonadaceae bacterium. GTDB lineage: Bacteria > Acidobacteriota > Blastocatellia > Pyrinomonadales > Pyrinomonadaceae > JAFDVJ01. The sequence goes on along the minus strand of DATLOR010000333.1, from coordinate 5,570 downwards.
CTCGGCGCGCGCGAAGACGAAAGCGAAAGAATCAAAACGATCCGCTCGGTCGGGTATATTTATACAGTGGTTTGATTTCGGATTTAGGATTGCGGAATTCGGATTGAATTCCTTGAAATCCCAAATCCGAAATCCCAAATCCGAAATTGAATGACTTTATTTCTAAAAATTTTTCTCTGGTTCTGGTTTGCGATCGCGCTCCTGATCGGCGTGTTCAGTTTTGTCAGTTGGTCAACGCAGAACGAACCGCTCGTGCGGCAATGGCGGATTCTGCTTTCCGATTCTTTTAATGTGCAGGTGCAGACCGCCGGACAGATCTATCAGAACGAGGGACAAAAAGGTTTAGACGAATATTTGACGAGATTAAAGGCATCGGAACGCGTTTCGACGATCGGCTTTTATGACCAGAACCGTCAGGTAATTTCCGGCGACGAGCTTCCGGCAAACGGTCTTAAATTATTTGAACAGGCATTGCAAAGCGATCAGGTGGAACTTGACCGCGTGCCGGACGAAACCTACGCGGCGAAAAAAATAAGTTTGAATAATTCGAATTTTGTGATGCTGATTCAGCTCAGACGTCTTCAGCAAGTTCCGGCTCCCGACCGCAATACGTGGATCTTACGAATTTTGGCGATCATTGTGACGGGCGGTTTGGTCTGCTACGGTTTGGCGCGCTATCTGACTTCGCCGGTCGGTAAATTGCGAGCGGCGACAAAGAAATTTGCGGGCGGCGACCTGACCACCCGCGTCGGTAAAAAAGTCAGCCGGAGCGGCGATGAACTTTCGCAGTTGGCGCGGGATTTTGACGAGATGGCTGAAAGAATCGAAACTTTGGTAACTTCGGAAAAGCGTCTGACGCAGGATATTTCGCACGAATTGCGCTCGCCTCTGGCGCGGATGAACGTGGCGCTCGAAATTGCAAAAAATAAATCGAACGCCGAATCGCAGCCGATCCTCGAACGCATCGAAAAGGAATCGAATCGTTTAAACGAAATGATTTCGCGGCTTTTGATCCTTTCCAAACTCGAAAGCGGCGCGCAGGAACTCGAAAAACAAAAGATCAATTTAAAAAAGGTCGTCGAAGAAATCGTCGCCGACGCGGATTTTGAGGCGCAGGCGAAAAACAAAGCCGTGCGGATTACGGCGATCGAAGACAGCCGTTTTCTCGGCAGCGAAAATCTTTTGCGAAGCGCGGTCGAGAATGTTCTGCGCAACGCCGTGCGCTACACAGACGAAAAAACGGCGGTCGAAGTTTCGCTGATCAATAAAAACGGCGACGCGGTAATCGACATTAAAGATTACGGCGGCGGCGTGCCTGAAGCCGAGCTCGAAAATCTGTTTCGCCCGTTTTACCGGATCGGCGACGCGCGCGACCGCAAATCCGGCGGTGTCGGGCTCGGTCTGGCAATCGCCCAACGCGCCGTTTTCGCGCACAAAGGCACGATTACCGCGAAAAATACGGGAAACGGCTTACAGGTCGAAATCAAACTTCCCGTGAACGGCGGGCATTAAAAAACGACTGCAGCCCGATCACCACGAAAAGCAGACAGAGCAAAGCCATCGCCGCCTGGGAAATAACTGCCGGGGTGAGCGAAATTTTCGAGACACTCATCAAAAGTCTGACTGTCGGAATAATAAATCCGATCAGCGCAACGAGCAGTGCCGCGTGCATCATATGTTTGCGCAGAGATTCTTTCGATTGCGCCAACGCGCCGAAAATCGCAATCAGAATCCCGAAAAGTGCGGGAATCAAAGCCGTAATACTCGCATTATGGTTCATTATTCCCCAGACATAACCCGCAATTCCGACCATAATCAATGCTAATCCGCAACCAATCGCCGTTGAAGGCATAATATTTTAACCTCACAAAATAAGTCTTAATTTAAAGCTAACAAATTCTCGGCTAAAAAACTAAACGCCAAAAATTAAAAAAGCCGTGATGGAAAACAACGGCTTTTAATGTTTCGGACTAATTGTTTGCGGTTATTTCAGATTATCAATTTCTTTCGATAATTTATCCGCGAGAGGTTTATTGAGCGGTTCAAGTTTTTGCAACTGCTGACGCGCCCCGATCTTATTATTTAAGCCGATGTATGTTAAACCCAGTGCGTAATAGGCGTTGGCGTTGTTCGGGTCAAAACCGATGACTTTTTGAAACTGGACGATGGCGCGATCGAATTGTTTCAAGGTGCGCTGATTTTCGCCCCAAGCCATTATTTTTTCGACCGATTTGAAATCGATCTTCGCGGCTTGCTCGAAATGCGGGAGGGAAGTTTCGTAATCCTTGCGGTTGTAATAAATATTGCCGAGATAATAATGCGCGTCGGCATTTTTCGGGTCGGAAGCTAAAACATCCTTGAAACCCGTTTCGGCTTTGTCGAAATTTTTCGCGTTGTAATCGTTCAAGGCTTGCTCATAATTGCCGCTTTTAGCAGGTGAAGTTTGCACGGAGGGCACCGGCGAAGTGGTTTTATCGGCGGTCGCCGGTGTCGAAGTCGCGGTGGTTGTCGTCGAACTTCTCGAAGTGTTTGCCGTCGGCGCTTTGTAGCAGGCAGAAGCGGTTAAAATTACCGAAAGAGAAACCAAAGCCGCGAAAAAGTTTGATTTATTCATTTGGGAATTATGCTTTACTTAGTCTCAAGTTCCAAGTCCCAGGTCTCAAGTTTTGATTGAAAACCTGAGACCTGGAACTTGAAACCTGAAACTTGAGACTTACTTCTTCAAAATCGGAAGAACGATCATCGAGCTAGTTTTGCCGCCGTAGTAAACACGTTCCGTTGCTTTCTGGAAATCGGCGTTTGTTGCCGTTAGATAATTTTCCATATATTTCTGCGGATTGCGCGCCACGAGCGGAAACCAGGTGCTTTGAATCTGCACCATTATCCGGTGACCTTTTTTGAAGGTGTGCGTGATGCCGGGCATTTCGTATTTGATCTTCGCGGGTTCGTTCGCCTTTAACGGCTCGGGCTTTTCGAACGAATTGCGAAATCGTGCGGGAAACGGTTCGCCGCGCAAAAGCATTTCGTAACCGCCGGGCTGAAAGACCGACCACGCCGAATTTTGCGGCGGTTTCATGTATTCGTCCTGACCGAAGGCGTTTTTTGTGCCGGTTTTGGGATAAGTGTAATCATCCGGGAAAACGTCGATCAGTTTGACGATAAAATCCGAATCCGTGCCGCTCGATGAAATATACAATTCGGGATGTATGTCGCCCGCCACCGTGACGTCATCGGTCAAAACATCGGTTTGGTAAACCAGCACGTCGGGACGCGTCGAAACGAAACGCTGATCTTCGGTCATAAAATCGCGCGGGTAATTTGCCGTGATCTTCTGCGTGTAGGGAACCGGTTTCATCGGATCGGAAACGTATTCGTCATACGCCGTCGCTTGAGTTTCCGACGGCTTATCAAAAGACAACTTTCCGCCCGGCTGCAGATAAAGCGAGCTTTCGGTGATGCCGGCTTTCGGGTCCCAGCCTTCGAACGATTTCCAATCGTGCGAGCCGGTGTCGAAGGCGTTAACTTCCTTGATGTTTGAAATATCGCCTTTATCCTTCAAAAAGTGATTGAAGAAGGGAAGTTCGAGTTTTTCGCGATAATATTGTCCGGTTTTTTCGCCGAAATATGCCGTGCCGAGCCAATCGCCGTCGTTGCGCGACCAGCCGCCGTGATCCCACGGACCGAGCACCAGCACGTTAAAAATACCGGGATTTTGTTTTTCGATCGCTTTGTAGGTTTTTTGTGCGCCGTACAGGTCTTCGTTGTCATACCAGCCGCCGACGGTCATCGTCGCGCATTTGATATTTTTGAGCTTCGGCAGAATATTGCGGTCTTTCCACCATTGGTCGTAGTTCGGATGCGCCATCATTTCGTCCCAGAATTTGATGCGCACGCCCAAGCCTTTTTCGTAAGAATCGGCGACTTCTTTGAGCCCGCCCAAACTTAGAAAATAATCGTAGCCGTCGGCGGTCTTTCGTCCAGTCCATTCCTTGATATATTTAAAATCGAAGTTCGGCGTTGGGCGATACTGCCCGAAACCTCTGAAAAAAGAATAATTTTGCGCTAAAAAGAGTGCGCCGTTGTGATGCATATCGTCGCCGCGAAACCAATCGCCGATCGGGGCTTGCGGCGAACACGCCTTCAAAGCGGGATGCGAATCGATCGAACCGGCGGACGTGTAAAAACCCGGATACGAAATTCCGTAAGTTCCGACGCGTCCGTTGTTGTTTTCGACGTTTTTAACGAGCCAGTCGATCGTGTCGTAGGTATCGGTCGATTCGTCAATGTCTTTCGGCGTTTTGTTGTCAATATCGGGGCGCACGTCTTCAAACTCGCCCTCGGACATCGTTTTTCCCCGAACATCCTGATTGGCAAAAATATAACCCTCACGCGCGTAAAGCTCGGACGGACCCAAACTTCCGCGAAATTTATCGGGCGTCACGCCGTATGGTCCGACCGTGTAAGGCGTGCGATTTAAAAGAATCGGATATTTCACCGATTTGTCTTTCGGTTCGTAGATCGATGTAAAAAGCTTGACGCCGTCACGCATCGGAATCATCACCTCGCGCTTGGTGTAATTGTCCTGAATATATTTAGCGAGTTCGGTTTGCTGCTGCGTTGCCTGTGCATCGGCAAGTACAAACGAACTTAGAATAAGCAAAAAAGCGGCAAAGAATTTAATTTTCATATTTTTCCCTTTTGTTTGAATAAGCCTTTAAAATGCAGGTAATTTGTTATACGTTCATTTTCGCGCAAAGGTTAATCGAAAACAAGCAATTTTATGAATTTTACCGCAAAAAAATATAGAGACAGATTTTATGCCTGTCTCTATATTTTATTTATTCAGTTTTCAAAACAAATTATTTCCGCGCATCGATTTCGACGACGAGCGTGACTTGTCCGCGAACATTGATCGAGCCTGCCTGAATTTGGGTTCTAAATTCAGGTTTTGCAAAAGTAGCGTTGGAATTCGCGGCGGCGGTTGAATTCTGATAAATAACCGGCGTCGGGGTCGCGCCGCCTTCGACGGTTTCGACGACGCGGACGATCTTTCCGCCCAGGCTCGCGGCGATCGATTCGGCTTTGGTCATCGCCTGTTTAGTCGCCGTCCCGAGCGCGTCGCCGCGTTTGCTGCTGTCATCGCGCAGGACAAACGAAATTCCCTCGACGCTGTTGGCTCCGGCTTTGGTTGCCGCGTCGATCAGCGCGCCGACCTGATTCAGATTATCGGTCGTTACCGTTACGGTATTCCGCGCTTCGTAGCCGATGATTTTCGGCATTCCGCTGCCCGAATAATCCTGTTCGGGCGACAGACTGTAATTACTCGTTTTGACTTCCTGTTTCGCGCCGTTCGTCGTATTTTCCAGAGCTTTGAGCACGGCTTCGATTTTCCGTGCGTTTTCCTGCTGGGCAGTAACTGCGTTGGCGTTCTGCGTGACGACCGAAAATGAAACAACTGCCGTATCGGGCGGCACTTCCGTCTGCGATTCGCCGACGACCGTGACGCGCGTATAATTGTTCGACGGCGCGGGGCGGTATAGATAAAGCGCCGCGGCAAACACAACCAGACC